>DASVXU010000206.1:0-18371 GCA_036392515.1 Gemmatimonadaceae bacterium | reverse complement strand
CTGGTACGTCGGTGCGGGCGGGGACAGCGTGCAGGGGTTCGTGATTCGCCCGCCGCAATACCAGCCCGGGAAGAAGTACCCGATGGTGCTTCTCGTGCACGGCGGCCCGCAGGGCGCGTGGCTCGACAACTGGCACGGGCGGTGGAACTACCAGATGTTCGCGTCGCCCGGGGAGGTCGTGATGTTCGTCAACCCGCGCGGCTCGACCGGGTACGGCCAGCGCTTCGTGGACGAGGTCTCACGCGACTGGGGAGGGAAGGCGTTCGAGGACATCATGAAGGGAGTGGACGCGGCGATCGCGACGTTCCCCTTCATCGACTCGACGCGGATGGCGGCGGCCGGCGGCTCGTACGGCGGCTACATGACGAACTGGATCAACGGGCACACCGACCGCTTCAAGGCGCTGGTGACGCACGCCGGGGTCTTCAACCTCGAGTCGATGGCCGGCGCGACGGAGGAGCTCTGGTTCACCGACTGGGAGTTCGGCGGCCCGTGGTGGGACACGACCGCGTCGGCGCAGCAGTACCGGAAGTGGTCACCGCACCTCTACGTCACGAGCATGAAGACACCGACGCTCGTGCTGCACGGCGAGATCGACTATCGCGTTCCGTACACCGAGGGTCTCTCGCTCTTCACCGCGCTGCAGCGGCGCGGCGTGCCCTCCCGCCTCGTCGTGTTCCCCGACGAGGGGCACTGGATCGGCAAGCCGCAGAACCAGCGGCTGTGGTGGAGCGAGGTCAATGGTTGGATCTCGCGGTACACGAATCCGGTGATGTGACGAGCTTCCACTACGACGTGGAATTCAACGTGGGACTGCGGAGCGAGTTGGGGATCCGGGGACGACGTGGGAGCGGGGACAACGAGGGATGACCGATGGGGAGTCCGACTTCCCACGTCCCCCGTTCACTCGCATGTGGGGGTCAGAGCGGTAACAGCAACTGCTCGTCGTACCTCGGCGGCGTCACCGGCTCGGCGATCATGTCGGCGCTCTCGTTCTCGTCCGCGTCGGAGGTCGGATCGTAGCTCCAGCCGCGGACGCCGTACTTGCGGCAGAGGCGGTCGAAGAACTTGCGCAGCCCTTCGCGGTACTTCTCGCCCGCGTTGTGGTCGTGAGCGTAGGTGTTGCGATAGCGCTCGGCGAGATGCGGGAACTCCTGCTCGATCCAGGGGAGGTAGCGCTTGCGCGCGGTGGACTGGAGGCGGAGCGCGCACGAGTAGACATGCGTCGCGCCCGCGGCGGCGACGCGCTTCACCAGCTCCTCGAGCTGCGAGGGGTTGTCGGTGATCCCGGGGAGCACCGGCATGCAGTTCACGCCGATGTCGATCCCCGCCTCGCGCACGCGGGCGAGGGCGCGGATGCGCGACTCGGGCGTCGGCGCGCGCGGCTCGACGCGGCGCGCCAGCTCGCGGTCGATCGTCGTGATCGTGAGATGGATCGAGAGCCGCGAATGGCGGTTGATGCGCGAGAGCACGTCGATGTCGCGCGTGATCAAGGGGCTCTTCGTGATGATCGCGACCGACAGGTCGGGATGCTCGGCGAGCGTCTCGAGGATGCCGCGCGTGACGCGGAACTTCCGCTCCGCCGGCTGATACGGATCGGTCGCGGTGCCGATGACGATGCTGTCGCCCTCGATGAGCGCGCGATGCTTCTCGCTGCCGTGGCGCAGCGTCTTCCGCAGGACCTGAGGCGCGTTGTCCTTCACGAAGATGTGGCGCTCGAAGGCGAGCCAGGGCGGCATCTCGGCGAAGTCGCGCGCCAGCTCGACGTCCATCGCGTCCTTCGCCGCGGCGCGCTCCATCGCGTAGCGGTGCGCGTAGCGCGCGTAGCAGTAGGAGCAGCCGAAGGCGCAGCCGACGTACGGGTTCACCGACCAGTACCCCATCCCCGTCACCTCGGGGCCGTTCAACACGCTCTTCGCCGGCGCCGAATGGTAGCGGATGTCCTTCTGCTCCCCGATCACCGGCAGCATCCGGCCGTTCCCCCTCGCGAGCTCGGGGAAGAGAACGGACTGGACGAGCGCCTGGTTGGTGCGCATGGTACGGGACACTGGAATCCGGGCTGTCGAGGGATACCGAATATAGCCCGAAACTCCAGGCGATGCGAGCGGCGGACGCGGCCGGGGAGCCGTTCTTGCCCTCGCGTCGCCGCACCTCGAACGAAAGGAGACGGTCACATGCGAGCACGACTCGCGATGCTGCTGGCCGCCGGCGCGCTGGGCGCCTGTGCCGGCACTGGTGGGTTCCCGAAGACACAGGACGCGGGGCCGGCGATCGCCGCCGCGGAGCGCGCGATCACCGATGCGCAGAGCGCGGGCGCGGACACGCTCGCCGCCGGGGTGATGAAGGACGCGCGGATGCACCTCGAGGCGGCGCGCAGCCAGCTGAGCCTGCGCAAGACGGGTGAAGCGGAGATGCACGCGCGCGAGGCGACCGCCGACGCGCGCTTCGCTCGCGCGACCGCGCTCCAGCTCACCGCGGAGCGCGGCCGGACGGAGGCGCAGTCGGCGCTCTCCGCGCTCCCCCCCGAGGAGGAGAATCGATGAAGACGATCCGACGGACCCTACCCGTCGCGCTCTGCGCGATCGTCGCCGCGTGCGCCACCGTGAAGCGGCCCGCCGAGCTGACGCAGGCGGAGCAGCTCTACGCGACGCTCCAGGCGCATGGCGCCGACCAGCGCGTGGAGGCGGAGATGATCAAGACGCGCCAGGCGATCGACGACGCGATCGCGGCGGTGAACGGCAATCGCGCGCAGGCGTACGCGGACGGGCTGGCGCACGTCGCGCTTCGTCAGGCCCAGACCGCGGACGCACTCGAGCGCCAGTCGATCGCCGTGCGCGAGGCCGACAGCCTGAAGACGGCGCGCCTGAACCGGCTCCTCTCGCTCACCGAGGCGCAGCGCAACTCGCTCGCGCAGCAGCAGCAGCTCTCGCAGTCGGAGATCGCGGCGCTGCGGCAGCAGAACACGGCGGCCGAGCAGCGCGCGGACTCGCTGCGCCGCGCGGCCGAGGAGGCGAACGCGAAGCTGAACGACGCGCTGACGCAGCTCCGCTCGCTGGTCGCCGAGATCACGAACATCAAGGAGACCTCGCGCGGGCTGGTGATCAGCCTGAGCGACATCCTGTTCGACGTGAACAAGGCGACGCTGAAGCCGGGGGCGACGGCGAACGTCGAGAAGATCTCGGCGATCCTCAACCAGTACCCGAGCTACAACATCTCGGTCGAGGGACACACGGACGCGACCGGGTCCGACGCCTACAACCAGCAGCTCTCCGAGCGGCGGGCGGCGTCGGTGCGCGAGGCGCTGATCGCCGGCGGGGTGGGCGCCGATCGCATCACGTCCAAGGGGTTCGGGAAGACGCAGCCGGTGGCGTCGAACGACACGCCGGCGGGACGGCAGCAGAACCGGCGCGTCGAGGTGATCGTGCTCGGCGCCGGCAAGGTGGCGGACGCGGTGCGCGCCGACTCGGCGCGGCGCGACTCGACGGCCGGATCGCCCAAGGCGCCGACCAATCCGCCGCGCTGATCACATCCCGCGAGGACCGATGAGCGAACAGCTGCCGGACCTGGACATCCAGCGCGCGTTAGGCAAGCTCCCCGGCTGGGCACGGCGCGGGAACGCGCTCGTGAAGACGTACAGGTTCCGGACCTTCCGCGCCGGGATCGACTTCGTGGACCGCGCGGCGGCGGTGGCCGACCGGATGGACCATCATCCGGACATCGACATCCGCTACACGAAGATCACCTGCACGCTGAGCACGCACGACGCGGGCGGAATCACGCAGAAGGACCTGACGCTCGCGGGGGAGCTGGACGGGCTGGCGTCGGAGGCGGTGGGCTGACCAAGGGGCCGGGGGGTCAGGGGTTGGGGGTCGGCGCCGACGGCTGACCCCCGACCCCTGACCCCTCAGCTCAGCTGCTCTTCCGCAGCTCGATCGATCCGTTGACGGTGCGGGCGCGGAGCTCGCGGCCGCCGTTGCCGATCTTGCCGCTGAGGCGGCGCGGGCTGACGCGGCCGGTGAGGGTCATCGGGAAGTCGGTGCGGAAGCTTCCATTGACCGTGCTCAGCTCGACGTCGGCGTTGAAGGAGGCGGGGAGCTCGAGCTCGATGGAGCCGTTCACCGTCGAGTAGCTCAGGTCGTCGTTGCCGACGCTGCGCATGCTGGCGCGGACGTCGCCGTTGACCGTGCTGGCGCGGACCGGACCGCCGGTCGAGCGCGCGCGCACTTCGCCGTTCACCGTGCTCGCCTCGACCTCGGCGGTCGCGCCCTCGACTTCAGCGTCACCGTTGACGGTTCCTATGCGGACGTTCACGCCGGCGGGGAGCGAGACGGTGAAGTCGACGCTCACGTCGTTGTGGTCGCGGTCGTTGTGATTGTGCGAGCGTGCGCCGTCCTCGTCACAGCTCGAGTCCTCGCCCCAGAGCGCGCAGACCAGGATCCCTCCGTTCGCGAGCGGCCGGCTGTAGAAGCGGACGAAGTCCGCGTCGCCGCGGCGCACACGCTTCACCCCGGAGATCGAGGCGCCGCGTCCGGACGCCGCGTTGACGGTGATCGGGCCGCTGACGTTGCGGACGATGATCCATGCGCCGGCGGGAACGTTGCCGTTCCAGTCGAAGCGGTCGCCGGTGCCGGTGGACTGCGCCGTTGCCTGTGCGCCCGCGGCGGTGGCGAGCGCCGACAGCGCGAGCGCGAGGGCGGTGGTCGTTCTGGTCATGACTCGATCTCCGGGTGATGGTGCCGTCGCTCCACGCGACGGTCAGGGGTTGGTGCCGCTACGCTCGATGGTGATGTCGCCGCTGAAGGTCTCCGCCGTGATGCGCGCGCCACCCTTGCCGAAGGTGAACTCCATGCGGCGCGGACGGTCCTGGCTGCGCTCCCCGGGCTGCATCGTCATCGGGAAGTCGCTCTCGAGGTCGCCGCTGAAAGTCTCGATGCGCACCGTGCCGCCGGAGGCCGCGGGGAGACGGAGTCGCACGTCACCGGACTGGGAGTGGAACTCGTAGCGCCCGTCCGCGGCGAGCGAGCCCTCGTACGTCAGCTCTCCGCTGACGGTTTCCGAGCGCAGCGTCTTCACGCTGATGCGCTCGAGGTTCATCTCCCCGCTCACGGTCTCGATGTCGAGATCGCCGGTCACGTCGGTGAGGGTCACGTCGCCGCTCACCGCGTTGACGCGCACGTCGCCGGAGAGGCGCGCGGCGGTGATGTCGCCCGACACGCTCTCGACCTCGACGCGTCCCTTCGCGTCGCTGACGTCGACGTCGCCGCTCACCGCGCCCGCTTCGAGCTCGCCACCGACGCCGTGCGCGGTGATGTCGCCCGAGACGCTCTTCAGCTGGAGCCGGACGCCGGTGGGCACGGTGACCTCGTAGCGCGTGTCGCCCATGCGGCCGCGGTCGGAGTGCACGTCGAGCGAGACGCGCGAGGGAGAGGCGGAGAACTCGAGGCGCCCGCGCTCGCTCCACGCCTTCACACGAACCTGATTGCCGCTCCCCGCGGAGACGACGATCTCCCCCGAGACGAGCTGCAGATCCACGGTGCCGTCGCGCGAGATGGTGACGGTGGTGTCGATCTTCGACGTCACGCGGTCGGGCATCTCGTCCTGCGCCTTCGCCGGGGCCGCGAGCGCGGCCCCCGACACTCCCAGCACGGCGATCGTGATGAAGCTTCTTGCGTTGGTCATCGGTCTGTCCTCTAGGATCGTGCGGGGAGCAGCGCGGCGGTGCGCAGCAGCTCCACCTTCTTGTCGAGTGCATTGGTGAGCCGGTCCGTGAGGAACCGGCTCGCGGGATCCGCGGCGAGCGCCGAGCGAGCCTGCGCGATCGCCGTGTCGATCACGGCGAGGCTCTTCTCGATCGCCATCACGGTGCGGGGGTCGAGATCGCCCCGGCGCTGCCGCAGCACGGTGCGCAGGCGGGTGATCTCGCGATCGTAGATCTTGTCCTCGGCGGCGAGGCGTCCGTCGGCGACGAGCTGCGCACCGGCCGAGGGAACGCGCGTCGTACGCGGCGCCGCGGCTCCGTCATCGCCGCGCGTGCCGCCCGACGTCGCGAACTGCGGGGGCTGGCTGATGATCGGCCCCCCCGAGCCGGGCTGCGGCGTCGAGCCGCTGGCGTCGGCGTTCGCGACCTGCCGCGTCGCCGATCCGGTGGCCGGCGCCGGCACCGTCGCGACCGACGAGGGCGAGACGACGTTCGGGCTCTGGCCGTTGCGGGCCAGCTTCCAGGTGATCCCCGCCGTCACCGCGACGAGCACCGCGGCCGCGGCGAGGTTGCGCACGACGGGAGCGAAGCGCCGACGCGAGGCCAGCGGAACGACGGTCGCGCCGAGGCGCGACTCGATGCCGCTCCACACGCTCGCCGGCGGCTCGATGGGGCCGAGCGTCGCCGCGCGGGCGACGATCTGCTCGAGGTCGCGCACGAGCGGACCGCACTCCGCGCAGTCCGCGGCATGCGCGTCGAACGCATCGCGCTCGTCACCCCGCAGCTCACCCTCCATGAAGGCGGGGAGCAGCGCCTCGAACTGCTCGTGGGTCATCGAATTGGTGGTCATCGGTTCAGTGCCTCCCGCAACAGCATCCGGGCGCGGTGCAACTGTGACTTCGTCGCTCCCGTGGTCACGCCGGTCATCTCGGCGATCTCTTCGTGTGTGTAGCCTTCGACATCGTGGAGCACGAAGACCTTCCGCGCTCCGGCCGGCAGCGTGGCGATCGCTGCCTCGAGATCCAGGCGCATCCCGGGCACCGATGCCGCGGGCTGCGCGAGGCTCTCGCTCTCCTCGTCCACCTCGTCGTGCCGCGAGCGGTGGCGGCCCTGCTGCTTCCGCGCGTTGAGCACGACGTTCACCGCAAGCCGATGGAGCCAGGTCGAGAAGCTGGCCTCGCCACGGAACTGCGCCAGCTTCTGCCAGGCGCGGACGAAGACATCCTGCGTGAGCTCTTCGGCCGCGGTCCGGTCTCCCGCCATCCGGACGCAGATCGCGAATACGCGACCCGCGTTCGCCCGGTACAGTCTCTCGAACGCCACCCGATCGCCAGCCGCCGCGAGGGCGGCGTCGGAGTCGGGCTTGGTCTGAGTGGCCGTGGTGGTGTGGAGGAGAGCCAGGGTCGCCATTCGGTCGTGTGATCCTGCGTTCACGGGATCAGATGCCACGACCGCCTCGAAGGTTTGAACGGGGTCAGGAATTCGTTGACCCTATCCCCGATCGAAGGGTCGAGCAATGGCGCCGCGAGCCACGATCAGCGCTCGGCGAGGACGATGAGGGCGATCAGTCGCGGACGCTCCGGCGCGCGCCAACGCTCCTCGCGCGGTCGCCGATCGACCAGCCGAGCGACAGCATCGAGCCAGATAGCGCTCGACGGCGTTGAGGATGCGCGGAGCGCCGCGAGCCGGCGCTCTTCGGCGAGGCCGAGCGCGCCGGTCGCGACGGCGCGGGCGCGATGGAGCGCGACCGCCGTCTCGGCGCGGCGGGAGCGGGGCGCGTGAGCGACGCCGGCGACGTCGGCGAGCGTGCGGCGACGCGCCTCCCACGCGCCCACCTCCGCGGCGCCGGCGAGGCGAGCACCGTGTTGCGCGTCGCGCCAGTCGAGCACGGCCGCGAGGGTGGCCTCGACGGCCGCGCGGTCGGGGACGATCTCCTCGCCGAGGAGCGCCAGCGCGGCATCGAGGATGGCGAGCTCGTCGCCGGTTCGGCCGCCGATCGAGGCGGCGAGGAAGGCGTGCTCGCCGTCCGCGAGCAGCGCGATCCAGCCGGCCTGTCCGGCCGCCACGGGAGAGCCAGCGACCATGACCTGCGCCGATTCCTGAACCACCTCGTCGCGCGAAGCCCTTCGCCAGCGCGCGAGCCGAGCGCGTACCGACTCGGTGAGCGCCGGACCGGCGCCCGCGTCAGGCGGCACGGCGATTCCCAGATCGGGCATGACGTCGCCGAGCGTGAGGCGCGCGGCCGCGAGCTTCGCGGCCAGCCGCTCGCGGATCGCGATCAACGCCGCGGCGCGCGCGGGGGGCTCGATCGCGTATAGATGGATCACCGGCGACGCGGCACCGGGCCGCCTGACGCGGCCGAGCCGCTGCTCGAGTCGCGCGGCGGTCCAGGGAAGGTCGAGGTGCGCGAGCACCGACGCGGACTGGAGGTCGAGCCCTTCGCTCGCGAGGTCGGTGGCGACGAGCGCGTCGATGCGCCGCTGTGCCGGGATGGCCGCCGCACGAGGCGCGAACGACGCGAGCACCTCCGCGCGACCCACCGCGCCACCGGCGATGCGTCCCCCCGCGGCGGTGAGCGCGCAGACACGCGGCACTCCCCTCAACTCGCGCCAGTAGGCGTCCACCGTCGCGGCGAACTGGCTGAAGGCGAGCAATCGCTCGCCCGGGTGCGCGCGCCATGCGTCGAGCAGTGCGCGAGCCCTGCGTCCATCGACCTCGGTGTGCGCGCCGATCCGACGCACGAGCTCCTCCAGGGCGCGGCGGTGGCGAGCCACGGTCTCGCGCAGCGCGCTCAGCGACCGTTGATCGTCGCGCCGCGGGGGCGCGAGGAGCTCGGGGAGCGCGAGCTGCTGCGCGTCGTCGCCCAGCGTCCACGCGGCGAGCTCGCGACGGGTGGGATGCCGTCCCGCGGCGAGCGATTCGTCGAGGGCGTGCGCGACGGCGAGCCGCCGACGGATGCCGCCGCGCAGCGCGGCGACGCTCGAGCTCCACTGGCGGATCATCGTCACGAGCACGAGCGCATCCGCCGAGCCGCCGTCGGCCGCGGGAAGCGGAGGCGGCAGCGCGAGGATCGACTCGGCGAGGCCGTCGTCCCCGCCGTCGACGAGAATCGAGTGAGGACCGTCCACCCGCGGGAGGATGGGGCCGCGCTCGAGGTTCGATCGCGAGCGTCGCACGACGCAGCGGGCGAGTGCGCCGCCGTCGAGCGCGCGGGCGCGGGCGCCGAGGAAGAGGGCGAGCAGCGCCGCGAGATCGTCGCGCGAGTTGTGCACCGGCGTCGCGGAGAGCAGGAGCGTGTCCGCGCCGGCAACAAGGCGCGCGAGCGCGGCATGCCGCTTCGTCGCCGGGTTGCGCGCGTGGTGCGCCTCGTCGACGATGACGAAGTCGGCGTCCGGCGCCGCGACCGGGCCGCGGCTGAGCTGCTCCATCGAGATCACGGTGACCTCGACAGCGGCGCGCGCGCTCGCGTCGCGCCACACCGCGCGCAGCGCGGCGGGAGCGACGACGAGAGGGCGCGCGTAGCGCGAGGCGACCGCGAGCGCGACGAAGGTCTTGCCCAGCCCGACGTCGTCGGCGAGGAGAGCGCCGCGGAACTCCGCTATCGCCGCGCGGAGCCGGGACACGGCGTCGCGCTGGTGCGGCCAGAGCGTGACGCTCCCGAGGTGCGCCGGAGCGTCGTCGGCCGGAAGGAGCCGCGCGGCGAAGATCGCGCGCACCGCGTCGAGCGGCACCGCGGTCCACTCCGGCATGCTCACCGGTGCGCCCAGGTGACGAGCGGCTCGAGGTCGGCGCGACGGACGCGATACGCGGCCAGCGCGGCGTCGAGAAGCTCGGCCGCCGCCGGCGGGTCGCCGGCGTGGCCGCGCGCGCCTAACGGCGCGAGGATCTCGCGGGCGCGGCGCCAGTCGTGCGGAACCGGCGCGATGGCCATCGTCCAGCCGAGGTAGCGGTGGTAGCCGCCGCGCGCCGGCTCGGCGACGAGGGCGAGCCACGCGGCGAGGAGCGGCGAAGCGAGGAGCGCGGTGAATGCGAATGCGTCCTCGACCGTCGGCAGGCGGGCGACGTAGCAGCTGTTGAGCGCGACGGTCGCGTCGCCGGGAAGGAAGCAGGCGGGGCGCGGCGAGCGTCCCACGTCGGCCCAGACGACGCGCGGCAGATCGTGCCGCGCGCTCTCGACGCGGAAGAGCGACCACCACCGCGCGCCGGCGCGCAGGTCGCTGCGGCGCTCGAGCGCTCGGCGGTGCGTGGAGAGATGCCGGGCTGCGTCAGGTGGGAGCGCGGCGAGCGGGGTGCCGTCCGGCCCATGGGTCCAGACGATTCGCTCGCTCGGTGCGACGCGCCACGCGGTGAGCGTCTCGCCACGGACGAGCGGACGGAGCAGCTCGCGCTCGACGGACGCGTCGCCCGCGACGACAAAGGCCTCGTTGAGCCCGCACTTCACGCCGAGCATCGGTCGGCCGGCGACGCTCGCGACGAGAGGGTCGGCGTCGCGGCGCAGGCGGTCGAACGCGCGGCGCACCTCGGGTGGCGCGAAGATCCAGGGGCTGCCTGGCGATTCGTCGAGTGGAAGCGAGTCGCGCGCGATCGTCCAGCGCAGCGAGGCATCGCGACGCCGCAGGACGCAGCCGAGCGTGGGAGAGGGATCGGCGGCGCCGGCGACCACGAGAGACGGATAGACCGCCGCGTCGAAGGACGGAGTGGACTCGCAGAGATCCTCGACGTGCGCGACAGGACAGCGCTCGGCGAGGAGGCGCCGCACGCCGCCGCCGGCGAGAGAGCGCCAGAGCTTCGCGGGAAGGAGCAGCGCGAGCGATCCCGACGGCGCGAGCAGATCGACGGACCGCTCGACGAAGAGCGCCGCGAGATCGACCTGGGCCGCGAATCCGCGGCCGGCGGCGGCGTCGGAGGCGCCGCGCTCCCAGGCCGCGAGCCGGAAGACGCGGAAGCGCTCGCGCAGCCGCTCGCGCGCGCGTGGCGGGATGTTGTGCAGCCGCACCCACGGCGGATTGCCGACGATGAGGTCGAAGCCGCCGGCGGCATGCACGTCGGCGAAGCAGGCGGGATAGGAGAAGGGGAGCGCGCCGCCGTCGCCGAGCGCACGCAGCGCGGCGCGCGAGTCCCGCAGTCGCGCGCGGAGAATCATACGCTCCGGATCGGCACCGGAGCGGCGACGCTCGCCGAAGAGGTCGCGCTGCCGGCGCGCGAGCAGCAGCTCGCGCCGGCGATGGCTCGTCGCGGCGATCTCGCGCTCGAGGGCCGCCACAGCAGCCGCGCGCTCGGCGCGGTCGAGGGCGCGGGCGAGCGATTGCTTGCGCGCTCCGGTCGCGCGTGCATAGCGGGAGCGCAGGACGGTCACCGCGCGGTCCCCGCACGGCGAGCCGTGAGCGGCGCGGAATCCCTCGCCAGCGAGCGAGTCGCCGACGCGGATGTTGTGGTCGAGGTTCGGGAGCGTGGGCACGCGCTCGCCCGGTGCGACCTCGGTCTCGATGACGGTCGAGAGCCAGAGGCGCAGCTCGCAGAGCCAGACCGCGGTCGCGCTGGCGTCGACGCCGAAGATCGAGCGTGCGAGCACCTCGCGGCGGATCGCGCCGACGTCGCGCGCGTCGCCGCAGCGGCGCAGGAGGTCGGAGATGCGCTCGAGCGCGTGGACGAGGAACGCGCCGGAGCCGCACGCGGGATCGAGCACGCGCATGCCGCGCAGTCGGGACGACAGCTCCGCCCCGCGCGCGCCGACGGGCGCGTCACCGGCGAGGATGCCGCGCGCGTCGGCGTCCGAGACCCCGCTCCGCGCGAGCACGGCGACCAGCCCCTCCGTGGCGACGTCGGCGACGAGGGGCTGCGGAGTGTAGAACGCGCCGCTGTTCCGCCGCTCGCGCGACGCCATCAACGTCTCGAAGGCGCGGCCGAGCATCTCCGGGTCGACGGCGGCGTCGGACCAGGTGGCGCGGTCCTCGCGCGCCGTCAGGCGGTAGCGTGCGAGGACGCCGTCGAAGAGCGCGGCGAGGGCGCCGTCGCCGAAGCGGGCGTGCCGCCAGCGCTTCTCGAGGGGCGTGCGAGTGAAGAGCCCACCGTTGAGGTACGGGACGCGCCCCAAAGCGCGCGCCGCGGGAGCACGCGCCGCGGCGCGGGTGTTCAGCGTGCCGAAGAAGAGGGGATCGAGCATGCGGCGATGCACCGAACCGCCGCGGAGCATCGTGTCGGCGTGGACGCGGGCGAGAAAGGCGCGGTCGTCGTCGAGCCACCCCTTCGCCTCGAGGAAGGCGAGGAAGAGGAGGCGCGAGGTCGCGTGGAGCGCGAGGGTGCGGCGGTCGTCGGAGGGCACCGCGCGCGGGAGGGAGGCCGCGAGCGCGCCGACGCTCGCCTCGAGCTCGCGGTAGAAGCGCCGGCTGAGCGCGTCGCGGCCGAGCACCTCGAGCCAGCGCGCGTGGGTGAGGAGGTCGTCGGGTCCGCTCGCGGCGGCGATCGCGCAGAGCGCTTCGGCGTCGCTGTCCACGAGATGCTCGCGGGTGATGGAGAGCGCGGCAACGCGCGGCGGGGAGCGATGGTTCGACCAGCAGGCGATCACGCGCTCGGCGGCGGCGTCGTCCTCGGCGATCGCGAGCCAGAGGAGCTGCGGGGTGCGCGCGGCGAGCTTCGTCGCCACGCGCGCGGTGGTCTCGCGGGGCGGAGTGCCGCGCGGCGCGCGCAGCAGGAGCGCGCGGAGGGCGCCGGGCCCCGGACAGACACGCGCGTCGAGCAGGTCGTCGGGGAGGCCGAGCGCATGGCGCGCGTCGGCGGCGAGAGGGGCAGAGGGCCCGTCGCAGCCCGCGGCGCTGGCGATCGCGTGCAGCGCGTCGAGTCCGGGTGGGGCAGCGAGGAGGGCGGCGGCGGAGCGCATGGTGAGCACGCCGCACGGTGCGACGGCGGGGTGCGCGGACGGTTACCGCGCCGACGCAGGGGGAGTCATAACGGCGCTTCCGCGCCCGCGGGTATACCTTTCCGGGCATGACACGACACGCAACCGGTCAGCTCGTCGTCACCAACGACGCGGGTGAGGCGCAGCGGCGCGTCCTCACTCCCGAAGCGCTCGACTTCGTCACCGCCCTCCACCGACGCTTCGAGCCGACGCGCGAGGAGCTGCTGCGCGCGCGGATCGCCCGCCGGGAGCTGCTCGACGGCGGCGTGCGCCCCGACTTCCTCGCCGAGACGAAGCGCGTGCGCGAGGGCGAGTGGCGCGTCGCGCCGGCGCCCGCCGATCTCGACGACCGGCGCGTCGAGATCACCGGCCCGGTCGAGCGGAAGATGATGATCAACGCGCTGAACTCGGGCGCGAAGGTCTTCATGGCCGACTTCGAGGACGCGCTCTCGCCGACGTGGGAGAACGTCGTCACGGGGCAGGCGAACTGCATCGACGCGGTGCGGCGCGCGATCGACTTCACCAGCCCCGAGGGGAAGCGCTACGCGTTGAACGAGCGCACGGCGACGCTGGTCGTCCGTCCGCGCGGCTGGCACCTCGTCGAGAAGCACGTGCTCGTGGACGGGATTCCCGTGTCGGCGAGCCTCTTCGACTTCGGGCTCTACTTCTTCCACAACGCGCGCGAGCTCATGGCGCGCGGCTCGGGACCGTACTTCTATCTCCCGAAGATGGAGAGCCATCGCGAGGCGCGGCTCTGGAACGACGTCTTCATGTTCGCGCAGGAGACGCTCGGCATCCCGCGCGGGACGATCCGCGCGACGGTGCTCGTCGAGACGATCCTCGCCGCGTTCGAGATGGAGGAGATCCTGTACGAGCTGCGCGAGCACGCGGCGGGGCTCAACGCGGGGCGGTGGGACTATCTGTTCAGCGCGATCAAGAAGTTCGGGCGCGCCGGTCCGATCTTCCCCGACCGCGCGCAGCTCACGATGACGGTGCCCTTCATGCGCGCGTACACGGAGCTGCTCGTGCGCACCTGCCACCGGCGCGGGGCGCACGCGATCGGCGGGATGGCGGCGTTCATCCCCAGCCGGCGCGACGCGGCGGTGAACGAGACCGCGCTCGCGAAGGTGCGCGAGGACAAGCTGCGGGAGTCGCGCGACGGCTTCGACGGGACGTGGGTCGCGCACCCGGACCTCGTCCCCGTCGCGCGCGCGGTGTTCGACGAGGTGCTCGGCGACCGCCGCAACCAGAAGGAGCGGATGCGCGAGGAGGTGAAGGTGTCGAGCGCGCAGCTCGTGGACTTCGAAGTCCCCGGCGGCTCGACGACCGAGTCGGGAGTGCGCGCCAACATCGACGTCGCGCTGCAGTACCTCGACGCCTGGCTGCGCGGCTCGGGCGCGGTCGCGATCCACAACCTGATGGAGGACGCCGCCACCGCGGAGATCTCGCGCTCGCAGCTCTGGCAGTGGGTGCAGCGCGCCGCCGCGCTCGCCGATGGTACGCGGCTCTCCGCGGATCGCTATCGCGCGATGCGGGACGAGGTGCTCGCGTCGCTCGAGAAGGAGCGCGCGGGCGGCGAGTCGCGACTCGCGGAGGCGGCGGAGCTGCTCGACGGGCTCGTGCTCGACGAGTCGTTCACCGAGTTCCTCACGATTCCGGGCTATCGAATGCTCGGCTAGCGTCGGGCGCTCTCACCCCGAGCGGTAGCTTCGCCCCTTCCACGCCACGCTCCTCCCGCGCGCGATCGCGCCGAGGATGATCCAGAGCAGGACGACGGCGCCCAACGGGAAGAGCGCGGCCCATACGGGGGACCGGCGGGCGCGCAGGTAGACCGCGAGCCACCAGACGAGCAGCGCGGCGGTCGCGATCCATGCCCAGGCCAGCGCCGTCGCACCGACGGCGCCCCGAAGCGCGAACGCGGCGAGCAGCGTCGCGATCGGCGCGAGCTCGGCCACCGGGAAGACGAGCAGCCCGAAGGGAAAGATCGCGCGGGCGATCGCCAGGCGGGGAAGCGCGTCGATACCTCCGGCGTAGACGTTCTTCCGCCAGCCCCGCACCAGCGCGCCGAGCGAGGAGTACATCCGCGTCGAGAGCTGCGCGATCCCGAGCACGAGCACCGTGCGCACGCCGGCGCGGAAGAGACGCTGCGCGATCATGAGGTCCTCCGCCACCTTGTCGCGCACCGCGGCGTGTCCGCCGATCGCGTCGTACGCCGCGCGCCGGACGGCGATGCACTGGCCGTTCGCGATCTTGTCCCACTCGTGGCGCGACGCGTTCACCGACTCCGTGCCCCCGTAGCGCATGAGCAGCATGCTGAACACCTGCGGCTGCAGCAGCGTCTCCCAGAAGGTGTGCATCTCCTGCGCGCCGGCGACGGTGAGCATTCCCGCGTCGCGCGCGAGCATCGTGTTGACCATGCGCGGGAGCAGATCGGGGGACTGCGTCGTGTCGGCGTCCATGAAGCAGAGGATCTCCCCTCGCGCCTCGCGCGCGCCGACGCTGCAGGCCCACGGCTTCCCGAACCAGCCGCCAGGCAGGTCGGGCGCGCTCACCACTCGCAGCCTCGCATCCTCTCGCGCGATGCGTTCGGCGATCGCGCGGGTGGCGTCGCGCGAGTGGTCGTCGACGAGCACGACCTCGAATCGCGGATAGCTCGACGCGAGGATCGAGCGCAGGCAGCGCTCGACGTTCTCCTCCTCGTCGCGCGCCGGCACGATCACCGTGAGGAACGGTGCGTCGTCAGGCGCGACCGGCGAGGCTTCGTCGAGGGAGCGCGATCGCGTGAGGCGCATCGCAGTGACGACCGGCGCCGCGATCCACGGCAGCGCCCACATCGCCGAAGCCGGCAGGTTCACGCCTCACTCCCCACTGACCCACACACCTCACCCATCGCCCGCCGTCGTCTCGCTCCTCACCTCTCGCCGTTCGAGGAGCGTGGCGACGGACATGTGTCCCGTGACGTTCACCGTCGTGCGGAACATGTCGGGGATCGTGTCCACGGCGAGGAGCACGCCGATCGCCTCGGGAGGAACGCGCGCGGCGACGAGGACCGGCGCGAGCACGAGGATCGAGCCGCCCGGGATCGCCGGGATCCCGAAGGTCGTGAGCGCGACGGTGATCGCGATGGTCGCGAGCCGCGCCACGTCGAGCTGCACGCCGAAGAGGTGCGCGGCGAAGACCACGGCGACCGTCTGCTGGACGGCGCTCCCCGCGCGGAAGGTCGCGGTGGAGAGGGGAAGGAAGAAGCCGGTGATCGTGGCACCGAGGGCCAGCCGGTCGCGCGCCGACTCGATCATCGCGGGGAGCGCGGCCATCGACGAGCGTGAGCCGAAAGCGACCGCCTGCGGGGGGAGGCAGGCGCGGGTGAAGCGCGCGAGCGAGGTGCGTCCGCCGATCGACGCGAGCGGATAGAGCACGACGAGCGCGAACCCCGCGGTCAGCACGATGGACACGACGACGTAGGACACCAGGGCGCCGGCCGCCGAACCGCCGGCACGCATCGCCAGGGGCACCGCGAGGGCGAACACGCCTAACGGCGCGAAGGCGAGCACCCAGCGGACGAGGAGGATCATCGCGTCGGTGATCCCCTCGAAGAAGCGGACCACCGGCTCGCCGCGCTCGCGCGAGATGCGCGGCAGGGCGAAGCCGAGGGCGAGGGCGAAGACGATGAGGGGGAGCATCGCCCCGTCGCTCGCGGCGCGGAACGGGTTCGCGGGCACGAGATCCACGATCCACTGTCCGACCGATGGCATCGCGGCAGCCGCGGCCGCCGGCGCGGCGCCAGGCGCGGCGCGCAGCGCGGCGGAGGCGTCCGCCGGAAGGGGCGAGAGCGCGAAGAGCGCGGGGGCGATGAAGGCGCCGAAGACCGCGCCCGCGACGACGATCGCGACGAAGGCGATGAGCGAGCGCGCCCCGATCGCGCCGACCACGCGCGGATCCGGCGCCGTCGCCACCGCGACGACCAGGCTCGCCACGACGAGCGGAATCACCGTCATCCGGATCGCGTTGACGAAGAGTGCTCCGATCGGCTCGGCGACGGCGAGGACGGCGCGCGACGCGCCGCTGCCTAACGCCGGGAGGGCGAGGCCGACCGCGAAGCCGAGGATGAGTCCGAGGAGAACCTGCGCGGCGAGGGGAAGGCGGGGCGGACGCCGGCCGCGCGCTGGGGAAGGGGAATGCACGCGGCAAATCTCGGGGCGAGGGCGAGGTTCGTCCAGCGCTCGCGCGGCGGAGCGGGGGTCGCGAATGCGACGAGGGCGCCCCAGCCGCGGCCGGAGCGCCCTCGTGGTGGATCAGCGATCAGCGATTGCCGCCGCCGCCACCCGACGAGCCCGAGCCGCCCGACGAACCACCCGAGCGTCCACCCGAACCACCCGAACCACCCGACGATCCACCGCTCGAGCCACCCGAGCCGCCCATCCCGCCGCCGCTGCCACCGCTGCCACCGCTCCCGCCGCGGCTTCCACCACTGCCACCCGAGGAGCCACCACCGCCGCCCTGCTGGCCGCCCGAGGAGCTGCCGCCGCTCGAGCCGCCGCTCGAGCCGCCGCGCGATCCACCGGAGCCACCGGAGCCACCGGAGCCGCCCGATCCGCTGGAGCCGCTGAAGCCCTCGATGTCGCGATCGCTCTCGTCGCCGATGCCCTCGCTGCCGCCGCTCGAGCCGCTGCTCGAGCCACTGCGCGAGGACGACGAGCCGCTCATCCCGGAGGAGCCGCTCATCCCGGACGAGCCGCTCATCCCGGACGAGCCGCCGCGGGTCGCGGAGCTGCCGATACCTTCGTCACCCTGGTTTCCACGATCGGAGCGGCTGCCTGACGAGCCACCCTGGGATCCGGACGAGCCGCTGCTGCCGGACGAGCCGCCGTAGCCACCCGATCCGCCGGAAGACCCGCCCGATGCGCCACGCGAGCCCGACGAGCCGCTACCGGACGAGCCGCTCATACCCCCGCCCTGCGATCCCTGGTTCCTGTCCTGATCCGCCATGGTCCGTTCCTCCATGCTGCGTAAGGATGACTCCGGCGTGCGCCCGCGTACAACAATCGTCGTTGCGTCGCGCGCCGTTGGGACGTCTCGACGTCGCAAGGCAGGTGCCATGTACCATGTTCGCGCGCCGTTGACCGTCTCCGTCACGGCTCATACGTTGCGCACTCCGACATGACCGCGACCGCACGCAGGACACATCCACGCACGGCGCTGCGCCGACCCCCGCTCCTCGCGCCGGGCGCGCGCGTCGCGCTCGTGTCGCCGGCGGGCCCGCTGCGCGGGCCGTCGGATCTCGAGCGTGCGATCGCGAACGTCGAGTCGATGGGATGGGAGGCGGTGGTCGCGCCTAACGTGCTGGCGCGGCGCGGATATTTCGCCGGCAGCGACGACGAGCGACGCGCCGATCTCGACCGCGCCCTCCGCGATCCCGAGGTCGACGCGGTCTGGTGCGCGCGCGGCGGCTACGGCGCGATGCGCCTCCTCGACGCGCTCGACTGGAGCGTGCTCTCCCGCCGGCCGAAGGCGCTCATCGGCTTCTCCGACATCACCGCGCTCCACGCCGCGCTGGCGACGCGGAGCGGGATCGCCAGCTACCACGGGCCGACGGCGCGCGGCGCGCTCACCGCCTTCTCGCGCGACTCGCTCGAGCGCGCCGTCGTCCGCGGGGTCGACCCCTGCGGCGCGATCCCGGCGCCGCGCGTCGTGCGCCCGGGCGTCGCCGCGGGACGCCTCGTCGGCGGCAACCTCGCCCTCCTCGCCGCGCTCGTCGGCACGCCGTACTTCCCGCCCCTC
>DASVXU010000205.1:0-22241 GCA_036392515.1 Gemmatimonadaceae bacterium | reverse complement strand
CTCGCCCGCACGGTGAACGGGATCGACCCGGAGAAGCGGACGTTAGGCAGGGTGTTCGCCCAGGCGCTGATCCAGCATCCGTCGCTGCTCCCGGTAGCGGCGCGCTACTTCGTCTGACAGCGGGCGGAAGGCAGGACGCTGGAGGCAGGAGGCTTTCAGCTTTCAGCCTCCTGCTTCCAGCCTCCAGCCGGCGTCTAGCGATACCGCAGCTTCGCCACCACCAGCGCTCCGTTCAGCGCGACCATCCCCGCGTTCGTGATCACGACGGGCCAGTCGCGGCGGATCAGGCCGTACAGCGCCCAGAGCGCGCCCGACGTCACGAGAAGAGTGAACATCGCCAGCGACAGATCCCGCGTCTGGCGCGTGCGCCAGGTGCGAAGGACCTGCGGGAAGAACGAGCCCACCGTGAGCGCGCCGGCGAAGAAGCCGAGCCAGCGAAGCAGATCGACCGAATCCATCGGCATGCTCATCGCACTGCCGCGATGCGCGGGTACTCCCCGCTCACCGAGGCGCTCCCGTCGCGGATCGTCAGCCAGTCCGTGCGCACGCGATCCCACTCCTGGATGAGCAGCCCCCGCCGCTCGAAGAGCGCGCGGATCTCGCTCGGCTCGTAGCCGCCGATCTCCTCGAGCACCGGCACGAGGACGCTCAGCGCGTCGTCGCTGATCACCGTGCGCCGCGCGATCTGCGCGATGTGGCGCGCCTCCGACGCCGCGATCGTCAGCCCGTCGCCGCGGTTGACGTGCAGCATCACATGGATGTCCGAGCTTCCGTCCCCGACGTAGACGACGCGCTCGCGCGGGACGCCCTGCCGGAAGCGCAGCTCGTCCACCGCCGCGACCTTGCCATAGCCCGCGGGCACGCGCACGATCGACGACACCTCCCCGCTCTGCTCGTCCCATCCGAACCGCGTCGCGACGATGCGGTCGGGACTGACCAGCCCACTCAGCGCGGAGTGCACCACTTCCTCCGGTGCCGCGGAGACGACCCAGAAGTCGAAGCTGTATCCGTCGATCCCCTCGCGCAGCATCTCGACGAGCAGCGGGATGTTCCGCTTGAGACGGATCCGCCGTCCCGCCTCGACGAGATCGGCCGCGCGTACGCGGCGAAAGTCGGCGTCGTGGCGGAGCAGGTACGCCAGCTCCGCGCCCGACTGCACGAGGTTGAGCCGCGACAGCGCGTGCACGCGGTCGAGGAATCCGCCGATGCCGAGCATCTCGCTCAGCACGACGCCAGAGTCGTTGAAGCTCAGCGTCTGATCGAAGTCGCTCACCAACAGAAAATGTTTCCGCATCACGTTCCCTCCTCGAGCCCGCTCCCGGCGGCGTGCTCGGAACGACCGTGCGAAAAGAAAACCGCCCTCGCGTTTCCGGTTGAACGCGAGGGCGGCGAGTGACATCGTGAGCCCACGTCAACCAGGTCCAGCGCGCAGCACGAGAATCGAGCGGCCGGTCATCGAGCGGCGGCACTCGTTCGTGCGGAGCGTGGCGTTATTGAGGTTGCGGAGCATGTGTTCTCGGATGCGCGGAAGGCGCCGCTCGGTGCGCGGCGCCTTCCGGATGCTAGATGAACCGGGACGGGCTGTCAACGGAGCGCCCCGTCCGTAGCCGTTCCGTTACGCGCCGGCGAGGCGGGCTCAGTCGCGCGGACGGTTCGCCCCGCGATGCTTCGTGCGGTCGTTCCCCTCCGGTCCGGTCGGCGCGGCGTCGGTGCCGCGCGAGTGGTTTCCGACGTTCTCGCGCGCGTCGCCCCGTGCCTCGTTGCGCGTATCGGGCTTCGACTCGTTGCGCGCGTCGCCCTCGATCGGATCGCGGACGTCGTCGTTGTCGCGGTACCTGTCGCGCGAGCCGGTGCCGAATCCGTTCTCGTTCTCTCGCTCTGCCATTGGTCGCCCCCGATGATGGTGAGGGCTGATGAGATCGCAGGAGGGGTGCCAACCTCGGTCCCCGAGAGCGGCCGCGCGCTACGCCGCGTCGAAGGTCGCGCGGAAGCCGGTGGCCGTCGTCCGCGTCACGCTCATCCCCCGCGAGCGGAGCGCGGAGCTCAGCGCGTCGTCGGCCGACGCGCCCTCGACCATCAACGCGCGATACGGAGGGTGCTGGACGCCCTTCCCATGCGCCGAGTCGATCGAGCGAAGCAGCGCGCTCACGTGGTCCGCCGGCGAGAGTCCGTCGATCGCGCGAAAGACGTTCACCTCGCGCGCCACGCGGTCCTGGCGACGCTGGGCCCATACTCCCTCGATCGCCGGCCGGTTGACGGGCGAATCGACGATCCACACCGGGTGCGCCTCGGCGACGGCGAAGAGGCGCGACCCGAACTCAGGGTCGAGCACGATCGCGACGGTCGTCAGGTCGAGCAGGGCGTCACCTCGGGAGACGGCAAGCTGGGGCGGCAGGACTCGAACCTGCAACTTCCTGATTAACAGTCAGGCGGTCTGCCAATTGACCTACGCCCCATCGAACGATCAACGACGACTGGCGCGCGTCGACGAAACGGCGCGGCCCGAACGTACGATCGAAGAAAAGCTAGTGCGTTGCTGGCCGGTCCTGTAGGCCCGCGCGCTCAGCGCAGCACCGCCGTCCAGTAGACGCCGAGCTGTCCACGCCCGGTGAAGCGATCGCGCTCCTCCCGGTGTGCCAGGGCCTCGCTCGCCGGAACCTTCGCGATGAAGTCGTCGAGCTCGCGGACCGGCCCG
This sequence comes from Gemmatimonadaceae bacterium, assembly GCA_036392515.1. Taxonomy (GTDB): domain Bacteria; phylum Gemmatimonadota; class Gemmatimonadetes; order Gemmatimonadales; family Gemmatimonadaceae; genus JABFXC01. Next base: position 19,546 of record DASVXU010000205.1, on the reverse strand, counting down.
AAGTGCTCGAACACGTAGCCGAACGAGGCGTGGTACCATGCGAGCATCCATCGCAGCTCCTCGTCCGCACGCTCGGCCCGGATCGAACGATCCAGCTCCTCCAGGCAGGCGCGTATCGCGCTCTCCGGAAGCTCGGCGATTCCCGACTGCACGGGCGGCTCGGTGAAGCCGTACCAGGCGATGAACACCGCTCGCTTGAGCGCCTCGAGCGCCGCGGCCGGATCGTCGGCGTGACGGGCGATCTCGTTGTACGTGCCGAAGATCGCCGGATACTCGGCGTACAGCCCGGAGCGCGTGATCTGGGCGTCGCGCTCCTCCACGGTGCCCGTGGCCCCGTTCAGGCTCGCCAGCACGGCGGCTTCCCAGTTGGCGAGCGCCTGCAGCGTCAGCATCGCCTGGCTACGGCGGCCATCGGTCGGCTCAGTCCCCCGCGAGCGCCTCGATCCCGATCGCCGGCGGAGCGTCCGGACGCTCGCGCCACGCCTTCCAGAGCGAGGTCCCCACTGCGCAGCGGTTGGCCGCCACCGCGCCGAGTCGCTCCACCGACGCGAGCGCGCCGATCCCCGGGCGCGGCAGCGCCCACGGATAGACCGGCAGCCGCGTGATCGACATCGGGTCGCCGGTCCACCGTCCCGCGAGCGCGAAGCCCGCCTCGTAGCCTTCCTCCAGCGCGAGCGCGCGCTCGCGACCGGTCGCCGCCCCGAAGGGATAGCTCACCGCGCGCGGTTCGCCGCCGAGCGCGGCGCGCATCTCGGCGCGCGACGCTGCCAGCTCGCGACGGACCTCGCTCGCCGTGAGCCAGGTGAGCCGCGGATGCGACGCGGTGTGCGAGGCGAAGGTGATCCCGCGCCCCTGCCAGCGGCGTATGTCGCGCCACGCGAGATGGGCGAAGCGCCGTCCGCCGTAGGCGACGTCCCACCGGTTCAGCCGTCCAGCGTACTCCGTGATCACGAAGCAGGTCGCCGCGAACCCGAGCGCCTCGAGCACCGGGAACGCGTGCTCGCGCAGCCCCCGGTACGCGTCGTCGAAGGTGATCGCCAGCTCACGCGGTCCGGGCCGGCGCTCGCCGCGCGCCGCGGCGAGCAGCTCGTCCAGCGTTAGGCAGCGCCACCCGTCGCGCGCGAAGCGCTCCATCTGCCGCGCGAAGCGACGCGGTGAGAGCCGGGTGACGCCCAGCTCGAGCCGGCGCTCGATCTTGTGGTAGCAGAGGATGTGCGGCAGCGCTGGACGCGAACCGCCTGAAATGAGAGAGGGCACGGCGCTCGAAGGTTCAAGAGCCGTGCCCTTCCCGCCGCGATGCCCGCGCGCGATCAGTCGAGGAACTTCGCCGCCGGCTCGACCGGGATCCCGAACGCCTCGCCGACCGCCGGATACGTCACCTTCCCGGCGACCATGTTCAGCCCCTTGAGCAGCGCCGGGCTCTCCTTCAGCGCCCGCTTCCACCCCTTGTTCGCCAGCTGCAGCGCGTACGGCAGCGTCGCGTTGGTCAGCGCGAAGGTGCTCGTGCGCGGAACCGCACCCGGCATGTTCGCGACGCCGTAGTGGATCACGCCGTCGATCACGTACGTCGGGTTCTCGTGCGTCGTCGGCTTGATCGTCTCGACGCAGCCGCCCTGGTCCACGGCGACGTCCACGATGACCGAGCCCTGGCGCATCGTCTTCAGATCCTCGCGGCGGATCAGCTTCGGCGCCTTCGCCCCCGGCACCAGCACGCCTCCGACCACGAGGTCCGCGTCCACGATCTGCTCGAGGATCGCGAACCGGTTCGAGTGCAGGAGCTGCACGTTCGCCGGCATCACGTCGCTCAGGTAGCGCAGCCGCTCGAGCGAGAGATCGAGGATCACGACGTGCGCGCCCATCCCCGCCGCCATCTTCGCCGCGTTGATCCCGACCACGCCGCCGCCGAGGATCACCACCTTCGCCGGCAGCACGCCCGGCACGCCGCCGAGCAGCACCCCGCGACCGCCGAAGATCTTCTCGAGGTACTTCGCGCCTTCCTGCACCGCCATCCGCCCGGCGACCTCCGACATCGGCGTCAGCAGGGGCAGCTCGCGCGACGCGAGCTCCACGGTCTCGTACGCGATGCAGGTCGCGCCGCTCGCGATGTGCGCCTTCGTCAGCTTCTCGTCCGCCGCGAAGTGGAAATAGGTGAAGATGAGCTGATCGCGCTTCATGTGCGGCCACTCGCGCTCGATCGGCTCCTTCACCTTCATGATCATCTCGGAGTCCTTCCACACGGTCGCGGCGTCGGGCGCGATCTTCGCGCCCGCCTTGACGTACAGGTCGTCGCTGAAGCCGCTCCCCTCACCCGCTCCCTTCTCGACGAGGACGCTGTGTCCCGCCGCGACGAGCGCTTCCGCGCCAGCCGGGACCAGCGCCACGCGGTTCTCGTTCGTCTTGATCTCCTTCGGAACGCCGATCTTCATTGCCGGTTCGGTGATTCGTGAAGTGAATGCGGGCGCCGCGCTCAGACGGCGGCGGGCCCGAGACTGAGAATGGTCTGACGTTCAGGCGCGAAGAACTCCTCGGCGACCGCCGCGACGTCGTCCTGCGTGATCTCCTCGATCAGCGCCAGCGTCTCGTCGAGGGTGCGGAAGGGCTCCCCGTACAGCTCCGTCCCCGCCGCGCGGTACATCCGCGACGAGGGACTCTCGAGGGACAGCGTGAGCTGCCCCTTCAGCTGCGACTTCGCCGACACGAGATCGGCGGCCGGCAGCCCCTCGCGCGCCACCCGCGCGAGCTCCTCGTTGATCGCCTCCACCGCCTGCGTCGCCGTCGCCGGCGCGGTCCCCACGTACACCCCGTGCATCCCGGTGTCGACGTGGAAGCTCTGGAAGCCGTAGACGGAGTAGGCGAGCCCGAGCTCCTCGCGCACGCGCTGGAAGAGGCGCGAGCTCATCCCCCCGCCGAGCATGACGCCGACGAGGACGATCGCATGGCGACGCGCGTCCGCGTACGGCACCGTCGCCGAGCCGAGCACGATGTGCGTCTGCGCCCCCTCGCGCTCCACGTGGCGCTTCGTCGGCGCGGTGGGAACGGGCTGCAGCGTCTCGAGCGGACCGCCATCGCGCGGCTGCGGGTCGCCCCAGCCGGTGCGCAGCAGCGTGTCCACGAGCGCATCGTGCTCGAGGTTTCCCGCCGCGGCGACGACGATGTTCGCGGGATGGTACGCCCGGTCGTGCAATGCCTTCAGCTCGCGGACGCCGAGCTTCGACACGCTCTCGCGCGTGCCGAGGATCGAGTACCCGTACGGGTGCCCGCCCCAGAGCGCCTCGTTGTGCAGCTCGAAGACGAGATCGTCCGGCGTGTCGTCCACCATGCTGATCTCCTCGAGCACCACCTTCCGCTCGAGCTTCAGGTCCTCCGCGCGCAGCGCGGGGTTGAAGACGAGATCCGCGATGACGTCCGCCGCCTGCTCGAGGTGCTCGTCGAGCACGCGCGCCTGATACGACGTGTGCTCGCGCGCGGTGTACGCGTCGAGCGAGCCGCCGAGCTGCTCGAGCGAGAGCGCGATCTGGTGCGCCGAGCGACGCTCCGTCCCCTTGAACACCATGTGCTCGAGGAGATGCGAGACGCCCATGCGCTCACGCGCCTCGTGGATCGACGCCGCGCGGACCCAGGCGCCGAACGCGACCGACCGCACCCCCGAGACGCGCTCGGAGAGTACGGTCAGGCCGTTCTGCAGCACGGTGCGGCGGAGCTCCGCCGCACCGGTGACCGCCGTGCTCACTCCCGCGGCCGTCCTCCGCCGCGGCCGCCGCGGCGGGGCGGACGACGCTCGCGCCCACCACCGTTGCCGCCCTCCTCACCGCCCTCGGCGTCGCCGCCCTCGCTGGCCGCGCCCTCGGCCGCCATCTCCCGCTCGCGACCACCCTCGGAGCCGTTCGCCTCGCGCTGGCCGCCGCGGTCACCACCGCGATCGCCACGATCGCCACGCGGACCACGGTCGCCGCCTTCGCGGCGCGGCCCGCGGTCGCCACCCTCGCGACGCGGACGCTCCGCCTCCTCCGGCATCCCCTCCGGACGCGGCACGAGCGCCTTCATCGAGAGGCGGATGCGCCCGCGCTCGTCGCGGTCGAGGAGCTTGACCTTCACCCGGTCGCCCCGCTTCACGACGTCCTCGGTCTTCTCCGTGCGGCCGTGCTGCAGCTCGGAGATGTGCACGAGACCCTCGGTGCCCGGCATGATCTCGACGAACGCGCCGAAGGCCGTCGTGCTCTTGACCGTGCCCTCGTACGTCGCGCCGATCTCCGGCTCCGCGGTGATCGCCTGCACCATCTGGCGCGCGCGCTCCATCGCCTCGCCGCCGACGGCGGCGATGGTGACGGTGCCCGTGTCGTCGACGGTGATCTCGGCGCCCGTCTCGTCCTGGATGCCGCGGATCGTCTTTCCCTTCGGGCCGATGAGATCGCCGATCTTCTCCGGGTTGATCGTCATCGTCACGATGCGCGGCGCGTACTTCGACAGCTCCGGCCGCGGCGCGGGCAGCGCCTTCTGCATCTCGCCGAGGATGTGCATGCGCCCGCGCTTCGCCTGGTCGAGCGCCTCGGTCATCAGCTCCAGGGAAAGCCCCTGGATCTTGATGTCCATCTGGATGCTCGTGATCCCGTTCTCCGTCCCCGCGACCTTGAAGTCCATGTCGCCGAGGTGGTCCTCGGTGCCGAGGATGTCGGTGAGGATCGCGTAGCGCTCACCTTCCTTGATCAGCCCCATCGCGACACCGGCGACGGCGGCGCGGATCGGGACGCCCGCGTCGAACAGCGCCAGCGAGCCGCCGCACACCGACGCCATCGACGACGAGCCGTTCGACTCGAGGACGTCGGAGACGATGCGGATCGTGTACGGGAACTCCGCGAAGTCGGGGAGCACGCCCTGCAGCGCGCGCTCGGCGAGGTTTCCGTGGCCGATCTCGCGGCGGCTCGTGCCGCGCACCGGGCGAACCTCGCCGGTCGAGAACGGGGGGAAGTTGTAGTGCAGCATGAACGACTTCGTCGTCTCGCCCGCCTCGTCGATCGTGTCGAGGCGCTGCACGTCGTTCGCCGTGCCTAACGTCGCGACGACGAGCGCCTGCGTCTGGCCGCGGGTGAAGAGCGCCGAGCCGTGCGCGCGGGGAAGTACGCTCGTGTCGATCGAGATCGGACGGACCTCGTCGGCCGCGCGGCCGTCGACGCGACGCTTCGTGTCGAGCACCTGATCGCGAAGCGCGCGGTATTCGAGCTCGCCGAGCATCTCGTGCACGACCTTGCTCGCGTCGGGGAAATCGGCGGCGAGGGTCTCCGTCGCCATCCGCTTCACCGCTTCCACCGCCTCCATGCGCGTGTGCTTCTCGGCCTGGTTGATCGCCTCGAGCATCTTGCCTTCGGCAAGCTCCTTCACGCGCGACTGGAGGTGCGTGTCCGGCTCGGCCTTCGTCCACTGCATCTTCGGCTGGCGGCCGGCCTTGGCGAGCAGCTCCTCCTGGAGCGCGATCAGCTCACGGATGCCGCGCTGCGCGATGGTCAGTGCCTGCACCACGTCGCGCTCCTGTACCTCGAGCGCGCCGCCCTCGACCATCACGATCGAGTCCTGCGAGCCCGAGACGACGAGCTCCATGTCGCTGTAGGCGAGCTGCTGGAAGGTGGGGTTGAGCACCCACTTGTCCTCGACCCGCCCGACGCGGACGCCGGCGATGGGGCCCGAGAACGGGATCTTGCTCGAGTTCAGCGCGTAGCTGACGGCGAGCAGCGCGGGGATGTCGGCGTCGTTCTCCTGGTCGGCGGAGATGACGTAGATGAAGACCTGGACCTCGTTCTTGAACCCTTCCGGGAAGAGCGGGCGGATCGTCCGGTCGATGATGCGCCCGGAGAGGATCTCCGCGTCCTGCGGACGTCCCTCGCGCTTGATGAAGCCGCCCGGGATCTTGCCCGCGGCGTAGGTGCGCTCCTTGTACTCCACCGTGAGGGGGAAGAACGGGAGGGTGCTCTGGTTGTCGCTGACCGTTACCGTCGCGAGCACCATCGTCTCGCCGAAAGTCACGACGGCGGCTCCCGCCGCCTGCTTCGCCATGCGTCCCGTCTCGATGACGAGGGGACGGCCGGCGAAGGTCTTCTCGATGCGCTGCATCATTTCTGTACTGGCCTCTTTGCGTCGGGCCTCATGCGGCCCATGGATTCGAGCCTCCTGCGGCTCGCGAGCCAGACCCGGCTCGTGGGAAGGCAAAGCGCGCGGTCCGCACAGGGTGCGTCCGCGCGCCTTGGCACTGCAGCTGGACTAGTAGCGGAGTCCAAGTTCCTGGATGATCTGCCGGTATCCGGCCAGGTCCGTCCGCTTCATGTAGTCGAGCAAACGACGACGCTTGCCGACCATCTTGAGCAGCCCCCGGCGACCATGGTGATCCTTCTTGTGCTCACGGAAATGGTCGGTCAGGTAGTTGATCCGCTCCGTCAGGAGGGCCACCTGGACGCGCGTGCTACCGCTGTCGGTGCCGTGCGCCTGGTACTTCTCGATCGTCGATGCTTTTTGCAGGGCCATGTGATATATTCTCCGCACCCGGGGCGTCATTCGCGCCCAATCGGTTGAAGCACAGTAACTTACTGACCGGTCTCCGCCCTGTAAAGGGCTCGCGCGTCTCTCCCGTCCGCTCCCATTGCCAGAGCGTTTCCTCGGTCGCACCCTCGGACGTTTTCGCGTCGACGCCATCATCGGCGCTGGCGGGTTCGCGTGGGTCTACAAGGCGTACGACCCCGAGCTCGACATCCCGGTCGCGCTGAAGATCCTCAAGCCGCAGTACGCGGGTGACGAGAAGTTCGAGCAACGCTTCCGCCGCGAGGCCTCGACGGCGGCGAAGCTGCGCCACCCCAACATCATCAAGATCTACGCGGTCGGACGCGAGGACGACGCCGTCTTCTTCGCGATGGACTACCTGCCGCAGGGGCTCGCCGATCGCCTCAACGTGATGACGCAGCTCCCGGAGCCGATGCTCATCCGCATGGCGATCGACGTCGCCAGCGCACTCGGCTTCGCCCATCGCGAGGGCGTCATCCACCGCGACATCAAGACCGACAACATCCTCTTCGACGAGCACGGCAACGCGATCGTCGCCGACTTCGGCATCGCGCGCGCCGTCGCGACGCACACCGACTCGACCGGGACGAACATGGTCGTCGGCACGCCGCAGTACTTCTCGCCCGAGCAGGCGCGCGGCCTCCAGCTCGACGGGCGCGCCGACATCTACTCGCTCGGCGTGACGCTGTTCAAGGCGGCCACCGGGCAGCTCCCCTTCCAGGGCACCGACTGGTACGAGATCGCCCGCCAGCACGTCGAGGACAAGCCGCCGAAGCCGCGGTCGATCAACCCGCAGCTCTCGCGCGAGATGGAGGACGTCATCCTCCAGTGCCTCGAGAAGGATCCGAACGACCGCTTCCCCACGGGCGAAGCGCTGTGCGAGGAGCTCGTGCACATCCTCCAGGAGCGCGGGGAGACCGCCGCGGTGCGCACGAGCGGCATCGTCACGACCGATACGCTCAGCGGCTCGGTCAGCACCTCGCGCTTTCGCCGCCGCGCCAGGCGCAACCGCGCGATCTGGTGGATCGGAGGCGCCGCCGCGGCCGCGCTGGCGGTCTTCGCGACGGTGCGCGCCACTCGCAGCGAGAACGCGAGCGCGAAGCCGCCGCAGCCCGTCACCGCAGGTACCACCGTCGCGCGCCCCGCGACGGGTACGACGACGAAGACCAAGCCTGCCCTCGTCGTGAACGCGCCGCCCGACGCGGCGGTGAGCATCAACGGCGTCTCGGTGGGCAACGGCTCCTTCACCGCGGACACCTTCCCCTCGGGCAGCTACCAGATCGTCGCGACGGTGAGCGGCAGCGCCGGCTGCCCCACGCTGCGCGCCGAGGACGTCGCGACGATCGGCAGCTCGGGGATCGACACCGTGACGCTGAACCCGCGCAACTGCGGGCTGCTGGAGCTCGACATCAAGCCGGACGGCGCCGCCTACACGCTCACGTCGCTCGCCGGCGACAAGCCGCGCTCGGGGACGGTGCCGCTCAACCACCCGCTGCTCCTGCCGGTCGGCGCCTACCGGATCATGGTGGAGCACAAGTTCTGCGCGCAGTACACCAACCCGCGGCTCCAGATCAGGGCCGAGCGCTCGACGAAGGAGCGCGCGCGGCTGATCTGCGACAGAGGCTGAGCGCGTCATCCCGGGGATCAGGGGTCGGGGGTCGGGGTTCGGCGAGGAATGATCGGGGGAGCGGCCAACAGCCGCTCCCCCGTTGCAGTTGCCGACCCCCGGCCCCCGACCCCCGACGCCCGGCCCGGCCGCTCTCTACGTCGCGTGGCCGACGAAGAAGCCGACGACGACGCCGCCTAACGCGCCGGCCCAGAACTTCATGCTCGAGTACCAGTGCTCGCGCGGCGCGCGCAGGAGCACGACGTGGTCCGTCGTCAGCTTCTGCGCCTGCCCGACGATGAGCGCGTTCGCCAGCCCGCCGTCGACGCCGAGCACCACGAAGCGCGCCACCAGCCCGTCGCGCCGGCGCGGATCCACCGCGATCCCCTTCTGACCCTTCGCCACCCACGGCGTGCGGCTCGCGTCGAAGGTGAAGGTGCTGTCCCCCACGCTCCGGATCTCGAAGCGCACGGCGCTGTCCTGCGCGCTCGCGCGGTGGGGCGAGAGGAGAGCGCCGGCGAGCAGCGCGAGCAGCAGCAGGATTCTGTTGCGCATCAGAAGACTCGACTGAGGTAGTCCATTGCCGTGCCGGCGATCCGTCGGAGGTCGTTGAACATCACCACCACGAACAGCAGCGCGATCGCGAGGAGCCCCACGCGCGCGAAGTTCTCGCGCGTCCGCAGACTGAACGGCCGCCCCTTCACCGACTCCGCCACGTTCATGACGATCTGCCCCCCGTCGAGTATCGGGATCGGCAGCAGGTTCATGACCGCGAGATTGATGCTGATGAAGGCGAGCAGGCGCAGGAACTCGCTCATGCCGTTCTTCGCCGCCGCCACCGACGCCTGGGTGATCGCGATCGGCCCGCCCATGTCGCGCACCGACGCCTGACCCGTCAGCAGGTTGCCGAGGAAGTCGACGATCATCCCGACGCTCCCCCACGTCATCCCCCACCCCGCACGCGCCGCCTCGCCGAGCGCCATCGGCTCGTGCACGGCGACGTCGGGGTTCGACACGCCGATCCGCCCGGCGAAGCGCGGCGCGCTGTCGCGCGGGCTGAGGCGCTCGGAGTCCGGCACCACCTTCACCGTGCGCGTGGCACCCGCGCGGCGCAGCTCGATCTCCAGCGGCCGCCCCGGCGACGCGGAGACGATCCCCATCATGTCCCCGTACGTGCGGATCGGCAGCGTGTCGATGCGCACGAGTGTGTCGCCCTTCTGGATCCCGGCACGCGCCGCGGGACGGTTCGGGATCACCGACCCGACCACCGGCGGATACCAGGGGATGATTCCCGACACGAGCTGTGCGCGCCGCTCGCTCTTCGCCGGGCCCGCGGCGAGTGCGGAGCTGCCGCGCTGCGTCCGGATGGTGAGGACGCTGTCCGGCGCGCTGAACAGCGCCATCTCGATCTCGTTCCAGTTCGCGACTTCCTTCGAGCCGACGGCGAGGATCGTGTCGCCCGCCGCGATCGACACCGGCGCGCGCAGCGCCCACGCCGGTGGATCGAAGCGGCCGACGACGCGCGTCTGCAGCGTGGAGCGCCCCGACGCCTTGGCGAGCCCCGTCATGATCACCAGCGCGAGGATGACGTTCATCGTCACTCCGGCGACCATGATGATCAGCCGCTGCCAGAGCGGCTTCGACTCGAAGGTGCGGTCCGCGGGCACGGGGTGCGGGCCGAAGGGCATCAGCGCCGCCGGATCGTACCGCGGGTCGTCCGGGGAGAGGCTCTCGCTCTCGTTTCCGCCCTCCAGCGCCGCCGCCGTCTCGTCCTCGCGCGAGGCCATCCGTACGTAGCCGCCTAACGGCAGGCTCGCCAGCACGTACTCGGTCTCCCCCCACCGCTTGCGGAAGAGTGCCGGCCCGAAGCCGATGGAGAAGCGCGGCGCATAGACACGGAACGTCTTCGCCGCGATGAAGTGGCCGAGCTCGTGGACGAACACCACGAGCCCGAATACGATCAGGGGGCCGAGCCAGGGGAGCTGCGTCAACATCCGGCGATCTCCTTCACGTGTGCGCGCGCGGCCCGGTCCGCCGCGCGCAGCGACTCCAGCGTATCCCCGGGCGCGTCGCGCAGCGCGTCGAGCGCGCTCGCGATCGCGCGTGGGATCGCCCCGAACGGGATCCGTCCCTCGAGGAACCGCGCGACGGCCTCCTCGTTCGCGGCGTTGTACACCGCGGGCTGAGCGCCGCCCCGCCTCCCCGCCTCCATCCCCAGCCGGAGCGCGGGAAAATCGTCCCACCGCACCTGCTCGAAGGTGAGCGGCGACAGCTCCGTCGGATCGTACGGCGGTACCCCGGCGTCGTGCACGCGTTCCGGATGCGTCAGCGCGTACAGCACCGGCAGCTCCATGCTCGGCACTCCCATCTGGGCCATCACGCTCCCATCGACGAATTCGACGAAGGAGTGCACCACGCTCTGCGGATGCACCACCACCTCGATCCGGTCGTATGGTACCCCGAACAGATAGTGTGCCTCGATCACCTCGAGCGCCTTGTTGGCGAGGGTCGCGCTGTCGATGGTGATCTTGCGACCCATCCGCCAGGTCGGGTGGCGCAGGGCGTCGGCGACGGTCGCCCGCTCGATGCGCTCCCCGCTCCAGTCCCGGAACGGCCCCCCCGAGGCCGTGATCACCAGCCGCCGGATCTCCGTCCGCGACCGTCCGGAGAGGCATTGGAGGATCGCGCTGTGCTCGCTGTCCACGGGGACGATCTCCCCGCCCCCGGCTCGCGCCGCGCGGGCGACGAGCTCGCCGCCCATCACCAGCGTCTCCTTGTTCGCCAGGGCGACGCGCTTCCCGGCGCCGAGCGCGGCCAGCGTCGCGTCCAGCCCCGCCGAACCGACCACTGCGTTCAGGACGATGTCCGTGTCGTCGCGCGTCGCCGCGTCGACGAGGCACTCGCTGCCGCGCACCCAGCTCGCCGCCCCGCCCTCGGCACTCACCAGCCCCACGTACGAGGGCGAAGTCTGCGCGACCTGCTCCTGGAGGAGCGCCGCGTTCTCGAACGCGGTCAGCCCGGCGACGCGGAAGCGCTCCCGCTGCCGCGCCAGCACGCGCAGCGCGGTCGTTCCGATGGAGCCCGTGCTGCCGAGGATCGTGACGCCGCGTACTTCCCGCGTGCTCATCGCAGCGCCGGGATCAGCAGCCAGTCGAAGAGGAGGTAGGCGACGGGAAGCACGAAGAACAGGCTGTCGAGCCGGTCGAGCACCCCGCCATGCCCCGGGATCAGGTGCGAGCTGTCCTTCACCCCGCTCTCCCGCTTGATGAGCGATTCCGCCAGGTCACCAACCTGCGCGACGGCGCTGATCAGCGCGCCGAAGAGCAGCGCGCCCGAGGCGGCGAGCGCGGGCACCAGCGGCCGCAGGGCGAGCGTCGCGCGCGGGACGAGCACCCAGCGCTGATAGACCCAGGCGACGATCATGCAGAGCACGAGCGCCCCGACGGCGCCGGCGATCGTCTTCCCCGGACTGACCGCCGGGATCAGCTTGCGCCTGCCTAACGCGCGTCCGACGAAGTACGCGCCGATGTCGCTTGTCCAGGTGAGGATCAGCGGCAGCGCCACCAACGCCGCGCCGGCGGCGGTCCCCACCGCGTACGGGTGATAGCGCAGCCCGTAGCCGTAGGCGAGCGTCCCACCGGTGTACACGACGCCGAAGATCGTCGTCGCGGCGGCGCCGAGGGGCCGCCCCTCCGGCCAGCGCGCCCAGATGGACGCGGCGAAGATCGCGAGCGCCACCACCACCGAGATGGTGAGCGCGTCACCGCCGAAGACCCCGAGCCGGCGCCCGTGCACGACGATGGGGACGAGCCCCGCGAGCGCCGCGCCCGCGACGAGGAAGGGCTGGTGTCCCGCTTCGCGCGCGATCCGATAGTACTCGGCGGCACCAAGCGCGGCGGCGATCGCGAGCAGCGCCGCGAGCGCCCAGTCCCCATACCAGATCGCGCCCAGCGCGACCGGGATGGCGACCACCGAGAACAGTACCCGGCGGGTCAGCTCGGACACGCTATGCCGACACCTTGCCGAAGCGCCGCTCGCGGCTCTGATAGGCCACGATCGCCTCGTAGAGCTCGCGCCGCCCGAAGTCGGGCCAGAGCACGGGGGAGATGTACAGCTCCGCGTACGCGACCTGCCAGAGCAGGAAGTTCGAGATGCGCTGCTCTCCCGAAGTGCGGATCAGCAGGTCTGGGTCGGGGCATCCCGCGGTGAAGAGCCGCTTCTCGAAATCCGCCTCCGTGATCTCCCCCGGGGAGAGCTTTCCCGCCGCCACGTCCGCGGCGATCGAGCGCGTCGCGCGCAGGATCTCGGCGCGGCTGCCGTAGGAGATGAAGAGGTTCAGCGTCAGCCGGTCGTTGTGCGCCGTCTGCGCCATCACGCGATCCACCGCCGCGCGCGCCGGCGGCGTGAGCCGATCGAGCTCGCCGAGCACCATTACGCGGACACCGCGCTCCGCCAGCTCGTCCGCCTCGCGCGAGATGTATTCCTCGAGGAGTGACATCAGCGCCGAGACCTCGGTGATCGGCCGCTGCCAGTTCTCCTGCGAGAACGCGAACAGCGACAGCACCTCGACTCCCGCCTCGATCGAGCCCTCGACCACCTCGCGCACTGCCTTCATCCCGCTGCGGTGCCCCATCGGCCGCGGCATGAGGCGCTCGCGCGCCCAGCGCCCGTTGCCATCCATGATGATGGCGACGTGGCGTGGAACGGCTCCGTTGAGCCGGATGCGCGCGAGGAGGTCGGCGGCGGTCATCACCTGCGTGGGCCCTCGCGGGCTCAGACCTCCATGATCTCGGCTTCCTTCGACTTGATCAGATCGTCGATCTTCCTGATCGCGTCGTCGTGCACCTTCTGGATATCCTTCTCGAAGTGCTTCTTGTCGTCCTCGGGGACGCCGTCGGACTTCTTCACCTTGTCGCGCGCTTCGGTGCGCGCGTGGCGGATCGCGACGCGTCCTTCCTCGGCGTACTTGTGCACGATCTTCACGAGCTCCTTCCGGCGCTGCTCGTTCATCGAGGGGAGGGGCACGCGGACGATCGTTCCCTGCACCGCCGGATCGAGCCCGAGATCCGCCTCGCGGATCGCCTTCTCCACCGCCTTGATCTGCCCCTTGTCGAACGGGGTGACGATCAGCATCCGCGGCTCCGGCGCCGACACCGTGGCGACCTGGTTGAGCGGCATCTGCTGGCCGTACATCTCGACGCGGACCGTGTCGAGCATCGTCGGCGATGCCTTGCCGGAGCGGACGCCCGCGAACTCCCGGCGCGTGTTCTCGATCGCGCGGTCCATCTGCTGCCGCGCCGAATTCAGAATCGGTGTGAGTGCGCTCATCTGACGAGTGTGCCCACGCGCTCGCCGCGAGTCGCGGCCGCGACGGCGCCCTGGCGGTGGATGTTCAGCACGATCAGCGGAAGCTTGTTCTCGCTGCAAAGCGTGATCGCCGTCTGGTCCATCACCCCGAGCTGGTCGACGATCACGTCCCGGTAGCTCATCTCGGTGAAGAACTTTGCCGACGGGTCCTTCTTGGGATCCGCGGAGTACACGCCGTCGACGCTCGTCGCCTTGATGATGACGTCGGCCTTCATCTGGATGGCGCGCAGCACGGCGGCGGTGTCCGTCGAAAAATACGGATTCCCCGTTCCCGCGGCAAAGATCACCGTCCGGCCCTTCTCGAAGTGCCGCAGCGCGCGCCGCCGGATGTAGGGCTCCGCGAGCTCCTCCATCCGGATCGCGGTCATCACGCGCGTGTCGACACCCATGCGCTCGAGGACGTCCTGCAGCGCGAGCGCATTGATGACGGTGCCGAGCATCCCCATATAATCGGCGCCGACGCGGTCCATCCCCACCTTCGCGAGCTGCGCGCCGCGGACGATGTTCCCGCCCCCGATCACCAGCCCGACGCTGACGCCCTGATCCACCACGTGCTTCACTTCACCGGCGAGCCGCTTCACGACGTCGAAGTCGAAGCCGAACCCTTTCTCTCCGGCGAGTGCCTCGCCGGAGAGCTTGAGGAGGATCCGCTTGTAGTGCAGGTCGGGCACCGGCGTCCTTACTCCTGACCCATCTGGAAGCGCGCGAAGCGGCGGATCTTCAGACCGGCGCCCGCGGCGTTCACCACGTCGCGGATCGACTTCGAGTCGTCGCGGATCCAGGGCTGATCGACGAGGGTGACCTCCTTGTAGTACTTCTCGATCCGCCCGCCGACCATCTTCTCGACGATGTTCGCCGGCTTCCCGCTCGCCGCCGCCTGCTCGGTGAAGATCCGGCGCTCGCGCTCGACGAGATCCTGCGGCACCTCCTCGCGGTTCACCGCGGCGGGCACCGTCGGGACGCCCGCGGCCACGTGCTCGGCGACGGTCCGCGCGAGCTGCTGCACCGCGTCACCGCTCCCACCGGTCACCTCGACCAGCGCGGCGACCTTGCCGTTGTGGTGGACGTAGGTGCCGAGCGCGCCGTCGGTCGTGAAGCGCGCGTAGCGGCGCACGACGAGGTTCTCGCCGATCGTCCCCGAGAGCTCCTTGAGCGCGCCCTCGACCGTCGTGCCGCCCAGCTTCTGCGAGAGGAGCGCCGAGCCCTCGGCGTTGGCGACGGTCTCGTTCGCGCTGCTCCCCGAGAGGAGCGCGTCGGCGATCTGGTCCACGAGCTTGCCGAAGCCTTCGTTGCGCGCGACGAAATCGGTCTCCGAGTTCACCTCGACGAGGACGCCCGTCTTGCCGTCGGGGCTGACGCGGGCGACGATCTTGCCCTCGCTCGCCGCGCGGCCGGCGCGCTTCTCCGCCTTCGCGATCCCCTTCTTGCGGAGGAGCTCGATCGCCGACTCCATGTTGCCCTTCGTTTCCTCGAGGGCCTTCTTGCATTCCATCATCCCGGCGCCGGTGCGCTGGCGGAGCTCCTGCACGTCCTTCGCCGTGAACGTCGTCGTCGTGGTCATCTCGTCATCCCTGCGTGAACTGCTGTTCGTGGAAACGCCGCCGACCGAACGGCCGGCGGCGTATGGATTCTACATCAAGCCGCGTGCGACGGCAGGCCTTACGCGCCCGCTTCCTCGCCACCCTCTTCGCCACCCTCGGCGCCCTCGGCGCCTTCACCCTCGGCGCCACCCTTCCGCATCGCGGCGATCGCCTCGGGCTTCGCCCGGCGCCGGCGCGGGCGGCGGCGGCGCTTGCGCTCGTCGTCACCCGCCGCGGCTTCCATCCCGCGGTCGCTGCTGTAGGTGCTCTCCTCTCCCTCTTCGACCGCCGCGCGCACCGGAGCCTCGCGCCGTGCCTCTTCGATCGTGTCGGCGATCGTCTTCGTGATCAGCTCGACCGAACGGATCGCGTCGTCGTTGCCCGCGATCGGGACGGTGATGAGGTCCGGGTCGGCGTTCGTGTCCACCACCGCGACCATCGGGATGTTCAGCTTGTTCGCCTCGCTGACCGCGATGCGCTCCTTCTTCGAGTCGACCACGAAGATGAGCCCGGGGAGCCGGCTCATGTTGCTGATGCCGCTGAAGTACTTCGCGAGCTTGTCGCGCTCGCGCGACATCATCAGCTGCTCCTTCTTCGTGTAGTTCGAGAACTCACCACCCTCTTCCGCACCGGCCTGGAGCTCCTTGAGGCGACGGAGCTGCTTCTTCACGGTGTTGAAGTTGGTGAGCATGCCGCCGAGCCAGCGCTCGGTGACGTACATCGCGCCGCAGCGCTCAGCTTCCTGCCGGACGAGACCGGCGAGCTGGCGCTTCGTGCAGACGAAGAGGACGTTCTCCCCACGCATGATGACCTCGCGCACGAGCTTCTGCGCGAGCTCCACCTGGCGGAGCGTCTTCTGGAGGTCGATGATGTGGATCCCGTTCCGCTCCGCGAAGATGAACTGACGCATCTTCGGGTTCCAGCGGCGGGTCTGGTGTCCGAAATGGACACCGGCGGCGAGCAACTGCTCGAGGGTGATGCCGGCCATGCGAACTGCTCCTGATCGGTTCGTGTCGTCCGCGGCTCGTCGCTGCCATCGCCGACCGGACTGTGTCCGGCACCCGACGACGACTGGAGCCGCGTGTGAGATCGGCGCGCGCGAGGGTCGCGCGCGCCGTACTGCGTGCTGCCTAGCGCTTGCTGAACTGGAAGCGCTTGCGGGCCTTCGGGCGGCCCGGCTTCTTGCGCTCCACGGCGCGCGCATCGCGCGTCAGGAGCCCGAGGTCACGCAGCTTGCGGCGGTGACCTTCGTCGATCTTCACGAGCGCGCGGGCGACCGCGAGACGGAGCGCGCCGGCCTGGCCGGTGACGCCGCCACCCTCGAGGTTCGCCTTCACGTCGTAGCGGCCGAGGAGATCGGTCGCCGTGAAGGGCTGCTGGATCGCCGAGACGAGCGAGGGGCGCGGGAAGTAGTCACCGAGCGTCCGGCCGTTCACGTCCCACTTGCCGCTGCCCGCCTTGAGGTACACGCGGCAGACCGCTTCCTTCCGGCGGCCGACGCTGTGGATCTGGCTGTCCGCCATTACTTCGTCTCGCTCTGCTTGAGGTTCAGGGTCTTCGGCTGCTGGGCCTTGTGCGGGTGCTCGGCGCCGGGATAGACGCGGAGCTTGAGCCGCAGCTTCTGCCGGCCGAGCGCGTTCTTCGGGAGCATTCCGTACACCGCCTTCTCGATCACGCGCTCCGGGTGCTTCGCGATCACCTCGGCGAATGGGGTGAAGCGCTCGTGACCCATGTAGCCCGTGTGGCGGAAGTACTGCTTCTGCTCCGCCTTCCTGCCCGTCACCGCGACCTTGGCGGCGTTGATGACGATGACGTTGTCCCCGGTGTCCATGTGCGGGGTGAACGTCGGCTTGTGCTTGCCGCGAATGATCTTGGCGATCTGCGACGCCAGACGGCCGAGCACCATGCCCTCGGCATCGACCACATACCAGTCGTGCTGGATGTCGGTCGGGGTGGCGGTGAAAGTCTTCATGACAGGTCCAGAGAAATCGGCTGGAGCGCTCGCGCGCCCGAATCGGCGCGCCGAACGTCCCAGGGCATTTTCGACAGACAAGTAAGCTACGAAAGGAGTTAGCGCTTGTCAACGGACGGGCTTGCGTCGCGCCGCCGCCCTCGCGAGCGTTGCGACATGCCCATCTCATCGCATTCGGCCGCTCGCTCGCGTGTCTCCCTCGCCCTGGTCGCGGCCGCAGCCGCGTTCGCCTCCGTCGCCGCGTCGTGCGGCAATCGCACGGATGCCACCCTCACCGGGCTCTGCGAGGGGCGCGAGGCCACTCATCGTGTCGAGGCAGTCGTGGACACGCTCCTCCCCTTCGGCGGGGCCGCGCTCGCTGGATTGAAGGGGCAGCGCTTCGAGCTGCGTTTCACCTTCGCGCCGCCGGCGCCGACCGGACCGGCGGCCGGCACCGCCGAGTGCCAGGGAGCGATGGGGACCGCTCGCTTCGCCGGCGACCTCCCGGAGAAGCTGCGCAATGCGGTCGCGTCGGACAGCACCGCGGGGTGGCGCATCGAGGGCGACACGATCCTCGTCGATCTGAACCCACGCACCCGCGACAACAATCTCGTGATGTCGCTCCCGCTCGCGGGGGGGCGCGGGCACTGGGCACTCAGCACCTTCGCGGGAGAAGTCGCGCGCGGCGCCGCCACGGGCGGGCGCTGAGACCGAACGCCGATTCGGGATGGTTCCGACCCGTATCGCTTTCTCGCCCCTCACTCCATCTCGACGAGGAGCGCGCCCTTCTCCACCGCTTCGCCGAGGGTCGCTCGCACCGCCTTCACGCGCCCGGGAGCGGCGGCACGCAGCTCGTTCTCCATCTTCATCGCCTCGATGACGACGAGCGCCTGTCCCGCCGCGACCTCGTCGCCGGGAGCGACGTTCACTCGCACGACCAGTCCCGGCATCGGCGCCTTCAGCGGCGCCGGCCCGGCTGCTGCCGCGGATGCGCCGGAAAGGGCGCGGATCGCGTGGGTGCGCTCGTCGAGTGCCTCCACGTCGTAGCGGTGGCCATCGAGCCAGAGCACGTAGCGCCCGCGAGCCTCGCGACGCACGACCACGCGATGCACCTCGTCGCCGAGCGTGACGAGGCGGACGGGCGTGCCGGGCAGCTCTTCGACGCGAGCGCTCACCCGCTCATCGTCGAAGTGCACGCCGTCGCCGTCGAGGACGACTTCGCGCTTCTCACCGTTGACGGTGACGACGTACCTCACGCGACCTCCGGAACGAGCTCGCACACGGTTTCGACGTGCGCGGTCTGGGGGAACATGTCGAACGCGAGCGCGTCGCGAACGCGGTAGCTCGGGAGTCGCGCGAGATCGCGCGCCAGCGTCGCCGGGTCACAGCTGACGTAGATCAACCCCCGTGGCCGTGGGCGCGCCGCCTCGAGCGCTTCGGTCACGCGCGCGTCGACGCCGCTCCGCGGCGGGTTGATCACGACCACGTCGGCGGGGAGCACGCCGGCGAGGTGATCCTCGACGCGTCCCGCCACGACCGCCGACGGCGCGGCAAGCCTCCCCGCCGCGAACGACGCCGCCTCGCGATCCAGCTCGATCGCGGTGACGCGCGCCCCCGCGGCGGCGAAGCGCACCGCCGTGTCGCCGGTTCCAGCGTACGCGTCGACGACCACCGCCGGCTCGTATGCGAGCGCGCGCGAGACGACGTGGTCGTGCAGCGCTTCGCCGACCGCGACGTTCACCTGCACGAAGCTCGCGCCGGCGGTGGCTTCGTCGTCGCGGCGCGCCACGAGCCGCGCGCGCGCTCCCTCGGGCGCCCACCATACGGCGCGCAGCTCGGGAACCGCGGCCATCAGCGCTTCCGCCTCGCGCCACTGCCGTCCCCCCTCGAGGACGAAAGACGCCCCGCGATCGAGGAGGCGCACCGCTCCACGCAGCGCGGGCACGCGAGGAAAGAGCTTCGCGTGCCGCATGATCGAGCGCCAGATCGACACCACGCGCTCGTCGGTGATGGGACAGTCCTTCATCGAGAACACCGCGGCGGGATCGTCGTACGGGTGCAGTCCGGCGATCCATCCCTGTCCGCGCGCCCAGCGCAGCGCGAGGGTGAGCTTCCGGCGGTAGCGCCACGGATGCTCGCTGGGCCGGACCTCGCGCACCGCGACATCGCGCTTCCCGATCCGCGCGAGTGTGTCGACGATGATGCGTTCCTTCGCGTCGAGCTGCGCGTCGTAAGCGAGGTGCTGGAGCTGGCACCCGCCGCAGCGGTCATTCGTGTAGTGCGGACAGGGCGGCTCGACGCGCGACGGCGCGGGACGCAGCAGCTCCGTGATCTCGCCGCGCGCGAACCGTCCGCGCGCCGCGAGGCTCACCCGCGCGAGATCGCCCGGCGCGCTGCGCGGCACGAACACCACCTGCCCCTCCGCGCGTCCGACGCCGTCGCCGCCGGCGGCGATCGACGCGATCTCCAGCTCGGCCGTCGCGATCATCGCAGCCCCTC
>DASVXU010000204.1:0-31412 GCA_036392515.1 Gemmatimonadaceae bacterium | reverse complement strand
GATGTTCTGCGTCGTGCTCGGCGCGGTGCCCGCGGTGTAGTGGTACACGAAGCGCTGATCGTCGGGGCTGAAGCCCCACTTCGCGTTCAGGGGCACGGTGTACTGCGCGACGTCGGTCGTCCCCTTCGTGATGCGAAGGTTGATGGTCGTGCCGATCGGCGTCGCGGTGACCTTGTAGACACCGTTAGGCGAGGTGCCGTCGGAGTCGACGGCGATCGCCTTGCCGGCCTTGGGCGCGACGAACGGGCCGGTCTTCGAGCAGCCGCAGTCGACGCCCGACAGCGCGCCGCGCTGCGCGGACGGTGCCGACGGCTGCAGCGCGCGCTCGGCGGGGAGTGGGGCGGTGCTGCTACGATCGGCGCATGCGGCCAGCGCGAGAGCGGCGAGCGACAGCGCCGTGCCGACGAACGCGCTCGTGCGCGCGGCCCGTCGGCGCGGGCGGATGGTCGTAGTGCGCAACGGCTCCTCCTGGATGGGTCGTGTCGTGTCGAGGGAGCGACTCGCGCCGGGGGGGAGAGCGCGGGCTCGGGTGCGGCGCGGTCGCGCGGCACCGGTGCGTTACACGACGGCATCCCGGAATCGTTCTCACGCACCGCCGCGTCGTGCGCGGCGGCGCGTGCGGAGCTCAGCGCAGCCGCAGCGGCCGGCTCTCGGAGTGCCGCTCGGATCCGTCGTCGAGGCGCGCGCGCACCGACCAGCGGTAGTCGCCGTCGCCGAGCTCCGCGTCCGAGAGCGTCACGGTGGTGTCTGCCGTCTCCCGGGTCGCGCGCAGCGCACCGCCGGGCGTGAACACCTCGAGCACGTAGCCGCGCGCCCGCGGCACCCGATGCCAGGTGAAGGTGAAGGGCGCGCTCTCCGAGGCGCCGGCGGGCGGGGAGACGACGCCGATCTCCGCCGGTCCGCCACGGTAGACCTCCCCCGGACGCGAGCGCTGCCAGGGTCCGAGCACCGCGAACAGGGCGAGTGCCGCGGCGAGCGCCGCGACGAGGGCGACTCCCATCGGCCGACGCCAGCGAATGTGCCGAACGCCGGCGTCGGCGTCCGCGCGCCGCGCGCCTTCGATCGCGCGCAGCAGCTCGAAGTCCCCGCGGCAGTCGGGACAGCTCATCGCGTGGTCGAGGGTCTCGAGACGGCTCTCGTCGCTCCCCTCGCGCCGGACGAGCGCGAGCAGCGCGTCCGGGCTCGGGCAGGAGGCGCGCGCCGGGTCGCGTCGCGCCTCGATCGCGCGCGCGTAGATCTCGCGAAGCTGCTCGTCGCTCAGGTGGGAGGCCATGTGATCCCCATCGTCGTCAGGCGCGCGCGCAGGTCGTCGAGCCCGCGGTACAGCAGGTTGCGAGTCTTCGCCTCCGTCCAGCCGAGGAGCTCGGCGATCTCCTCGCGCTCGTAGCCGCTGAGGTACATGCGTACCACCGTCCGCCGCGCGAGCGGGAGCGTCTCGAGCGCCGCGAGCACCTGACGCTCGAGATCGTGGGCGTCGGTCGCGTCGGAGGCACTGGATCTGGCGGCGAGCTGCTCGGAATGCGCATCCACGCAATCGGTGACGGCGGCTCCATGCGCGCGCCGGCGCCGGAGCATGTCGAGCGCCGCCGTCGTGGCGGCCCTGTACACGTAGGACGTACCGAGCCGCTCGATCTGCTCAGTCGTCGTGCACGACCGCCAGAGCCGGATGCGCACGTCCTGCACGACGTCGTCCACGTCCGCATCCGAGAGCCCATGCCGCGCCCCGACGCTCCGCACCATGCGGACGCAGCGCGCGATCAGCGCCTCGAGCGCTGCGGAGACGGCATCGGGACCGGGGGAGCTCACGCGGCGAAAGTAGCCCGCGTGCCGCCCCCGTCGCTACGGGATCGGGTCGAACTTCACCGTCACCGCGTTCAGGTCGATCAGCGTCATCGTGCAGGTGGGGCTCGTGCCGCATCCCGGTGCGCCGACCCAGCCGGCGAAGCTGGACTGGGGATCGGGCGCCGCGCCGAGGGTCACCGTCGGGACGTCGAGGTCGAGCGTGCACGTCGCGATGCAGGAGGTGCCGTGCGCCGACTCGGTCACGGTGCCGTGGCCGGTGCCCTGGTAGTAGACGTTGAGCTTCGAGACGAGCGTCCCGCTCAGCGCGACGAGCGCGGACTGCGAGTTGGCGCCCGCCCCCGTCACGACGAGGGTCGCCGTGAGCGGGCCGCTCGCCTGGCCGTCGAGTCGGACGGCGACGTCGCATCCCGCGTTAGGCGCGAGCCGGTGGCCGATGCACGTCGAGCCGGCGGTGTCGATCCTGAACCCCGCCGCGCCGGGGCCGGTGATCGAGACGCCGAGCGCGCCGCTCGCGCTGCCGCCGGTGTTCTGGATGTGGATCGCGCGCACGACCTGCGCGCTCGTCACGTCGCGGCGGCCGAAGTCGACCGCGGGCTGCGTGGAGGTGAGGAACGCGGCGGTCGCGGTCGGGTCGGAGTCGCAGGCGGCGATCGCGGCGGCGAGGAGCAGCGCGCCGAGGAAGCGAGGAGCGTGAGGCATAGGATGCACCGGCTGAAAAGACGAGGGGCCAGGGAGATCCCGGCCCCTCGCGTACGATAGCACGCCGCGCGCCTTCGGCGCGCCCCGCGTGAACGGCTCACACCGGGAAGAGCATCTCCCGGTACTTCGGCAGCGGCCAGCGCTCGTCGGCGACGACGATCTCCAGCGCGTCGGCGGCGTGACGGAGCTCGAGCATCGCGTCGGAGACGCCGCCGGTGAGCAGCTTCGCCTGCTTCTCCGGCTCGTCGTGCAGCGCGTCGGCCTTCTTCAGCACGGCATCGAACTCCGATCGCGCCTTCTGCAGCGCGGCCACGAGATCGATCACCTGGTTCGCCGCCGCGGTCTGCGGGCCGGTCTTGAGCCCCGCCTCCTTCGCGCGGCGCACGCCGTCGGACAGGTCGCTCGCGTAGGAGAGCGCCGCCGGCAGCACCATCGTGTCGATGATCTGCGAGAGGGTGTGCGCCTCGATGAGGATGTCCTTCGCGTAGCGCTCGAGCCGCACGTGGAAGCGGCTCTCCAGCTCCTGCTTGCTGAGGATGCCGAGCTTCGAGAAGAGCGCGCGCGTCTGCTTGTTGACGAGCTGCGCGAGGGACTCGGGGGTACGGCGCAGGTTGAGGAGCCCGCGCTTCTCCGCTTCCTTCACCCACTCCTCGGAGTAGCCGTTCCCCTCGAAGCGGATCGACGACGACTCCTCGAACTCGGCGCGCACGACCTTCAGCACCGCCTCGTCCACCTTCTTCGTCTTCTTCAGCTCGTCGCGCAGCTTCTCGGTGATCTCACCGATCGCCTCGGCGACGGCGGCGTTGAGCAGCATCACCGGGAAGGCCGGCGACGCGGAGGAGCCGACGGCGCGGAACTCGAACTTGGTTCCCGTGAAGGCGAAGGGCGAGGTGCGGTTGCGGTCGGTGTTGTCCTGGGCGATCTCCGGGAGCTTGTCGACGCCGAGCTTGAGGCGCTCGCCGCCGGGAAGGCTGGAGATCGTCTTGCCGGCGATGATGTCCTCGATCAGTCGCGTCAGCATGTCGCCCATGAAGACCGAGATGATCGCGGGGGGTGCCTCGTTCGCGCCGAGCCGGTGCTCGTTGCCGGAGGTCGCGACGCCGGCGCGGAGCAGACCCTGATGCTTGTGCACCGCCTTGAGCACGGCGGCGAGGAAGAGGAGGAAGCGCACGTTCTGGTGCGGCGTCTTCCCCGGCTTGAGCAGGTTGAAGCCGTCGAGCTCCGGGCTCTCGGCGCGGATCGACATCGACCAGTTGCAGTGCTTGCCCGAGCCGTTGATCCCGGCGAAGGGCTTCTCGTGCAGCACCGCCTGCATGCCGTGGCGGAGGGCGACGCGGCGCAGCGTCGCCATGACGAGCTGGTTGTGGTCCACCGCGATGTCGGAGTCCTCGAAGTGCGGCGCCATCTCGAACTGCGACGGAGCGACCTCGTTGTGTCGCGTGGAGATCGGGACGCCGAGCTTGTAGAGCTCCTGCTCGACCTCGCTGATCAGCGCCTGCACGCGCTCGGGGATGCCGCCGAAGTAGTGGTCCTCGAGCTGCTGGCCGCGCGGCGGCGCGGCACCGACGAGGGTGCGGCCCGCCATGACGAGGTCGGGGCGCAGCGCGAACATCGAGCGGTCGATGAGGAAGTACTCCTGCTCGATGCCTAACGTCGTGATGACGCGGCTGACCCCCTTGTCGCCGAGGAGCTCGAGGAGGGCGATCGACTTCTCGGAGAGGACGTCGGTGCTGCGGAGCAGCGGCGTCATCTCGTCGAGCGCCTCGCCGTTGTAGCCGATGAAGACGGAGGGGATGCAGAGGGTGCGCGTGCCGCCCGCCTCGACGATGAAGACGGGGGACGCGGGGTTCCACGCCGTGTAGCCGCGCGCTTCCCAGGTCGCGCGGAGGCCGCCCGAGGGGAAGCTCGACGCATCGGGTTCGGACTGGATGAGCTGATCGGCGGTGAAGGCCTCGATCGGCTGCCCGTCCTCGAAGGTGAGGAAGGCGTCGTGCTTCTCGGCGGTGAGCCCGGTCTGCGGCTGGAACCAGTGGGTGAAGTGGGTCACCCCGCGGCTGGTCGCCCATTCCTTGATGACCTGCGCGACGACGGGCGCGATCTCGAGGTCGAGCTTCTTCCCCATCCGGATGGAGGCGACGAGCTTCGCGTAGACATCCCGCGGGAGCCGGTCGCGCATCTGGCGGACGCCGAAGGTATTGATGCCGAAGTACTGGGACGTCTGGGCGACGGGGGACTCGCCGTTGGCACCGTTAGGCGCGTGCTGGCCGTTGGTGGCGGCGCGGGGCGAGCGCGCCGAGACGTCGCGCAGAACGGCGTGGCGGCCAGTGCTGGTGGTCGGGTGGGGCATGCGGGCGAGCTCCGGGGAAAGGCGGCGGGGTGCGCGACTCAGTGTTGGCGAGATCGTGCAGTTCGAGCAAATCTAGGGTGACATTTTGCAACTTTCCAGCCCGATTTGTGATGTAACGTGTGCGTCAGCTGCAGATTCTGCGACGGATCCGGGACACTGGAGTCGTGCCGACTCGGGAAGCGAAGCCATCGAGCGGGTCGTGTTTCCAGGCAAGTGCTGGAACGGTTGATGCTATGTCACCCTCGCGAACCTCACCACGGAGCGACGGATGGCCGCACGGAAGAAGGGGGGTCGCAAGTACGGCAAGGCCGCGAGCAAGAGCGTGCGCAGCGCCATGAAGCGGCGCAAGAGCGGGACGCTGAAGAGTGGAAAAGGGCGTCATCCGAAGGTGAAGAGCCGGAAGCAGGCGATCGCGATCGGCCTCTCCGAGGCGCGGAAGAAGGGCGCCAAGGTCCCCCGGAAGAAGGGGGGCGCGAAGAAGTCGAGCGGCCGCAAGACGAGCGGCGGCCGGAAGAAGAGCGGCCGGAAGTCCTCCAGCCGGTCGCGTTAGGCACCGCGTCGCCTCCGCGGCGTGGTGAAAGGGCGTCTCCTCCGGGCGCCCGCGTCGGACGTCCCGTGGCCATCCTCCGTCTCTGGCCGCGGGACGTTCGCTCTTGCGGGGACCAGGCGCCGGGTGTGAGGGACTGCGTCTACCGCCGTTCCCGACGCCTGGCGCCTGGCTCCTATTTCTGCCGCGAGGCCGCGCGGGTCGCCTCCGGCGGGAGCGAGTCCGACGCCGGCGGCTCCTCGTTCGCCAGCGCCTGCGGGGCGCGGCGGAGGGCGATGAGCTGGATCGCCTCGAGGGTCGCCATGCAGAAGGCCGCCCACGCGAACCCGATCGCCATCCCGGCGAGCGTGTCCGACGGATAGTGCACGCCCAGATAGATGCGCGAGAAGGCGATGAGCGCGATGAGCAGCGCGGCGACGACCGCCGTCGTCACGCGCGACCAGTGACGCCGCTGCAGCCGCGCCGCGAGATAGGCCACCGTCCCGTACACGATCGCCGCGCTCATCGCGTGCCCCGAGGGAAAGCTCGAGGAGAACACCTCCGTCCCCCACGCGAAGATCGACGGGCGCTGCCGGTGAAAGACGTCCTTGAGGAGGCTGTTGATCACGATCCCGACGCTCGTCGTGACGAGCAGCAGCGCCGCCGAGTGGCGGTGCCGCGTGAGCCAGAGGAAGAGCGCGGCGACCGCGACCACCATCATCACGACGACACCGGTGCCGAGCGCCGTCACCTGGAGCATCACCACGTGGAGCCAGGGCGTCTGGTGCGCGGCCATCCAGCGGAGGATCGCGTCGTCGAACTGCTGCGTCGCACCGCGCTGGACGTGTGCCGCGAGCTCGGCGAAGGCCCACGTCCCCGCGACGGCGAGCACCGCGCCCACCGTGACGAAGATCCCGACGGCGGCATAGAAGCTCTGCACGCGCGAGAGCGACCCGCGCAGGGCGCGGAAGAGCAGGTCCCAGAAGAGCCCGAACCGCTCGCGCGGCCGGCTCCGTCGCTCGGTGCGTAAAGGCACTCTGAGGGGGTCGGGGGTCGGCGATGAGGAAGGCGGAGACTCGGGGTGCATCGACGGTGCCGTCGATGTCTCATCCCACGCTGTTATCGCTGACCCCTGACCCCCGATCCCTGGCCCCTGCCCGCGGTACGGGGTGCCGCGGGCCAGAGCTCAGTCTGCGGGAGCTGCCGCTCGACACGCTGCCTCACGCGCGCGGCCACGTCCTCGATCGCGGTGGGGTCGGCGAGGAGATCGTACTCGCGGACGTCGATCGAGAGCACCGGGCAGTGCCGGAAGCCGGCGATCCACCGCTCATAGCGCGCGTGCAGCGCTGCCCAGTAGTCGAACGCGGTGTCGCGCTCGGCTGGTCGCCCACGCTGCGCGATCCGCTCGACGATCACCTCGAGCGGCGCGTGCAGGTAGATGAGCAGCTTCGGGGGACGTGCCGCCGGCGCGTGGAGCAGCTCGGCGTACAGCCGACAGTAGAGGTCGTACTCCTCGGGGATCATGAGCCCCTGCTCGAATGCGCCCCGTGCGAACACCTCGGCGTCCTCGTACCAGGTGCGGTCGAGCACCCACCCGCCCCCGATCCCGCGCATGCGGCGCATCGACGCGAAGCGCGTGGCGAGGAAGTGGAGCTGCAGCCGGAGCGCGTACTCGCGGCGCGAGCGCTCCCCGTCGGCGTAGTACGGCTCGAGCCACGGATTGTCGGCGTCCACCGACTCGAGGGCGAGCTGGAGGCCGAAGCGGGCGGCGAGTGCGTGGGTGAGCGTGGTCTTGCCGGATCCGACCATGCCGGCGATGCCGAGAAGCATGGCGGAAGATCGCAACGGCAGGGGTCAGGTGCCAGCCGTCAGGCGTGAGGAACGGCGTCGACGGCCGTCGACGCCGTTCCTCACGCCTGGTACCTGGCCTCCGGTAGTGACGGCCCGCACGCCGGGCGCGTCCAGATAGCAGTCGACCTCCCGTCCCTGTTCCCTTCACCGCCATGCGATCCTCTCTCGTTCGCGTCGCACTCTTCAGCGTTCTCGCCGCGGCCAGCGCCGGGGCCGCAGCCAGACTCGACGCGCAGGGAATCCCGATCGGTGATGGAAAGCTCGACATCCACGGCTACCTCACGCAGGGCTACGGGATCACGAGCGGGCCGCAGTTCTATGGAATGCAGAGCCGCGGGACGAGCGACCTGCGCTACGCGGCGCTCCAGTTCCGCTACGACCGGAAGCAGGACGGCTTTCTCATCCAGGTGAACAACCGCCGGCTCGGCGCGAGCCCGATCACCAACTTCGAGAGCGCGCTGAACGTGAACTGGGCGTTCTACGAGCACCGCTTCGCGAACGCGAACACCGTGAAGGTCGGGCGCATCCCGATCCCGCGCGGCATCTACAACGAGCGACGCAGCATCGGCGTGCTGCTTCCCTTCTATCGCGCGCCCGTCGTCTTCTACGACGAGGGCGCCTACTACAGCGAGACGATCGACGGCGCGGTGGGAACGCTGCAGCTGAACCGCGGCACCGCGTGGCCGGTCACGATCCACGGTTACGCCGGCGGATGGAGCGAGCTGTCGTACGATCAGAGCGGCGAGCAGTACGCGATCGCCAAGGTCCGCGCCGAGAACGGCGTCGGCTCGCAGCTGTGGCTCGGCACGCCGATCGACGGGTTGCGCCTCGGGGCCGCCTACCAGCACTACGAGCTCAATGGCTGGACCGACTCGCTCGGGGTCGTCGACAGCCGCCAGAACGTGAGCGAATGGCAGGGCTCCGTGGACGGAACGTTCGAGCGCTGGTTCGTGCGCGCCGAGTCGGAGGGACAGCTCTACCAGCACGACCACTTCTTCTCGAACTACGTCCAGCTCGGCCTCAAGCTCCCGCACGATCTCGGGATCAACGGAGAGCACGAGTGGTCGTACGAGCGCGCGTGGGCGACGCCCGAGTACCCGCGAAACTTCGACTGGCATCGCGCGAGCGGAGTGAGCCTGACCTACAGCTTCTCCCCGTCGCTCGTGCTGAAGCTCGAGGAGCACTGGAACAAGGGGATCCAGGTCGAGCAGCACGCCGACCCGCGCGATCCGCCCCGCTTCCGCTACGGCATCGCGAGCCTCTCCGCCGCGTTCTGACCTGGAATCACGAATGTCCGCCATCGCCCGCACCCTGCTCCGCCTGCTCGGCCGCGTTCCGGTCGCGCTCGCGCTCCTGCTCGCCCTCGTCTCCGGCGCGTCGCGCGCCACGGCGCAGAGCGTGTCGTACCACGTGATCGTCAACGCGTCGAACCCGATCGCCCAGATCTCGCGCGAGGAGCTGTCGCGGATCTTCCTGCGCAAGGTGCTGAGCTGGAAGGGCGGAGGCGCCGCGGAGCCGGTGGACCTGAGCCCCGACTCACCGGTACGCGCCTCCTTCTCGAAGGCGGTGCACCGCAAGGACGTCGAGCAGATCAAGGGCTACTGGCAGCAGATCCTCTTCACCGGGCAGGGCGCTCCCCCGATCGAGAAGCCGACGGACGACGAGGTGATCGCGCTCGTCGGGAAGGTGCCGGGCGCGGTGGGCTACGTCTCGTCGACGGCGACGTTAGGCAGCACGGTCAAGGTCATCAAGGTCGTCGACTAGCGTGTCGGATTCAGCAACCAGGTCCGTCGCGGGGCGCTTCAGCGACGCGCTCCATCGGGCAACGAAGGAGCTGTCGATCGAGCGGAAGATCCGCCTGCTGCCGCGGGTGGCGACGGCGGCGATGGCGATCATCGTCCTCGCGCTGATCTTCCTGGTCTGGCGGAGCGAGCGCGACTCGCGGCTGATCGCCCGCGGCTACTACCAGAGCGTGCGGACGAGCTACACCCTGCGCGAGGGGCTGGCGACGGCGCAGCGCGGGCTGCAGGACGCGGTGGTCGCGCGCGACTCCGGCTTCTTCTCGCGCCCCGACTCGGCGCACGACGCGATCGTGAAGGCGATCGCGGGCGCGCGCGGCAACCCGGTGATCTCCGGAGCGGCGCTCGACAGCCTGCGCGGCGCGATCGACGCCTACTACTCGCTGGCGCGCTCGACGAGCGCGCGGATGATCGCCGGCGAGATGGGGGAGGGAGTCTTCACCGCCGCGCGCCAGATGGCCGACGACTTCCGGGCGCTCAGCTCCGGGCTCAACGACGCGATCCAGCGCGACGAGGCGGCGATCGACGGAGCGTTCCTCACCGCGCAGCGCCGCCAGATCGTCACCGGGCTGGTGGTGCTCGCGGTCGCCGCGCTCGCGACGGTCTTCCTCCTCGTATTGTCGCGGGTGACCGAGTCGGTGCTGGCGCGCACGCTCACCGAACCGTTAGGCACGGCGGTCGGGGTCGCCGAGCGGCTGTCGCGGGGCGAAGTCGACGCGGCAATCGACACCGAGGTGGACGGCGAGGTGGGGCGGCTGCTCCGCGCGATGTCGCGGATGGTCGAGTACCTCAACGAGATGGCGACGGCAGCGGCGGCGATCGCCGAGGGCGACCTCGGCCGCAGCGTGAGCCCGCGCTCGGCGGAGGACGCGTTCGGCAACTCCTTCGCGCGGATGACCGCCTACCTCCAGGAGATGGCGCAGGTCGCCGACGCGGTGAGCGCGGGCGACCTGACGCAGCGCGTCAACGCGCGCTCGGAGCGCGACCGCTTCGGCGGCGCCTTCGAGGCGATGATCGACACGCTCTCGCGGACGATGACGGAGATGCACGAGGCGGCGGGAGCGATCAGCGCCGCCTCGGCGCAGGTCGCGGCCTCGTCGCAGGAGCTCTCGGTGAGCGCGGGGGAGGAGATCGCCCTCGTCGCCCGCTCGGCGGCGAGCGTCGAGCGCACGCAGCAGCTCGTCGAGCGGAACGCGGGCGACTCGAAGCAGATGCGCGCGATGGCGCTCCAGGGGAGGCAGGACGCCGAGCAGAGCGGAGTCGCGACGAAGGAGACCGTGCAGGCGATGCGCACGATCGCCGAGAAGCTGACGGTGATCGACGAGATCGCCGACCAGACGAACCTTCTCGCGCTGAACGCGGCGATCGAGGCGGCGCGCGCCGGCGAGCACGGGCGCGGCTTCGCGGTCGTCGCGAGCGAGGTGCGCAAGCTGGCGGAGGGAAGCCAGACCGCGGCAAAGGAGATGAGCGAGCTGGTGGCATCGAGCCGCAACGTCGCGCAGCGCTCGGGGCAGCTCCTGGGCAAGCTGGTGCCCTCGATCGGAACGACGACGGAGCTCGTGCAGCAGGTGGCGTCGGCGAGCGCGGAGCAGGCGGAGGCGCTCGGCGAGGTGACGCAGGCGATGAGCGAGGTGGAGCACGCGACGCAGCGCAACGCGGCGGCGGCGCAGGAGCTGGCGGCGACGGCGGCGGAGATGGCCGATTCGGCGGAGGCGCTGCGGCGTCTGCTGTCGCGCTTCCGCGTCGGCGTGGCGATGCCGGAAGTGGGGATGGCGAGCGGACATGGCGCGTCGCAACTGCTTGCGGCAACGGGGTCGTCAGGCGAACTTTAGAGCGCGCGCCGCGTGCGATACGTGGCGCGTTTCGGCACCGTGGCCAAGTGGTAAGGCGGCAGACTGCAAATCTGCTATTCGTCGGTTCGATTCCGACCGGTGCCTCTCGAGTGCGATGAGTGAACGGTGAGATGTGACGAGTGAGGGCGGCCGTTCGCGGCCGTCCTCTTCGCGTTCCGGGCTTCTTTCAGCTCATCGCGTGTAGGCGACAGGAAGTTGTAAGCGGTCTGGACGCGTGCCTGTCCGATGCGCAGAGTGAAGGTGCGCCGTTCCAACGCCCTCCTCGCGATACACCTCTCCACACATGACGCTCTCCAGCTCCACGCGCACGCTGCGCGCTTCGCTCGTCGCGGCCGCGCTCGTCGCCGGCTGCTCGCATGCCCGCCCGACCGCGACCGCGGCCGCGCCCACGCCCCCCGCACGCAAGGACTTCCTCCGCGCGAACATGGACACCACCGTCGATCCGGGCGTCGACTTCTTCCAGTACGCGAACGGGGGTTGGCTCAGGCGCAACCCGATCCCGGCCTCCGAGTCCAACTGGGGGATCGGCAACGTCGTGCGCGAGGAGCTCTACACCAACCTCCGCAAGATCAACGAGGACGCGGCGGCGAGCAGCGCCGCGGCGGGCAGCGACCGGCAGAAGATCGGCGACTTCTGGGCGACCGCGATGGACACGTCGAAGGCGGAGCGGCTCGGCGCGCATCCGCTCGACGCCGAGCTCGCGCGCGTGGCCACGGTGAAGAGCGCGAGCGACGCGCTCGACGTCGCCTTCGCGTGGAAGCCGCTGCAGGTCGGTGCCTTCTTCAACTTTTTCGTCGTGCAGGACGAGAAGAACAGCGACTCGATGTCGGTGCACCTCTGGCAGGGCGGGCTCGGGCTGCCGGAGCGGGACTTCTACTTCAACCCGGACACCGGCGTCGCCCGCGTCCGGACGGAGTACGTCGCGCATGTCGGCCGCGTGCTGCAGCTGCTCGGCCGCGACGCGGCGAGCGCGCAGGCCGCGGCGCCGCGCGTGATGGCGTTCGAGACCGCGCTCGCGCAGGCGTCGCGCAAGCTCGAGGAGCTGCGCGACCCGAACGCGAACTACAACAGGATGACGCCCGGCGAGGTGACGGCGAAGCTGACGCCCTCCATCGCGTGGAGCGACCGGATGGCGGCGTGGAAGCTCCGTCCCGCGTACGTCATCGTCGGGCAGCCGCACTTCTACTCGGCCCTCGACAGCCTGCTCGAGGCGACGCCGGTGCCGGTGCTGCAGGACTACCTGCGCGTGCAGCTGGTGGACGCGTATGCGCCGTACCTCAGCCACGCCTTCGACGACGAGTACTTCCACTTCTTCGGGCAGGTGCTCTCGGGGCGGCAGGCGCCGCGCGCCCGCTGGAAGCGCGTGCTCGACACCGAGGGCCAGGCGATGGGGATGCTGCTCGGGAAGATCTTCGTGAAGGAGTACTTCCCCGAGCGGTCGAAGCAGCGCTACGAGAATCTCGTCGCGGCGATCCGCGAGTCGTACCGCAACCGGATCCAGCAGCTCGACTGGATGAGCGACTCGACCAAGGCGAAGGCGCAGCTCAAGCTCGCCGCGATCACGCCGAAGGTCGGCTACCCGGACAGGTGGAAGGACTACTCGGCGCTCTCCATCGGCCGCGACTCGTACGCGCAGAACATGATGAGCGCGGCGCGGTGGCGCTTCGCGGACATGATCGCGAAGCTCGGCAAGCCGGTGGACCGGACCGAGTGGGACATGACGCCGCAGACGTACAACGCGTACTACAACCCGTCGAACAACGAGATCGTGCTCCCGGCGGCGATCTTCACGGTGCCCGGCGTCCCCGACAGCCTCGTCGACGACGCGGTGGCGTACGGCTACGCGGCGGCGAGCACGATCGGCCACGAGATCACCCATGGCTTCGACGACGAGGGCCGCCAGTTCGACGCGAAGGGAAACCTCACCGACTGGTGGACGGCGGAGGACGCGAAGACGTTCGAGGCGCGCGCCGAGGTGATGGCGAAGCAGTTCGACGCGTACGAGCCGCTGCCGGGGCTGCACGTCAACGGCAAGGCGGGGCTCGGCGAGAACATCGCCGACTACGGCGGTCTGCTGCTCGGGCTCGACGCGTTCAGGAAGACGCAGCAGTACAGGGAAGGGAAGCCGATCGGCGGGCTGACGCCGACGCAGCGCTACTTCCTCGGCTACGCGTTAGGCTGGATGACGCAGCAGCGCGAGGCGGCGCTGCGGACGAGCCTCCTCAGCGACGTGCACTCGCCGGCGAAGTGGCGCGTGCTCGGGCCGCTGTCGAACATCCCGGAGTTCTACGAGGCGTTCGGGGTGAAGCCGGGGCAGCCGATGTGGCGGCCGGACTCCATGCGGGTGCGGATCTGGTAACTGCTGACGGCTGACTACAACGAGCGACGAGCGATCAACTACAACGAGCGACGAGCGACTCAACCACAAGGGGCCTCGGAGTTACTGACGCGCTGCTGCGCCGAGCGTGGTTTCCTTCGGCCCGTTGGTCGCCCACTCCTTGTCCTGATCTCTCAGCTCGCAGCGGCAGATCGGGCGCCAGCGGGCGTGTCGCTCCCCGGGATCCTCGGGAGCGATGCGCTTGCCGGAGCTCGGGTTGTGATACCCGTAGTCTTCCGATGGGCCCGTGTCGACTTCGGCGAAGGTGCGGGCGACGAGATAGTCGGCGCCGAGATTCAGGCAGCGATCGTTACCCCAGTATTGGAGCTCGGGGCGGTAACCGAAGTACACGAGCCGCTCGCTGTACTCACCGGCGCCCTTCAGGACCATGCGGAAGGTGAAGCGGGGAATCGAGTCGCCGGGGCAGGCGAACCGCGCGAAGGCGCCGCTGTCCTCGAGCGCGACGAGCCGGCGATAGACCTCCTCCGTCTCGGGTACGCCGAACTCCGAGCCGACCGAGACGGTGAATCCGTTGCCCGGCGCATCCGGTGGCCGGCCGACCATCACTCCTCCCGGCTCATCGTAGCGTCCGCGCGCGCCCGTCCAGATGAGCGTGTCACCGAGGGCGAGCAGGCTGTCCGCCTGAACGGATTCGCGGCTGCGTGAGAGGACGCCCCCGCCAGATCCGCAGGCGGCGAGGGCGCTCGCGAGGACCGCGGCGGTGACGAAGCGATGTCTTGGCATGTTCGGGGACCGGAGAAGGAGCATCCGGAAGACGGCTTCCCCACGGCCGGCGTTTCGCGCCCGGAACGGCGCGAGCACGGGCATCATTGACGGCGCCCCCTCCCCGCTGTCGATTGGACGCTGCGACGCGCCCCGCGGGGTGCGTCGCCGGGCTCGTGTCGGTCGATACCCTCGAGGGATCGCGCATGGCACACGCACCACTTCCGATCCACCGCGGATTCGGCGAGACCATGCGGCGCGACGCATGGTGGGCGCAGCCGCTGCTCGTGTTCGTGATCCTCACGTCGTTCGTCGTCTACGCGACGTGGGCCGCGTTCCAGAACGCGCACTACGAGTACGGCCCGTACCTCTCGCCCTTCTACTCCCCCGTGCTGTTCGGCGACTCGCCGCACGCATGGTTCGGGTCGAAGCCGGCGGCGTGGCCGACCTGGCTCCCTTTCTCGCCGGCGCTGCTGATCCTCCCTTTCCCAGCGCTCTTCCGCTTCACCTGCTACTACTATCGCGGCGCGTACTACAAGGCGTTCTGGGCCGATCCGCCGAGCTGCGCCGTGGGGGAGCCGCGCACGAGCTATCGGGGTGAGCGCACCTTCCCGCTCGTCCTCCAGAACGTCCATCGCTACTTCCTCTACGTCGCGCTGATCTTCCTCGTCATCCTGGCGAGCGACGTCTGGCATGCCCTCTGGTTCACCGGGGCCGATGGACGCACCCACTTCGGCGTCGGCGTCGGCACGATCGTGCTCGCGGCGAACGTCGTGCTGCTCGGCAGCTACACGTTAGGCTGCCACTCGATGCGCCACGTGAGCGGCGGATTCACGGACCAGCTCTCGCGCCACCCCGTCCGCAAGGCAGCCTATGACTGCTCGAGCTGTCTCAATCGGTGGCACATGCGCTGGGCCTGGATGAGCCTCTTCGGCGTCGCCTTCGCCGACCTCTACGTCCGGCTCTGCTCGATGGGGGTCTGGCACGACTGGAGGGTTCTCTGATGGGGGAGCATCAGACCGTCGAGCACGATGTCCTCGTCATCGGCGCCGGCGGTGCGGGGTTGCGTGCGGCGATCGAGGCGGCGGCCGAAGGAGTCAGCGTCGGCCTCGTCTGCAAGTCGCTGCTCGGAAAGGCGCACACCGTGATGGCCGAAGGCGGCGTCGCCGCTGCGTTGGGCAACGTGGACGACCGGGACAGCTGGCGCGTGCACTTTGCCGACACGATGCGCGGCGGCCAGTACGTCAACAACTGGCGGATGGCCGAGCTCCACGCCAAGGAGGCGCCGGCGCGCGTGAACGAGCTCGAGGCGTGGGGTGCGCTCTTCGACCGGACGAAGGACGGGCGCATCCTGCAGCGGAACTTCGGCGGCCACCGCTACCCGCGCCTCGCTCACGTCGGCGATCGCACCGGGCTGGAGATGATCCGCACCCTCCAGGACCACGGCGTTCATCGCGGGATCGACGTGCACATGGAGTGCACGGTGCTCACCCTGCTCGTCGACGGCGGGCGTGTCGCCGGAGCGTTCGGCTACGATCGCGAGCGCGGCCGCTTCCGGATCTTCAAGGCGAAGGCGGTGGTGCTGGCGACCGGCGGCATCGGGCGGGCGTACAAGATCACGAGCAACAGCTGGGAGTACACGGGCGATGGCCACTCGCTCGCCTACCACGCGGGCGCGCAGCTCCAGGACATGGAGTTCGTCCAGTTCCACCCCACGGGGATGATCTGGCCGCCGAGCGTGCGCGGCATCCTCGTCACGGAAGGGGTGCGCGGCGAGGGCGGAGTGCTCCGCAACAGCGAGGGGCGCCGCTTCATGTTCGACGACATCCCCGACAACTACCGCTCGCAGACGGCGGACAACGAGGAGGAGGGCTGGCGCTACACGCAGGGCGACAAGAGCGCGCGCCGGCCGCCCGAGCTGCTGACGCGCGATCATGTCGCGCGCTGCATCGTGAACCAGGTGAAGGCCGGGAAGGGAAGCCCGCACGGCGGCGTGCTGCTCGACATCTCCTGGATCCGGGAGAAGCTGCCGAACGCGCCCGAGCACATTCGCCGGAAGCTGCCGAGCATGTACCACCAGTTCATGCAGCTCGCCAACATCGACATCACGACGACGCCGATGGAGATCGGCCCGACGACGCATTACATGATGGGCGGGATCCGTGTGAACGGAGAGACGCAGGAATCCACGCTCCCGGGTCTCTTCGCGGCGGGGGAGTGCGCCGCCGGACTCCACGGCGCGAACCGCCTTGGCGGCAACTCGCTCTCCGACCTGCTCGTGTTCGGCAAGCGGGCGGGCGAGCACGCGGCGAAGTTCGCGCGCACGCATGGCGCCGTGACGGTGGACGCGGCGCAGGTCGCCGCCGCGGAGCGCGCGGCGCTCGAGCCCTTCGACCGCGCCGGATCGGCGGAGGGGCCGTATCAGGTGCAGGACACGCTGCAGGAGACGATGCAGGACCTCGTCGGCATCGTGCGCACGCAGCACGAGATGGAGGAAGCGCTCGAGCGCGTCATGGCGCTGAAGGGCCAGGCCGCCCGCGTCGCGGTGCGCGGCAACCGCGAATACAACCCCGGCTGGCACACCGCCCTCGACCTGACGCACCTGCTCACCGTGTCCGAGGCGATCACGCGATCCGCGCTCGAGCGGAAGGAGAGCCGCGGCGGACACTTCCGCGACGACTTCCCGGAGAAGAATCCGGCGTACGCGACGTTCAACCTCGTCGTCAGAAAGGGCGGCGAGGGAGAGATGCTGCTCGAGCGGGCGCCCATTCCACCGCTCCCCGCCGAGCTGCAGGCCGTCATCGAGGAGATGAAATAATGGCGACCCCGGGAACGGGCGGACGTCTGGAGCAGACGCACGCGGTGGACGCGTACACGGCGGCGCAGGCGGCGCAGGATGCCGTCGCCGTCCACGAGCGACGCACCTTCCGCATCTGGCGCGGCGAGCGCGGGACCGGGCAGCTCGTCGACTACACGACCTACGCCGTCGAGGGGATGGTGGTGCTCGACGCGATCCACCAGATCCAGGCCGAGCACGCGAACGACCTCGCCGCGCGCTGGAACTGCAAGGCGGGAAAGTGCGGCTCCTGCTCGGCGGAGATCAACGGCAAGCCGCGGCTGATGTGCATGACCCGGCTCGACGAGCTCGCGAAGGACGAGCCGGTCACGGTCGAGCCGCTGCGCGCGTTTCCGCACGTGCGCGACCTCGTGACGGACGTGTCGTGGAACTTCCGCGTGAAGAAGACCATCGCGCCATTCAAGCCGCGCGCGCCGGACGCGCCCGACGGAACGTGGCGGATGGCGCAATCGGACGTCGACCGCGTGCAGGAGTTCCGGAAGTGCATCGAATGCTTCCTCTGCCAGGACGTCTGCCATGTCCTTCGCGACCACGAGAAGCACGAGGAGTTCGTCGGCCCCCGCTTCCTCGTCCACGCCGCCGCGCTCGAGATGCATCCGCTGGACACGGCGGATCGCGTCCCGGCGCTCCGCGAAGCGCACGGGATCGGCTACTGCAACATCACCAAGTGCTGCACGGCGGTCTGTCCCGAGCACATCAAGATCACCGACAACGCGATCATCCCGTTGAAGGAGCGCGTGGTCGACGAATTCTTCGATCCGATCGGCAAGCTCGTGAAGATCTTCAGCCGGCGCGGTTCACGGAGCTGACGCGCCGAGGCTTCTCCGGAGGGAGCGCACCATGACGCAACTCAAGCCCATCACCGCGGCCGGCGTCGGCCCCGCGCTGCAGAAGGCCGAGCGCTATCGTCTCCTCAACGACTCCGCGTGCGCGGAGAGCATCTGCCTCGACATCCTCGCCGTGGACGAGGACAACCAGAGCGCGATTGTCACCCTGCTCCTGGCGATCACCGACCAGTTCGCGAGCGAGTCGGGCGCGGGCAAGCGGCGGGCGCAGGAGCTGCTGCCGCGCATCCGCGACGCGTACAAGCGCAGCTACTACAGCGGCATCGTCCTCGAGCGGTGGGCGAAGGCGCAGCTGCAGCGCGGGCTGCCGAACGCCTCGAGCATCGCGTCGGACGCGTACCACGAGGCGATGGAACAGTACGAGCAGGCCGAGCGGCTGCGGCCAGCGGGCAACGACGAGGCGATCCTGCGCTGGAACACCTGCGCGCGCATGCTCGCGCGGCACGAGCGTGCCGCGGTCACGAATGACGAGTACGTGCCCGCGTTGGAGGACTGACCGGCGGGCGCGCGGCGCTACTCGTACCGCAGCGCCGCCACCGGATCGAGCCGCGCCGCGCGCGCCGCGGGCACCAGCCCGAAGACGATCCCCGCCAGCGCGCTCCCCGCGACGGCGAAGACCATCGCCAGGGGCGGGGTCACCGCGTCGATCGGGGTCGCGTGACGCAGCAGCCAGGTCACCGAGGCGCCTAACGCGAGGCCGGCGAGGGCGCCGATCGAGGTCAGCGTCGCCGCCTCGACGAGGAACTGCCAGAGGATCGTCCCGCGCGTCGCGCCGAGCGCCATGCGGACGCCGATCTCGCGGGTGCGCTCGGTGACCGAGATCATCATGATCGCGATGACGCCCACTCCGCCGACGAGCAGCCCGACCGCGGAGAGGGTGATCATCACCAGGAAGAACATCCCGACGATCCTGTCGTAGAGCTGCATCAACTTCTCCGGCGTCGAGGTGAAGAAGTTGTTCTGCTGCGCCGGACGCAGGTGGCGCAGGGTGCGCAGCGTCGCGATGACCTCGTCCATCGCCGCGTCACGAGCGACTCCCTCGCGCGGCTTCACCGTGAGGTCCATCCAGTCGTACCACACGTTCATGCGCCGCACGGCGGTGACGTAGGGCATGACGATCTTGCCGCGATCGCCGCTGTCGAAGGCGTTGGCGAGCGGCTTGTAGACGCCGATCACGAGGAACGGGTCGCCGCGCAGCCGGATCGTCTTGCCGACCGCGGTGCCGCCGGCGAAGAGCCGGTCGGCGACCTTCTCGTTGATCAGCACCACGCGCGCCGCGTTCTCGTCCTCGTCCGGGGTGAAGTCGCGGCCGTCGATGATGTCCGCGCCGGTGATGTCGGTCCACCCGCGGGTGTACCCGTCGAGACTCACGCCGGGGAGCTCGCGATCGCCGTAGCGCGCCGCGGTCTGCGAGCCGATGTGCGACACGACGAGCTGGATGGTCGGGAGCTTCTCGAGCTCCTTTCCCTGCTCGAGGGTGAGGGGCGCGTTGTGCCGCCACGGGCAGCTGTCGGCGCTGCCGTTGCAGCTGTTGATCTCGGGCGGCCAGCGGGTGAGGAAGAAAGTCGTCGGCCCCGCCGCCGCCATGCTCTTGCGCACGCCCTCGTTGATCCCGTGCACGGCGGCCGACATCACCGTCACGACGAAGACGCCGACGGAGATGCCGAGGATGGTGAGGCCGGCGCGAACCTTGTTCGAGCGGATCGCGTCGAGCGCGATGCGCACGCCCTCGAAGATGGAATGGAGGCGGACGGACATCGGCTACTCCGCCCGCATCGCGATGATCGGGTCGAGCCGCGAGGCGCGGCTCGCGGGGTACGCGCCGGCGACGATGCCGACGCCGGCACCGATCGCCACGCCCAGCGCGATCGACCAGGGCGCGACCGCCGCGGGAAGGGGAGAGACCGCGGCGATGAGCTGCGAGAGCCCGATCCCGAGCGCGATCCCGAAGATCGCGCCGACGACGCTCAGCGTCGCCGACTCGGCGAGGAACTGCGAGAGGATGTCACGGCGGCGGGCGCCGAGCGACTT
This sequence comes from Gemmatimonadaceae bacterium, assembly GCA_036392515.1. Classification (GTDB taxonomy): domain Bacteria; phylum Gemmatimonadota; class Gemmatimonadetes; order Gemmatimonadales; family Gemmatimonadaceae; genus JABFXC01. Next base: position 11,701 of record DASVXU010000204.1, on the reverse strand, counting down.
GCGGATCCCGATCTCACGCGTCCGCTCGGCGACCGCGACGAGCATGATGTTCATGATGACGATGGATCCGACGACGAGCCCGATGGCGGGAAGCGCGATGCCGGCGAGGACGAGGTACTGCTTGATCTTCAGCCACCCGGCGAGCGCCGACTCCGAGCTCTCGAAGGAGAAGTCGTCCTTCTGCGCCGGGCGGAGGTGGTGACGCTTGCGCATCACCTCGCGCACGATCTCCTGCAGCGGCTTGAACTTCGAGGGGTCGGGCGCCTGGACGACGACACCGTAGAGGTCGCGCCGCCCTCCGGCGATGTGGACCATGTACGAGCCGAAGGGGGCGATCACCTGCCGGTCGAGCGAGATCCCGAACACGGTTCCCTGCTTCTCGAGGACGCCGATGACGGTGAAGGGAAGCTTGTTGATGCGCAGCTCGCGGCCGATCGGATCGAGGTTCGGGAAGTAACGGTCGGCGATCTCGGTGCCGATGACGACGACGGGGGAGCCGAGGGTGTTGTCCTGCTCGGTGAAGAGGCGACCCTGCTTGATCACGAGGTTCTTGATCGCGAAGAAGTCCGGGGTCACCGCCTGGGCGAGCACCTGCGGACCGCCCTGCATGTACTTCGAGCTCGCGTCCGCCCAGCGGATGTCGTGCATCGCCCACCCGGTGCCGGCGGGGAGCGCCTCGCGCACGGCGAGCGCGTCATCGATGGTGATGTTCGGGCGGCGCAGCCACTCCTTCCACGTCTCCTCGGTCTCGTCGGTGTTGATGTCGGGGAAGCGCCGGAGGTTGAAGACGTTGACGCCGAGGAATTTGCCGGCGAAGTCCTCCTCCACGTAGCGGCTCATCCCCTGGACGATGGAGACGACCGCGATGAGGAACATGACGCTGATCATCACGCCGACGAGCGTGAAGAAGCTCTTCAGCTTCTGGACGCGGATCTGCTGAAGGGCGAGGCGAACGGCTTCGAGGAGCTGCATCCGGGGGGAGAGTCGGGGGGGGTCGAGGCCTTCAATACGGGGGGCGGCGCGCGAAGTGTCAACCGCGGGCGCCGCAACGAGGCGTCGCGGACGGTTTCCCTCCTCCCGTGCGGCGCGTCCTAGAGACGTGCCTCTCTCGAACTGGTTCCGCCGCGCACCCTCGTACTCACCCTCGGTGAACGGGGCGATGACCAAGGAATGCGACGTCTGCCGGATAGCGCTGCCGGAGGCGGCGCGATTCTGCTTCATCTGTGGGCGTCCGCTGGCGGCCGACGCGCCGGTGGAGTCCGGAACGGAAGCGTGGGTGGACGGGCTGCAGACGCGGCTCGTCCAGGCGCTCGACGGCCGCTACGGCGTGCGCGCGGTGCTCGGCGTCGGCGGGATGGGAGTCGTCTTCCTCGCCGACGACGTCGAGCACGAGCGGCCGGTGGCGATCAAGGTGCTGCGTCCCGACCTCCCCGCCGACGCGAACGGCGTCGCGCGCTTCCGTCGCGAGGCGGAGATCGCGGCGAGCCTGCGCCATCCGGGGATCATCCGCATCCACGAGGTCGGGAGCGAGCAGGGGCTGCACTACTTCGTGATGGAGTACGTCGCCGGCCAGTCGCTCGAGGCGCTGCTGGCGCGGCGGCGCGAGGAGGGACGCCCGCTTCCCGTCGCCGCGGTGGCGCGCATCCTTCGCGACGCGGCGGAGACGCTCGGCTACGCGCACGATCGCGGGGTCGTGCACCGCGACGTGAAGCCGGCGAACATGATGCTCGACGCCGAGGGGCGGCTGCTGCTGACCGACTTCGGGATCTCGAAGATGGCGGTGGCGAGCACTGGCGCGACGACGGTCGCGAAGCTCACCGACACCGGCACCGTGCTCGGCACCCCGCACTACCTGGCGCCGGAGCAGGCGCTGAGCCGGACTGTGGACGGGCGCGCCGACCAGTACGCGTTAGGCATCGTCGGCTTCGAGATGCTGACCGGGCAGGTGCCCTTCGACGACGAGACGCCGCACGGGATCATCCACATGCACGTCAACGACCGGCCGCCGCGGGTGACGGCGCTGCGCGAGGACGTGCCCGAGCATCTCGCCGACGCGATCGCGCGCGCGCTGCTGAAGGCGCCCTCGCACCGCTTCCCGAGCATGCGCGACTTCGCGCGCGGGGTGGACGGCCGGGCGGCGGCGTCGGCGCGGCGGTGGCGGACGGTGCGGCGGATCGCGGCGACCCTGCTCCTGCTCGCGGCGCTCGCAGGCGCGGCGTGGGCGGCTCAGCGCGCGGGGTTCAGGTGGGGAACGATGCGGAGCCTCCTCCGCCTGTAGCCGCCCGCCTCGCGCGCCCCGCGCTCGCGACGGGTCAGAGGTTCCGGCGCTTCAGCTCCTCGACGGCGTGATCGACGGCGCGCGCAGTGAGCGCCATGTAGGTGAGCGACGGATTGACGCACGACGAGCTGGCCATGCAGCTCCCGTCGGTGACGAACAGGTTCGGGACGTCGTGCGCCTGGTTGTGCGCGTTCAGCACCGACGTCTTCGGGTCGCGGCCCATCCGCGCGGTGCCCATCTCGTGCACGCTGAAGCCGGGGGGCGCGTCGTCGTCGTAGATCTGCACGTTGCGACAGCCGCCGGCGTCGAGCATCTCGGCGGCCTGCGTCTTCAGGTCCTCGCGCAGGGCGCGCTCGTTCTCGCTCCACGAGACGTTGACGTGCAGCAGCGGGATCCCCCACTGGTCCTTCCGCTCGGGATCGAGCGCAACGTGATTCTCGTGGCGCGGAAGACACTCACAGTAGCCCTGCATCGTCATCCGCCAGGGACCGGGCTCGCGGAGCCGCTCCTTCAGCTCCGCGCCGAGTCCGGGTCCGCTCGCGCCGCGCGACCAGCTGCCGCGGCTCGCGCCAGCCTGGATACCGTAACCGCGGATGAACCCGTTCGCCGACTCGCCGCGCCCGCCGAGGTTGCGGAAGCGCGGGATGTAGCTCCCCGTGGGGCGGCGACCATAGGTGTACTCGTCCTCGAGCCCGGGGACCTCGCCGCGTGCGCCGGCCTTGGACAGATGGTCCATCACGTTGTGACCGACCTCGCCGCTCGAGTTGGCGAGGCCGTCGGGAAAGCGCGCGCTCCTGGAGTTGAGCAGGATCTGCGCGGTGCCGAGCGTGGACGCGTTGAGGAAGACGAGCCGGCCGAAGTACTCGCGTGCCTCGCGCGTCTTCGCGTCGATGACGCGCACGCCGGTCGCGCGTCCCCGTGCCTCGTCGTACACGACGCTCTCGACCACCGCGTCGGTGACGACGGTCAGGCGACCGGTCGCGTACGCGGCGGGAAGCGTCGAGCTCAGGCTGCTGAAGTACGCGCCGAAGCTGCACCCGCGGGCGCACTGGTCGCGCGCCTGGCAGGCGCTGCGTCCGCCGTGCGGACGCGTGAGGTTCGCGACACGGGTGAGCGTCAGGCGACGCCCCGGGTACGCGCGCTCGATCCCCTGCTTCACCTGCTTCTCGGCGCAGGTCAGCTCCCACGGCGGGAGGAAGTCGCCGTCGGGCAGATGCGCGAGGCCGAGCTTCTCGCCGCTGACGCCGATGAAGCGCTCGACGTGATCGTACCACGGCGCCAGGTCGCGGTAGCGAATCGGCCAGTCGACGCCGTGTCCGTCACGGAGGTTCGCCTCGAAGTCGAGATCGCTCCACCGCCAGCAGGCGCGTCCCCAGATGAGGCTGCGCCCGCCGAGGTGATAGCCGCGGATCCAGCGGAAGGGCTGGTCGTCCGGGACGAGGTATGGATGCTCGCGATCGTTGACGAAGAAGTGCCTCGTCGTCTCCCCGAACGCGTAGTTCATGCTCTGGATGGGATACTCGCGCGCATACAGCTCGCGATCGCCGCGCCCGCGATGCGCGAGCTCCCAGGGCTTGAGCCACTCGGTGGTGTAGTCGCGGCCATGCTCGACATGGCGGCCGCGCTCGATGACGAGGGTACGGAGCCCCTTCTCGGTGAGCTCCTTCGCCGCCCAGCCGCCGGTGATCCCCGAGCCGACGACGATCGCGTCGTACGTCTCGCGCCTCGTCTGGACGAAGGTCATACCGACCAGCTCCGGCCCACCGTGGCGAAGGGGATGCAGCCGTCGAAGCGGCCGGGCACCTGCTCGTAGCGTAGCTCCTTCGTCGCGCCGATCTCCGACGTGTAATAGGCGAGCAGGGTCAGCTCCTTCATGGTACGGAACCAGTGGGGACCACGACCGGCGAACGCCTCGCGATCGACGACGTCGAGGATCGCGCGCTGGCGGCCGGCATCGCAGCGGAGAAATGCGCGGCCGCAGCTCGCGCCGGCGCGCGCGTCGAGGTCGGCGAGCCCGGCGACGAAGCGCTCGCGGTCGGCGGGGGCATAATACTCGGCGAGCATCAGGTCGATGAACGCGGGCGCGCCGACGCCGCGCGCCCCCGGAGTGTCGGTGGCCGGGATGATGTGTTCGGCGACGACGGACATCAGCTCGGCCTGGGCGGGAGCGAGGGCGCGCGGAGTGAACCCGGCGGCGGTGCGATCGTGGCCCCCGCATCCGGCGAGGATGCCGGCAATCGCCGGCGCGGAGAGCGCGCCGCCGAGGAGGAGTGCGACGCGGCCGAGGGCGGCACGCCGATCGATCGAGCCGGTGGGGAGATCGGTCATGGAGGACGCGGAGGGAGGGGGCGAATCTGAGCGCGCGCCGGGCATGCGCAAGTGAGATACGCGTGTCGGTGCGCGAGCGTTCGTAACGGCGCCGTCTTGCGGCGGTCGGTCCGGGCGCGCAAGATAGCGCCTCCCAGCTTTATCGTTTAAGTCCCGTCGCCCGCGCATGTCGTTCCGGCGGTTCGCGATCCTTTCCCTCGGCGCGGCGTCGCTCGCCCGCGCACAATCCGCCCCGCCCCCGAACCCCCGCCTCGAGTGGGTGGAAGTCGCGAGCGGGGTCTGGCGTGCGACGATCGGCTCGCCCGACGGCGCCTCGCTGCTCGATTCCGTCGCCGCCCCGCCGCGCCGCGACGCGCTGGGGCGACTGCCGCCCGCGGACTTCCCGCTGCCGCGCGCGGAGATCCACGCCGTCGAGACCGACGGCAAGATCGCGCTGCGCCTCCCGCTCACACCGAGCGAGGAGCTCTACGGCCTCGGCCTCGAGTTCAAGAGCGTGCGGCAGCGCGGCACCGTGAAGGAGCTGCACGTCGATCACTACGGGGGAACGGACAACGGCCGGACCCACGCGCCGGTGCCCTTCTACGTCTCGAGCGCGGGCTACGGCGTGCTGGTCGATGCCGCGCGCTACGTGACCGTGTACGCGGGGACCGCGGTGCGGAAGGACAGCGAGCACCCGCCGCCGGTGAAGGATCGGAACACCGACCGCACGTGGACCTCGATGCCGCTCTCCGACGCGGTGGAGATTCTCGTTCCGGCGCGCGGCGCGACGGTGTACCTCTTCGCCGGGCCGACGGCGCTCGACGCGGTCCGGCGGTACAACCTCTACTCCGGCGGCGGCGTGCTCCCCCCGAAGTGGGGACTCGGCTTCATGCATCGCCTGCGCACCTCGGCGACGGCGGAGGACGCGCTGCGCGAGGTGGACGCGTTCGGCGCGAAAGGATATCCGCTCGACATGATCGGGCTCGAGCCCGGATGGCAGAGCGCGGCGTACCCGGGGACCTTCGTCTGGGACTCGACGCGCTTCCCCGACCCGGCGGGCTTCCTGCGCGCGATGACGGGGCGCGGCGTGCGGGTGAATCTCTGGATCAATCCCTACGTCGCGCCGCGCGCTCCCGTCTACGACGCGCTGCGCCCGCTCTCGGGCTCGCACACCGTGTGGACGGGGATCGTCCCGGACTTCACTCTCCCCGAGACGCGGCGCATCGTCCTCGACCTGTTTCGCCGCGAGCACCTCCGCCTCGGCGTGAGCGGCTACAAGATCGACGAGGTGGACGGGTACGACCGCTGGCTCTGGCCCGACCACGCCACCTTCCCCTCGGGGCTGAGCGGGGAGCAGATGCGGCAGCTCTACGGGCTCACCCTGCAGCGCGCCACCGCGGCGATGTTCCGCGAGCGCGGCGTGCGGACGTGGGGGCTGGTCCGCGCGTCGAACGCGGGAGCGGCGGCGCTGCCCTTCGTCATCTACGACGATTACTACAGTCATCCCGACTTCATCACCGCGCTGGCGAACAGCGGCTTCATCGGGGTGCTCTGGACGCCGGAGGTGCGCTCCTCGAAGACGGGTGAGGAGTGGCTGCGCCGGATGCAGTCGGTGTGCTTCTCCCCGCTGGCGCTGCTCAACGCCTGGGCGGACGGGACGGAGCCCTGGTCGTTTCCCGAGGTCGCCGACCAGGTACGCGAGGTGATGCAGCTGCGCATCCGCCTGCTCCCGTACCTGTACACGGCCTTCGCGCGCTATCACTTCGACGGCACGCCGCCGGTTCGCGCGATGGCGCTCGTCGACGGATTCCGCGTCGCCGACTCCGCGAGCGTGCCGGGCGCCAGCAGAGACCCGTACGCGACGGCGACGCGCCGCGACGTGAAGGACCAGTTCATGGTCGGCGACGATCTCCTCGTCGCCCCGATGTTCGCCGGGGAGCGCTCGCGCACCGTGATCCTCCCCGCCGGCCGCTGGTACGACTTCCACACCGGCGCCTACGCGGGCAACGGGGAGATCATAACGGCGACGCCGGGGCTCGACCGCATCCCGCTCTACGTGCGCGACGGCGCGATCGTCCCGCTCCTCGCCGGCGCGCCGACGCGAATCCCGGCGGCCGGCGAACGGGTCGATCTCGAGGTCCGCCACTACGGCGAGGCCCCGGGACGCTTCGAGCTCTACGACGACGACGGCGCCAGCTTCGACTACGAGCGCGGCATGTTCTCGTGGACACCGCTCGTCGTCGAGCGCGACCGCGACGGCCGGCTGCGCGGCTCGGTGCAGCGCCCCGCGAAAGACAGGCCGTTCGCGTACCGCGACGTCCGCTTCATCATGATGCCGACCCACTGATGCGCGACATCCTCCTCCACCGTCGAGCCACGCTCGGCCTGACGCTGCTTCTCGCGCTGTCCACCGCGGCATCCGCGACGACGCTCGCCCAGGGGCGCGCCACCGCGGTCGCGCCGGCGCACATCGACTGGGCGGCGTTCCTCGGACGACACGATCTCGTCTGGGATCGCCTCCCGCGCGGCTGGGGAGAGAGCGTCTTCATCGGCAACGGCCTTGCCGGCGCGACGATCGACGCCGGGGGCGGAACCCTCGGCTGGACGATCAACCGCACCGACGTCACGCACGACGAGTCGCGCTTTCCCATCGGCCGTGTGACGCTGCGGACCGTGGGAACGCTGACGGGAGGAACCGCCCGCCTAACGCTCCACGACGGCGAGGCGAGCGGGGTCGCGATCACCGACAGCGGCGAGGTCCGCTGGCGGAGCTTCGTCGCCCGCGCGCCGTCGGTGATCGTCGTCGAGCTCGAGGGGCGCGGGGGCGAGCGCGCGCCCGCGCTCGACTGGTCCCCCGCCGAGGCGCGGCCGCCGCGGAAGATCGCCCGCAAGGAGCCCTTCGCGCCGGAGGACCTGCACCCCGCGCCGGCGATCTCGCGCGCCGCGCGCGAGATCGTGAGCGTGCAGTCATTCATCGGCGGGGACGCGCACGCGGAGGTGATCCGCGAGGCGTCGCGCGCGGGCACGCGCGCCGCGTATCACATCGCGATCGGCTTCGCGCCGGACAGCGCGGGCGCGCGCGCCGAGGCGCAACGCACGATCGCGGCGAGCGGTCGCACCGGCACCGCGTCGCTCGCCGCGGCGACTCGCGCCTGGTGGCACGCGTACTATCCGGCGAGCTTCCTCTCCTTTCCCGATCGCCGGCTCGAGGGCTACTACTGGATCCAGATCTACAAGCTCGGAGCGGCGATGCGTCCCGAGGGCCCGATCCTCGACCTCGCCGGCCCGTGGTATCGCCAGACACCGTGGCCGGGGATCTGGTGGAACCTGAACGTCCAGCTCACCTACTCGCCGCTCTTCCGCGCGAACCGGCTCGGGCTCGCCGAGTCGCTGTTCGGCGAGCTCGATCGCAAGCGGCAGGCACTGATCGACAACGTGCCGGAGCGGCTGCGTGGCGAGGCGGCGGCGATCGGACGCAGCTCGGGGAACGACCTGGTGCGAAAGGTGGATCTCGCGACGGCGCAGAGCGACGCGGCGCACGAGATGGGCGACCTGCCGTGGACGCTCTACTACTACTGGCTGCACTACCGCTATCAGATGGACGACCGGATCCTGCGTGACCGCGTCTATCCACTGCTCGGCCGCGCGATCGGGAACTATCTCGCCTACGTGGAGCGTGGCGACGATGGGAAGTGGCACCTGCCACCGACGCACTCGCCGGAGCTGGCCACGGTGCCCGACGCGAACTACGACCTCGCGCTGCTCCGCTGGGGGCTGCAGACGCTGATCGCGAGCGCGGAGCACCTGAAGATCGACGACCCGCGGCTCCCGCGGTGGCGCGACGTGCTCGCGAACCTCGCGCCGTTCCCGGCCGACTCGTCGGGGCTGATGGTCGGACGCGGCCGCCCGTGGAAGGAGTCGCATCGCCATTACTCGCACCTGCTGGCGATCTATCCGCTCGGGCTCATCACTCCGGACTCCGCCTCCGGACGCGCGCTCATCGAGCGGTCGCTGGCGACCTGGGAGCGCGAGCAGTCGCTCTTCCGCGGCTACTCCTTCACGGGCGGCGCGTCGATGCACGCCATGCTCGGCGACGGGAACGCCGCGCTCGCGCGGCTGAACGCCTTCCTCGACGCGCCGCGCTACATGGAGGCGAACACCTTCTACGCCGAGTCGGGGCCGGTGATCGAGACTCCGCTCTCCGCGGCGACGACGATGCAGGAGCTCTTCCTCCAGGACTGGGGCGGCGTCGTGCGGGTGTTTCCGGCGATCCCCGACGCGTGGGCCGACGCGAGCTTCGACAGGCTGCGGGCCGACGGCGCCTTTCTCGTGAGCGGCGTGCGGAGCGGCGGACGCGCGCAGTGGGTGCGCGTGCTGAGCCTCGCCGGCGAGCCGCTGCGCCTGAAGGTGACGGGCTGGGACTCGGCGGTGGTGCGCGGACATACTGGTCCGGCGCCGCGAATATCGCGAGGCGCGGACGGCGTCCTCTCGATCGTGCTGGCGCGCGGCGCGTCGGTGACGCTCGCGGCGAGCGCGGTGACGCCGCTCGCACCAGTGGCGCCGGTCGCCCTGCCGGGCGCGGAGACCCGGCCCTGGCCCGCGCTGAAGCGCGACAGCGCGAGCACGCCGGCGGTGAGCGCGCCGGCGACGAGCACGCCGGCGACGGCGGCATCGTCGAGCGCCGACTCGCTGGTTCCGCTTCAGGAGCGGCCGGAGCTGCAGTGGTGGCGCGAGTCGATGAAGACGCGCGACCAGCGGCTCGCGTGGTGGCGCGACGCACGCTTCGGGATGTTCATCCACTGGGGCGTCTACTCCGGGCTCGGCGGGGTCTGGAAGGGCGAGCCGGTGAAGGGCTACGCGGAGCACATCCAGCGCATCCGGAAGATTCCCGCGGCGGAGTACCGCGAGGAGGCGGTGGCGCGCTTCAATCCGGTGAAGTTCAACGCCGACGAATGGGTGCGCGCGGCGCGCGGCGCGGGGATGCGCTACATGATCATCACCGCGAAGCATCACGACGGCTTCGCGATGTACGACTCGAAGGTGAGCGACTACAACGTGGTGCGCGCGACGCCCTTCGCGCGCGATCCGCTGCGCGAGCTGCGCGACGCGGCGAAGCGGCAGAACATCCGCTTCGGCTTCTATTACTCGCACGCCTTCGACTGGGGGGACCCCGAGGCCCCGGGCAACGACTGGGAGTACGACAACCCGGGGGGAGATCGCGGGCTCGGCGGAGGGCGCGACTGGTGGACGGCGCATCCCGAGCTCGTGGCGAAGGCACGGCGCTACGTCGACCGCAAGGCGATCCCGCAGATCCTCGAGCTGATCCGGAACTACGATCCGGACATCATGTGGTTCGACACGCCGCACAAGCTCCCGCCCGAGGAGAACCTGCGCATCCTGCGCGCGGCCCGAGAGGCGAAGCCGACGCTCGTCATCAACGGCCGCGCGGTGCAGCCGATCCCCGGCGGACCGGACGCGCGCTTCGGCGATTACGCCTCGACGGCGGACCGGCCCGCGGAGCTGACGCGTCACGAGGGGGACTGGGAGGCGATCCCGACGACCAACGAGTCGTACGGGTACCATCAGCTCGACCGGTCACACAAGCCCCCGGAGCACTTCGTCCGCCTGCTCGCGAAGGCGGCGGCGCGGGGCGGCAACCTGCTCCTGAACATCGGCCCGATGGGTGACGGGCGGATGGATGCGAAGGACCTCTCGATTCTCGAGGGGATCGGCAACTGGATGGCGGTCAACGCGGAGGCAATCCGTGGGACCACACGGACGCCCCTTCCCCCGCAGCGGTGGGGCGAGTCGACCCGGAAGGGGGACCGGCTGTACCTGCTCGTCAGCGAGTGGCCGCGCGACCGCCGGCTTCACGTCGCGGGGCTCGCCGCGGATCCGACGCGCGCCTGGCTGCTCGACGAGCCTAACGCTCCCGATCTCGTCGTGCGACGCACCAGCCCGCGTGACGTCGAGATCGAGGTGCCACGCGCGCCGACCGATCCCTGGGTGACGGTGATCGCGCTCGATGGCGCGGGCGCCACGCCGGCCGACTCGGCGCTCTTCGTCGAGGCTCGCGGCGCGCCGACGCGGCTGCACGTCTTCGATGGGCGGCTCGTCGGCAGCGGGGTGCGCTACGGCGACGGGAAGCGCAACCGCGACGTCGCGACGGAATGGAGCGACTCGACGAGCGGCGTGCGGTGGCTGGTGCGGACGACTGCGCGCGGGCGGTATCGGGTGTCGCTGGAATACGCGACGCCCGCGGGCACGCCCGCGGGCCGCTTCGCGATCAGCACGGGCGACGCGCGGCTCGGCGGGGCGATCGCGCCCACGGGGAGCGACACGACCTTCGCGACGCGCGACGCGGGCGCGCTGACGCTCGACGCGGGCGAGCACACGATCACCGTACGCGCGACGGCGCCGGCGGGCGCCGAGCCGTTCCGGCTGCGGCGGCTCGTGCTGGTACCGACGACGCGCGAAGGCACGAGCGCGCGGCCCGCGTCGGCGACGACCGATGCCGCGTCGATCGACCTCGCGCGCGTCGAGCGGGCGCGCGTGCTCGCCGCCGCGAACCGCTATCTGCGCGCGCGCCCGGTGACCGTCACCGCCGCGCGCGCCGCGCGGAGCGCCGGAGGGCCGCACGACTTCTACTCGGAGGGCGACTACTGGTGGCCCGATCCGGCGAGCGTGGACAGCCCGTACGTGCGCCGCGACGGCGAGACGAACCCCGCGAACTTCGTCGCGCATCGCGACGCGATGCGGCGGCTCAGCCAGATCGTCCCCGCGCTCGCCGCCGCGTACGAGCTCACCGGCGACGAGCGCTACGCACGCGCGGCGTCGGCGCACCTGCGCGCGTGGTTCGTGAGCGAGAGCACGCGCATGAATCCCAACCTGCTCTACGCGCAGGCGGTCAAGGGACGCTTCACCGGACGCGGCACGGGGATCATCGACACGATCCACCTCGTGGAGGTCGCGCGCGCGGTGACGGTCACGGGGCGCGCGCGCAGGTAGCGGTTCGCCGCGGCGAGCACGCGCGTCCGCTCGATGCGCGCGAGGTCGATCTGCGCCGAGTCGGCGGCCACACGCGCCGGCCGCGCGCTCGTGCCCTCGCGCGTCGTC
>DASVXU010000203.1:0-12388 GCA_036392515.1 Gemmatimonadaceae bacterium | reverse complement strand
CCGGCGCCACGACGCGCGCCGACGAATCCCCCTGCGCGGCCGCGGCGCGGGGAAGGAGCGCGAGCGCGGCGAATGCGAGCGCGCCGAGTATGCCCTTCACTTTCATCGATCGACTCGAGAACTGGGTCAATGGCCCGCTGCTCGGCAACGAAACACGAAGGCCACGAAGTTACACGAAGGGGTATGCCAAAGCCCACCTTCGTGCTCCTTCGCGGCCTTCCTGCTTCAATCGAACAGCACCAGCCGTACTCCCGTACTCCCGTACTCCTCGCTCTCAGACCGTCAGATTGCTCAGATAGCTGTAGCTCGCCGCGATCGACGCGAACGCGCCGCCGGGATACTGCGCGGCGCTGTCGTGCTCGACGAAGTAGTGCTGGATCCCCGCCTGCGCGCGCTGCGAGAAGATCCGCTTCCAGTCGATGCTGCCGCCGCCGACGGGCGCCATGTCCATGTCCGCGCCCTTCGCATCCTTCACGTGCACGAGCGGAAAGCGCCCCGGATACTTCGCGAACCAGGCGAGCGGATCCTGTCCGCCCTTCGTCGCCCAGTAGAGATCCATCTCGAGCTTCACGAGCGACGGATCGCTGTTCGCGAGCAGCACCTCGAAGGGGACGACGTCGCCGATCTTCTGGAACTCGAAGTCGTGATTGTGATAGGCGAACTGCAGGCCGGCCGCCTGCACCTGCCGCCCGATGTCGGTGAGCGTCGCGCCGAAGCTCTTCCACGCGTCCACCGTGCTCCCGCGCTGGCTGGGGTCGAGCCAGGGGCAGACGATGTACTGGTGGCCGATCGTCTTCGCCGCCGCGATCACGTTAGGCAGGTCGCTCTGGAGCTGCTGCAGCGGAATGTGCGCCGACGGAGCGGTGAGCCCGTTGCGGTCGAGCATCGCCCGGATCTCGGCCGGCGAGTGGTTGAAGTACCCGGCGAACTCGACCTCGGTGTATCCGATCTGCGCGACGCGGGCGAGGGTGGCGGCGACGTCCTTCTGCATCTCGTCGCGCACGGTGTAGAGCTGCACCCCGATCGGGCGGATCTTCGCTCCCGTGGACGCGCCCCCCGCCGTGGTCCCGGCGCTCGGCGCCGCCGTGGTGCCCGCGCTCGCCTGGGGCGACATCGCGCACGCGATCGCGCCCAACCCACTCGCCGCCAGCGCGGCACCGCCGAGCTTCGTGAGAAACGACCTGCGATCCTCTGGCGCCCCGAGGGCGCGCTTCTCTTCGGACATGGATGCTCCAGTGGTAGTCGCGGCCAACATGGTGCCCCGACGAGCGGGACGCAATCCGTCGAGTCGTGACTCGTGCTTCGTGAAACGGGACTGCGGGCGGTGAGGATAAAGCCCTGCGGGCGGTGAGGTGTGAGGACGAGTGTTCAGTGACTCGTGACCGGCGTTGACGGCCGTTGACGCCAGTCACGAGTCACTCCCCACGAAGCCTCACACCTCACACCTCGCAGGGTCGTTTCACGACGCACGAATCACGAAACCTCACACCTCACCGCCCGCCGTTCAGTTTCACCCCCTCGCGGCCCTGCGTCCTTCGTCTTACGTTATGCCCGCATTTCCTACCCGCGCCCCCGGAGCCATGACCATAATCGTCTCTGCCCGAGCCGCACTTCCCCTCGTCACAGCCGCACTCGTCGCCGCCTGCGCGGCGCCCAGGCATCCTGGCACGGACACCACCCCCGCCTCGCCCGCCACCACGACGGCGACCGCCGCCGGCGAGACCGCGATGTCTGACGCCGCCTGGCGGTCCCTCATCGAGCAGAGCTCCGCCCCCGCGTGGCGCGGGTACAAGAGCGACTCCCTGCCCAAGGGGTGGAGCGTCAAGGACGGCGTCCTCTCGAAGAGCGCGAGCGTCGAAGACCTGGTCAGCCGCGACCAGTTCGGCGACTTCGAGCTCTCCCTCGACTGGATGCTCTCCAGGGGCGGCAACGCCGGCATCTTCTATCGCGCGACCGAGGAGTACGACAAGGTCTACTGGAGCGGCCCCGAGTATCAGCTCCTCGACGACGCGAACCATCCCGACGGCAAGAGCCGCCTCACGTCAGCCGGCGCGGCGTACGGGATCTACCCCTCTCCCGCGGGAATCGTGAAGCCGGCCGGCCAGTGGAACACGACGCGCATCGTCGTCCGCGGCAATCACGTCGAGCACTGGCTGAACGGGCAGAAGGTCGTCGAGTACGACCTCGCGAGCCCCGACTGGGAGGCGAAGGTCAAGGCGAGCAAGTTCAGCGCGTACCCCGACTACGGGCGCGCGAAGCAGGGCCACATCGCGATCCAGGGCGACCACGACGGGACGCTCTCCATCCGCAACGCCAAGATCCGGGAGCTGCAATGAGCCGTGTCAATCAGACCATCGCGGCCAACACCCACGCGCCGGTGAGCGGCGCGCGCGGGCGTCTCGCGGCGATGATGTTCCTGCAGTACTTCGTGTGGGGCGCCTGGTTCGTCACGATGGGGACGTACCTGTCGCGCACGCTCCACTTCACCGATCGCGAGGTCGGCCTCGCCTACGGCGCGACGGCGATCGCCGCGCTCGTCTCCCCCTTCTTCATCGGGATGGTCGCCGACCGCTTCTTCGCCAGCGAGAAGCTGCTGGCGATCCTGCACATCCTCGGCGCCGCGCTACTCTGGCTCGTCTCGACGCAGCAGACCTTCGGCAGCTTCTATCCGCTGCTCATCGTCTACGCGCTGTGCTACATGCCGACGCTCAGCCTCACGAACTCGATCTCCTTCCACCATGTCACCGACTCGGCGCGCGACTTCCCGCTGATCCGCGTGCTCGGCACCATCGGATGGATCGTGGCGGGGATCATCATCGGCAAGGTGCTCCACGCCGACGCACTGAACACCCCCTTCCGCGTCGCGGCGGTCGGATCGCTGATCCTCGGAGTGTACTCCTTCGCGCTTCCGCACACGCCGCCGAAGGCCGCCGGCGCGCCGTTCAGCGCGCGTGACGCGATCGGGCTCGACGCGCTGTACCTGCTGAAGGATCGCGCGTTCCTGATCTTCGTCATCGGTTCCTTCCTGCTCTGCATCCCGCTGCAGTTCTACTACGCCTTCACGAACCCATTCCTCAACGAGATCGGGGTCAAGGACGCGGCGTTCATCCAGACCTTCGGCCAGATGTCGGAGATCGGGTTCATGCTTCTCCTCCCGCTCGCGCTGCGCAAGTTCGGCATCCGCGGAATCATGCTCGGCGGAATGCTGGCATGGGCGCTCCGCTACTTCGCCTTCAGCCGCGGCGATGTCGGCGCGGGGATGTGGCTGATCTACCTGGGCATCCTGCTCCACGGGATGTGCTACGACTTCTTCTTCGTCGCCGGGCAGATCTACACCGACGAGAAGGCCGGCCCCCGCGTCCGTGCGGCGGCGCAGGGGCTCATCAACTTCGTCACCAACGGGGTGGGCTACTTCATCGGCGCCTACGTCTCGGGCGCGGTCGTCGGCGCCTACAGCACGCCGGGAGCGAACGGCGCGCTCGTCCACGATTGGCGCTCGATCTGGATGGCCCCGGCGTTAGGCGCGCTCGCGATCGCGATCATCTTCGCGATCGTGTTCCGCCCCAGGACCGCCGCCCATCCCGACGAGCCCATCGAGCCGACGACGGCGCCGGTCACGGCGTAGAGCCGGAGGCTGGGGGCTGGAAGCTGAAAGCAGAAGCGGCTCGAGGGAAGGATCACTCGAGCCGCTTCTCTCTTTATTGCTCGGCAACAGCTGAGGCGTTTCCCAGACTCCCCCGCTCGGGCACTCCTCGAAGCACTTGCAGTAACCCTGTGAAGCCCCTGCTGTCGAGAAGGCCTGATGACAAAGCGGCTGGAGAGACAACCTCCAGCCGCCCTGTCGTTATCGCTCGTCGCTCGTTGCGGGTGGTCGCTCGTCGCTCGTTGTAGTCAGCAGTTCAGAGCTCCCAGCCCTTCCGATACTCTCTCGTCAGGAAGTGATCCGCGTCGGGCGCGTTCGTGAACTTCATGTTCGCCGCGTCGTAGCTCACCTTCCGGTTCTGTCCCGCGCGCAGCGCCGCGATGCCGAGGAGCATCGTCTCGGTGAGTGCGCTCGCGTACTCGAAGGGCGAGCTCGCGGTCGCCTCTCCCTTGCACGCCTGCACGAAGTTCACCTCGTGCGAGACCGTGATCCGCGGGACGCTCTGCGGTACCTTCGCCGCGTCGGCGGCGACCGACTCGGGGAAGACGCGCGGGTTCGCGCCGTAGGTGTCGTAGACGAGGATTCCCCTGTCGCCGACGATGATGCCGCCGCCGCCCGGCTCGAAGGGCATCTCGTCCGGATAGAACTTCGGGCGCGGCGGGAGGATGCCGCCGTCGTACCAGTGCAGCTGCACCGCCGGCTGCGACCCGCGCGCGGCGAACTCGTAGTGCGCCGACATCGCGACGGGATACGACCCCGGATTCTTCGGGTCGCCCGCCCACGGTGTGGACGACGCGATCACGCTCGTCGGCGCGCCGAGTCCCAGCGCCCAGAAGGGCTGGTCGACGAGGTGCGCGCCCATGTCGCCTAACGCGCTCGTCCCGAAGTCCACCCAGCCGCGCCAGCTGAAGGGGTGATAGACGGGATGATAGGGAATGTCCCCCGCCGGGCCGAGGAAGAGCTGCCAGTCGAGCCCCTCGGGCGGCGTCTGCGGATTCTTCGCCATCGCCTCGAGCACCGCATTCTCGACGGTACGCACGTTCCAGCGCGGCGGCGCCGGCGGCAGCGCCCCGGGGCGCGGAGTGGGCAGGGGAGAGCCGGGCGGCGTCTGCACCGCCGTCTGCTGCGCGACTGCCTGCTGCGTCGCCGCGGGACTGGTCGCCGTCGCCGGCACCGCCTGCGGCGGCTGCGGACGCGGGATCCCCTGCGCCCAGTAGCGATACGGACGGTCGGTCCAGATGTAGACCTCGCGTACGGGGCCGAGCACCCCCGATCCGACGATCTCGACGATGCGGCGCGTCCCGTCCTGCGAGTGCCCCTGGTTCCCCATCTGCGTGACGCGCTTCGTCTCCTTCGCGACGCGCGCCAGCAGCCGCGCCTCGTAGACCGAGTACGTCAGCGGCTTCTGCACGTAGACGTGCTTCCCGGCGCGCATCGCCGCGACGGCGATCGCCGCGTGCGTGTGGTCCGGCGTCGCGACCACGACCGCGTCGAGATCCTTCTGCTGCTCGAGCATCTTCCGGAAGTCGGCGTACTTCTTCGCCTTCGTGTAGGCGTCCTGCAGCCGCACCGCCTCGGGGCTCGGCGCGGTCGCCCCCTGCGCGGGACGCATCCGCCCCGCCAGCGACCGCTCGACATACGCGAAGTCCACGTCGCAGAGCGCGACGATGTTCTCGTCGAGCAGCTGCGTCATGTTCGACATCCCCATCCCGCCCGCCCCGACGATCGCGATGTTCAGCTTCCGGCTCGGCGGCACGTATCCCTTCCCGCCGAGTATCCAGCGCGGGACGAACATCGCGCCCAACGCGGCGGTGGCGGTTCTTTCGAGGAAGTCGCGTCTGGTTACGTCACTCATCTCTGGTTCCTCTGTTGAGATGCACGTTCAGTCAAACGAGCCGCTGTCGAGATGCACGTTCAATCGAACCAGCGGAAGGCGTGTCAACGATACCGCGGTGCACGATGCACGATTCGCGAACCTGCCCCGATCACCAGGTAGAAGCCGACCGAGGCCCGTTCGTGCAACGTGAGTCGTTCATCGCCGTATCGTTGACACGAGCATCGCTTGTTCGCCTGAACGTGCATCGCCCCTTCGCCTGAACGTGCATCACTTCGGCTTCCACGTCCCCTTCGCAACCGCCGGCCTGAACTCGTCCAGTCCCGTCGGCGGGAAGTCGATCGTTCGTCCCTCCTCCGCCGCCTGGTACGCCGTCATCAGCACCTGCATCACCTCCACCCCGTCGTCCCAGGTCAGCGCCGGCTTCTCCTTCCCGAGGAACGCGCGCACGAAGTGGCGATCCTCCGCCTCGTAGCCGTAGACGATGTACTCCAGCGGGACGACCGGCATCACGCCCATCTCCGCGTTCTGCTTCTCGACGAGATCCTCCCCCGCCTTCCCCTTGACCTCGCGCGAGAAGAAGAGCTCCAGCCCCGAGTCGAGCGAGTTCCACCGCATCGAGTATTCCGGTCCGAGCAGCTCGGCGGAGAGCCGCAGCCCCGCGCCGACGAAGCTCCACGAGGTCGTCGCCTCGCCGAGCACCGTGTGGCCGTCGTCGGTCTCGAACTCGATCTGCACGCTCGCGAAGTCCTCCGACGGGCGCTTCGAGTAGTCGACGTCGCTTCCCATCGCATCCTTGAGCTTCTTCACGTACTCGGGGCGCGACCACTTGAGGCTGGCGATGTGGGCGCTGATCCGCTTCGGCTTCACCGAGCGCATCCCCTTCTTCGGGTCGGCGAGCAGGTGGCGCACGACGAGCGCCGAGTGGCACATCATGTCGTTGAGGACGCCGCCGCCCTGCAGCTCGCCCTTCCAGAACCAGGGCATGTGCGGGCCGCTGTGCTCCTCGGCGGCGCGCGCGAGATACGGGCGGCCCGTCGTCGCCGCGCCGCGCGCCCAGATGAGGCTCTTTCCCGTCTCGACGTGCGGCGCGAAGTACTGGTTCTCGAGGTAGCCGTGCGCGATCCCGACCCGCTTCACCAGCTCGGTCACCTTCTTCGCTTCGGCGACGTTGCGCGCGAGCGGCTTCTCGCAGGCGATCCCCTTGAGGGTGCCCTTGCCCTTCTCGATCGCGTGGACGATCTCCTCGACGTTCTCGACGCGGGCGTGGTTCGGTCCGGTGAGCCAGATCGCGTCGATCTCCGGATCGGCGACCATGTCGGCGATGGACTCGTGCGCCTTCGCCTGGCCGACGTCGAGCTGCCGGCAGAGGGCGGCGGCCTCGCCCGCGTTCTTCGCGTTCGGGCTCCAGACGCCGAGGACGTCGGCGTCGCGCACCCCGCGCCAGGCCTGCATGTGGAAGCGGGCGTTGAACCCGCTCCCGATGAATCCCACTCCGAGTCTTCCGTCAGGCATGCGTCGTGTTCGTGTTCAGGACTTGCGGTGGGCGGCGAGGCTCGCGTCGAACTCCTCGTAGCTCACGCCGAGCTTGTCGAGCGCCGGTTTGGGGCACCCGTTCCAGTTCGGGTTGAAGGTGTTGCCGACGTACTGGAGATCCTTCCATCCCTCCGCGCTCGAGTAGAACGCCGAGGCGACCGCGTCGCGGAACCGGTTGAAGAACGCGACCCCGTTGCTCATCTCCGGCCGCGCCTTCTTCGGCCACGCGATGTCGTCGAGGATCTGCCGCCGCTGCGCGTCGGACGCCGCGGTGAAGCGCTTTCCGAAGCGCTGCCGCGACTCGTTGTCGAGCCAGGCGAGCCCGCCGCGCATCGCGACGCGCGTGTTCGGCGACGTCGTCTCGTCCATCATCATGAAGTCGATGAACTCCGGCGCCTTCGCGTCCGTCGCGCTCCCCGACCGCGCGTCGCGCGGGATGATGTAGTCGGCGAGCATCCGGACGGTGGGCCACTCCTGCGCCGTGAAGAACTTCAATGTCGGCGCCGCCTCGCCCTCCGCCGCCGCGGGCAGCCCGGCCACGTACGACGTGGCCCGCTCGAGCCCTCCATTCGTCCACCCCAACGCCGCCGCGAGCGGCGCGAGCCCGAGCAGCTTCAGCGTGCTCCGCCGCGTCACGGCGTCATCGCCGCCATGCTCGCTCGTCTCTGGTCTCTGCATCGGCTCCTCACTCGTCTCTCGTCGCCCTGTCATAGCTGACCTGCTTTGCGAAGCCCGGTGATGTAGTCGCTCGTCCGCCAGGCGAGCGCGAGGATCGTCCACGTCGGGTTCTTGTCCGCCTGCGTGACGAAGGGTCCGCCGTCGGTCACGAAGAGATTCGGGCAGTCGTGCGCCTGGCAGTTGGCGTTGAGCACCGAGTCCTTCGCGTCGCTCCCCATCTGCACGCAGCCCAGCTCGTGGATGATCTGCCCGCCCTGCGAGATCCCGTAGCCGTCCTCCTTCGACGGCATCGGCGAGAAGACTTCGCCCCCCATCGCCGCGATCAGCTCGCGGAAGGTGGTCTGCATGTGCTTCACCTGGTTGTACTCCGCGTCCGACCACTTCCAGTGGAAGCGCAGCACGGGAATTCCCCAGCGGTCCACCGTGTTCGGGTCGAGCTCGCAGTACGAGTCCTCGTTGGGGAGCATCTCGCCGCGCCCGGAGAAGCCGATCGTCGTCCCCCAGTACTTGCGGTAGTCCTGCTTCAGCGCCTGGCCGTAGCCGCCGCCGCCGGGAAAGCGCTGGATGCCGCCTAACGTTCCGTAGCCCGGCTGCCCCATTCCGCCCCACACCTCGATGTGGTAGCCGCGCGGGAAGTCGAGCTTCGAGTTGTCGAGCCACCACGGCATGTACACGTGCATCCCGCCGACGCCGTCCTCGTTGTGCGGGACGTGGTCCATCATCGCCGGGATGAACCCCGCGACGTCGGTGCCCGTCGTATCGGTGAGCCCCTTGCCGACGCGCCCGCTCGAGTTGCCGAGCCCCTGCGGAAACTGCGACGACTTCGAGTTGAGGAGGATGCGCGCGCTCTCGCATGCGCTCGCGGCGAGCACGACGACGCGCGCCTTGACGTGCTCGTCGGTGCCCGTGCGCTTGTCGATGTACGAGACCCCCGTCGCCTTGCCGTCCTTGCCGACGGTGACCTCGCGCGCCATCGCGTTCGTCACGAGGGTGAGGTTCCCCGTGGCGAGCGCGGGAGCGATCAGCACGTCGGGGCTCGAGAAGTTCGCCTTCACGCTGCATCCGCGGTTGCACTGCCCGCAGTAGTGGCAGGGCTGCCGGCCGTGGATCCCCTTCGTGATGATCGAGAGTCGCGACGGGATGCAGGTGATCCCGAGCTTGTCCGCGGTCTTCTTGACGAGCAGCTCGTAGCAGCGCGGGCGCGGCGGCGGCTGGAAGCGGCCGTCAGGGTGATTGCGCAGCCCCTCGTTGCTCCCGAAGACGCCGATCAGATCGTCGACCTTGTCGTAGTACGGCGCGACGTCATCGTAGGTGATCGGCCAGTCGAAGCCGTTGCCGAAGGCGGTCTTCCCCTTGAAGTCGTCGGGGCCGAAGCGCAGCGAGATGCGTCCCCAGTGGTTCGTGCGGCCGCCGAGCATGCGCCCGCGCCACCAGAGGAACTTCGAGCCGGGCGCCGTCGTGTACGGCTCACCCTCGATATCCCATCCGCCGTCGCAGGCGTCGAACTCGCCGAAGGGGCGGGTCTTCTTCGCCGCGCCGCGCCGCGGCGACGCATAGGCGGGCATCAGCATCTGCGAGTTCTTCGACGCGTACCAGGCGGGACCCGCTTCGAGCATGACGACCTTCGCGCCGGCCTGCGTCAGCGCGTACGCGGCCATCCCTCCACCCGCGCCGGAGCCGACGATGCAGACGTCGTACTCGGTCGTTCGTGGCTTGACCTGCACTTGGCTTCTCCGTGTGGTGACAGGAGGGCTAAGCTACGTCCGACCCCGGGGGAGGGAAGGGGCTGGCGAGGGGCCGCAGCGCGCACGACCTCGCTCACCGGCCGTGACGAAACCTTCATCGCGACCCGGCGAGACGTGCTCGTCAGCCCCGTCGCGCCGCCTCGATCTTCGCGATGTCGATGTTCCGCATCGTCATCATCGCCGCGAAGGCGCGCTGCGCCGCGGCGGGGTCGGGATCGGTGATCGCCTTCGTCAGCGCGACCGGCGTGATCTGCCAGGAGATCCCCCACCTGTCCTTGCACCATCCGCAGGCGCTCTCCTCGCCCCCGTTGCCGACGATCGCGTTCCAGTAGCGGTCCGTCTCCGCCTGATCGACAGTCGCGACCTGGAAGGAGAAGGCTTCGTTGTGCTTGAACGCCGGTCCGCCGTTGAGCCCGAGGCAGGGGATTCCCATCACGGTGAACTCGACCGTCAGGACGTCGCCCTTCTTCCCCGAGGGAAAATCACCGGGTGCGCGATGCACCGCCGTGACCCTGGTGTCGGGAAAGGTTTTCGCGTAGAAGTTCGCCGCCTCCTCGGCGTCGCGATCGAACCAGAGGCAGATGGTGTTCTTTGCGGGATCGGCCATGTCGTTCTCCGAGCGATGTGAGCCACGCGGCGCGGGATGGCCGAATGTGGAGCCTGCGTATCGGGCGCACAACCCGGAGGCCTTTCGATCTTCCAGAGAATCCGCTGTGGCGGAGGTCGCGTCGTTCATGGGGTTCATGGGTCGCATCGGCGGAAGCGCGGTTCGCGATCGTCCCGCGCGCTTGCAACCTGAAGCTTCTCGATCTACTTTACATTTCAAAGAGCTTGGCACTAACGTGCGCGAGCGGGGCGGCGCGGCCGCTGGAGGCGAAGATGCGAAGCTGGATGCGGCGGATACGCGGAGCCCTCGGAATGGGGCTCGTCTGGGGCGCCGCGTGGAGCGCGGTGGGCACCATTCCGCGCTGGGTGTTCGGCTTCGACCCCGACGCGCCCTTCCCACTCGTCTTCGGGGTGCTCGGCTTCGTCGCCGGAGTCACCTTCGCCGCCCTTCTCCTGCTCGCCGAGCGCCGTCGCTCATTCGAGCAGATGTCGCTGCCACGCTTCGCCGCGTGGGGAGGCGTCGGCGGCCTGCTGCTCGCGGCGATCTTCACCAGAGCCGCGTCCCTCGGCGCGGCCGACGCGCTCGCCGTCGCCCCGACCTTCGCCATCGCGTCCGCCACTTGCGCCGCGGCTTCGCTTGCGATCGCCAGACGAGCGACGCGGGGCGAGCTGCCGCCTGGCCGGGGTGATGCCGCCGGGGCGGAGCTCGCAGGCGGCGAGAGGCGGAGACTGGCTCGACGCGAGGACTGACGCCGGCGACGACCAGTCGGCCCGGACGGCTCCGCCGGCGCGCGCTTCACGAACGCTTCGCCGGCACGACGTGGGTCGCCGCGGGAGTCGGAACGCGCATGGTGCACTCGCTCCCGGCCGGTGATGGTCAGCGCTTCGGCCGCTTCTTCTTCACGCTCGCCTTCTTCTTCGCGCCGCGCTGCGGGCGCGATTGCCTGTAACGCTGGACGTACTCGTCCACCGGGACCCGGGCGATCGTGTCGGCGACGACGTCGAGCGGCAGGTCGTCGAGTGTCTTGAAGTGAACGCAGGAGCCGCCCATGTCCAGCTTCCTGCCCGACTTCCTGTATGCGGTCTCGAACTCCTTTCTGATCTTCGGGTCGCCATAGACGCTCATGAGGTAGAGCGTCATCAGCTTCCTGTGCGCGCCGAGCGCGGCGAGCATCAGCGGGCGACCGTTGTACGTGTCGGGAAGGGTGGCGAGCGGCACGACCCACGCGAGCACGCCCCAGTCGACGGTCTCTTCGTACCCGTCCGGGAGGTGCGCGTTGACGGTGTCGCGCACGGCCTCGATGGCGGCTCTGCGCTCCGCGGGGACCGACGCGAGCCACTGGCTGACGGTGAGCGTCTTCTGTCGTGGCATCGCTCTGCTCTCCAGATCAACTCGCGGCCGCGCCGAGCGCCGGCACCGGCTGCGGGGTGAGTCGGTACGCAGCTCTGCGGCGGCGGTGGACGGTGTCATCGGTCGTGCTAGTCAAACGTCGCGCCGCACGCGCCGCAAGATCAGTCGGCGGCCGCGGCGTCAGGCTCGCCGCGCCGCGCGACGAGCGCGCGCGCGAAGAATCCGAGCCCGCCGACGAAGATCAGGACGAAGAGGAACAATACGACGGGAAGCGCCGCGAGTGGCGGGCCCGGACCGTCCGGCATGTGCCACCGGCCGATCGCGACGAGCACGAGCGGTGGAGACAGTGCGAGCAGGAAGCCGAGCGACCACGCCGCCACGCGCCACAAGAGCCTGTAGGCCACCGAGCTTCGGGGTAGATGGGCGACTAGAAGCGACGCGACAGTCCCAGCGTGAGCTCCGTGCTCGAGTTCACCGCCCAGTCGGTCGCACCCGCGAACTGCCAGCCGCGGACGCGCGCGTCGAGGCGCACCCCCCACGCGTCAGTCAGCGCGGCGCGCATCCCGATCGCGCCCACGACCGCGGGCTCGATGGCTCGACGCCCGTTGGCGTTCGTCAGGTATCGGACGAGCCCACCCCCGAGCCCGAGATACGGCTGCACGCGCCCGTTAGGCCACTGCAGCTGCGCCTGGCCTTCCAGGATCCCCGTGCGCGTGGCGGCCCCGCCCGACTGCTCGTCGAGGCCCGCATACGCCGCCTGTGCCTCGAGCGCGACCCACCGCCACGGCATCGTCTGCACGGCACTGAGCGCGACGACGGTCGCCGTGCCCGTCCCGCTTGCATCGAAGCTCATCGGACCCGCGGCGAGCGTGACGGATCGCGTCGGCGCCTGCTGAGCGGGGAGCATCGTTGCAACGCCGAGCAGGGCGGCGAGCAGAGGAATCGTCAGGCGCATGAAGTCTCCCGCGAGAATGGTGAAGAGGTGGTGTATCAGC
>DASVXU010000202.1:0-6856 GCA_036392515.1 Gemmatimonadaceae bacterium | reverse complement strand
ATCCTCAGGCTCGCGACGCCGCTCACCCCGAACACCGCGTATCGCCTCAAGGCGATCGACCTCCGTGGGATCTGGGGAAATCCGCGCACGAGCGACCGGGTCTTCTCGACGCCGAAGCCGGCGCCCGCCGACACGACGCGTCCCGCGCCTGTGGTCCCGCGCCCCGCGCGGCAGTCGGCGCCGCCGGCCCCCGCGGCGCGCCCACCGCGATGACCGCCGATCCGCGGCGCGCGCTGCCGAGCGTCGGCTCGCTGCTCGAGAGCGAGGCGCTGCGCCCGCTCCTTGCCGCGGAGCCGCGTGCCCTCGTCACGGACGCGGTGCGCGACGTGATCGAGGCGGCACGGCGAGATCCGTCCGCGGCGCCGGGCAGTGACGAACAGTGGACGCACGCCGTCGAGCGCGCGGTCGAGCTGCGACGGCGTCCCTCGCTGCGCCGCGTGATCAACGCCACCGGCGTCGTGCTGCACACCAACCTCGGACGGGCGCCGCTCGCCGCGGCCGCGCGCGCCGCGATCGCGACGATCGCCGACGGGTTCAGCAATCTGGAGTACGACCTCGAGCGAGGCGCCCGCGGGTCGCGCCACGTACATGCGGTTTCGCTCCTTCGCGAGCTCACCGGCGCCGAGGACGCGCTCGTCGTCAACAACTGCGCGGCGGCGCTCGTCCTCGCGCTCGGCGAGCTCTCGCCGGGGCGCGAAGCGATCGTGTCGCGTGGGGAGCTCGTCGAGATCGGCGGCAGCTTCCGCGTGCCGGAGATCGTCGCGAAGAGCGGTGCGACGATCGTCGAGGTCGGGACCACCAACCGCACGCACCTCGACGACTACCGCCGCGCGATCAACCCGCGCACCGGAGCGATCCTCAAGGTTCATCGCGGCAACTTCGCGATCGAGGGTTTCGTCGCCGAGGTCGGGGTGCGCGAGCTCGTTCCGGTGGCGCGCGAGGTGGGCGTCCCGATCGTGCACGACCTCGGCAGCGGGCTGCTCATCCCGCTCGACGCGTTCGGGCTGAGCGGGGAGATCACGGCGCGCGATGCGCTGCGCGCCGGCGCGTCCCTCGTGACGATGAGCGGCGACAAGCTGCTCGGCGGACCGCAGGCGGGGATCATCGTCGGCGAGCGGGCGCTGATCGCGCGGCTCCGCGCCAATCCGCTCGCGCGCGCACTGCGCGTGGACAAGCTGACCTTCGCCGCCCTCGAGGCGACGCTCGCGCTCTACCGCGATCCCGCGCGAGCGGTGCGGGAAATCCCCGCGCTGGCGATGCTCACCGCCCCTCTCGCCCGCGTGCGCGAGCGCGCTCAGGCGATCGCGACACGCGCGGGACGCGGGACGCGCGTCGTGGACAGCGTCGCGACGGTCGGGGGCGGCGCCTTCCCGACCGCGCGGATTCCCTCGGCGGCGATCGCGCTCGCCGGCGACGCGGAAGCGCTGGCGGCCAGGTTGCGCGCGGCGCAGATGCCGGTGGTGGGAAGGATCGAGGACGCCACCCTCCTGCTCGACCTGCGGAGCGTACCTGAAGAGGATGACGCGCGGCTGTCGGCCGCGCTGGAGGACTTGCAGGCATGACGGAGAACCGACGCGCGGCGTTCGTGGATCGCGACGGCACGATCATCGAGGACGCGCACTACATCTCGCGGCCCGAGCAGGTGCGCCTGCTCCCCGGCGCCGTGGACGCGCTGCGGCGGCTCAACGACGCGGGCGTGCTCGTCGTGGTCGTCACCAACCAGTCCGGGATCGCGCGCGGGATGTTCAGCGAGGCGGATTACGCGCGCGTCGCCGAGCGCGTCGAGACCCTGGTGCGTGAGGCGGGCGCGACGATCGACGCGACGTACTACTGCCCGCATCACCCCGCCATCACCGGCGCCTGCGACTGCCGCAAGCCGGGCACGGGGATGTTCGAGCAGGCGCGCGACGATCTCGAGATCGACCTGCGCGGTTCGCTCTACGTCGGCGACAAGTGGCGAGACGTCGAGCCGGGGATCACGCTGGGCGGGCGCGCGATCCTCGTCGCGAGCCCGGACACGCCGCCCGGCGACCTCGCGCGCGCCGAGCGCGACGCCGAGACGGCGCGTTCGCTCGGCGACGCCGTGATCGCGTACCTCAGCGAGGCGGCGCGCTAGCGGATGCTCGGCTCGACGTCATGACCGCGCGTCGTCGCATCGCGGTCCTCGCCTCGGGCGGGGGCTCGAACCTCCAGGCGATCATCGATCACCTCGCGGCTCTCGGCGAGCGGCGCGGCGGTGACGTCGTCGTCGTCGCGGCGGGCAAGGAGACCGCGGGAGCGCTGGAGCGCGCGCGCCGCGCCGGGATCGCGACCGCAGCGTGCGCTCCCGGCGCATTGGGCACGCTGCTCGACGAGCACCGCGCCGACCTCGTCGTGCTCGCGGGGTATCTCTCGCTCGTTCCCGAGGAAGTCACGACGCGCTGGGCGGGACGGATGCTCAACGTCCACCCCGCGCTTCTTCCCGCATTCGGTGGACACGGGCTCTACGGCGCGCGCGTCCACCGCGCCGTGATCGAGTCGGGGGCCCGCGTCAGCGGCGTGACCGTTCACTTCGTGGACGCGCACTACGACCGCGGGCCGATCGTCGCCCAGTGGCCAGTCCCCGTGCTCGCCGGTGACGATGAGCACTCGCTCGCCGCGCGCGTGCTGAAGATCGAGCATCTTCTCTATCCGCGCGTCGTGGACGCGGTGGCGCGCGGCGCGATCGCGCTGGACGCGGGCGGCCGGGTGCGCGGTGCCTTCGACGCGCCCGTGGACGCGCCAGCCTTCACCATCACCGCCGCCGGCGAGGCGGCCATCGCCGAACAGATCGATGCACTGCTCCGCTCGTAGACTGGCCCTCGCGGCGCTCGTCGCGCTGCTCCCTGGCGCAGCGGCCGCGCAGATCGCCGCGCGCCCCGATCGCGACGCGACCCTCGACGCGGTCGCGTCGTGGATCGCCCTGGACGTGACTCCGGGACGCGAGGCGCTCGCGGCGCCGGCGATGCGCGCGATCGGCTTCGGCCCGGCGCCGCTCGACGGCTACATGGTCCGCAAGGGCAGCGGCTCGCCGCGCCGCGTCGTCGCCTGCTCGCTCGACGAGGCGGGCTACGTCGTCAGCGGGATCACCGACGACGGGTTCCTGCGGCTGCACAACAGCGGCAACGCGCGGCGCCACGCGCTCTGGGACCAGTTCCACGAGGGGCAGCGCATCAGGGTACGTACCGCGCGCGGGGTGGTGCCCGGCGTGATCGCGGTGCGCAGCACGCACCTCTGGCGCCGGCGCGCGGGCGAGGATGCGCCCGCGTCGATCGAGAGCTTCTACGTGGACGTCGGCGCGAGGAGCGCGGCGGAGGTCGCCGCGGCGGGGATCCAGCTCCTCGATCCCGTGACGCGCGATCTTTCGGGCTGGCGCTACGCCGACGTCGTCGCGGGGGCCGGCGCGGCGCAGCGCGCGGGCTGCGCGGCGGTCGCCGCGGCCTCGCGGCTCACGCCGTCGCGCGGCGAGACGGTCTTCCTCCTCGCCGCGCAGGGAAGCTTCGAGCTGACCGGACTCTCGGCGGCGCTCTCGGCGCTCGGCCCCGTCGATTCGCTCTTCGTCATCGACCCCGCGCTCGCCCGCGCGGACAGCGGCGAGGCGGGCGTGCAGATCAGCCGTCGCACGCCGTCGGCGGAGGAGCTGGCGTTTCCCGCCAACGTTCGCGTCGGCGCGACGCGGGCGATCGGTGCGCGCACGAGCTTTCGCGGGACGCTCGTCGAGAGCATCAGCGCCGATGACGTCGCCGAGCTGTTCACCACCGTCGCGCGCGCGGCGGGCGCGACGGGCACGCCCTCCGTGGTGGCGCTCCCCGCGGTCAATGCCGCGCCGCGGATGGCGGCACGCACCGACTCGCTGCGCGACGCCGCGAGCCTGCTCGCGTCGCTCACCGAGACCTACGGCGTCTCCGAGCACGAGTGGCAGGTGCGCGCGGCGGTGATGGCGCAGCTCCCGAAGTGGGCGAGCGAGCGTGCACGCGTGGACAGCATCGGCAACATCGTGCTCGCGGTGGGGCCGGCGCGCGACACGACGATGTTCGTCGCGCACATGGACGAGATCGGATTCGAGGTCACGAAGGTCGCCGGCGACGGCACGCTCTCGCTGCGGCCGCGCGGCGGCTTCTTCCGCTCGCTCTGGGAGGGACAGCCGGCGCTGCTGC
Source organism: Gemmatimonadaceae bacterium (assembly GCA_036392515.1). GTDB lineage: Bacteria > Gemmatimonadota > Gemmatimonadetes > Gemmatimonadales > Gemmatimonadaceae > JABFXC01. The sequence goes on along the minus strand of DASVXU010000202.1, from coordinate 2,681 downwards.
ACTTCGAGCGCGGACGGGCGCCCGGCGCGAGCTGCGCGCTGCGCACCATCCGCACCGGCGAAGGCACCGCGGCGACCGGCGTGTTCGTTCCCCGTCAGGCGGCGACGACGAAGCAGCCGGAGGCGCTCACGGCGTGGATGGGAGTCGATTCGGTCGCGCTCGCGGCGTGCGGCGTCGCGCCCGGGATGACGCTCACGGGAGTGAAGAGCGCGTCGTCGCTCATCGGAACGCGCTTCACCGCCCGCTCGATCGACGACCGCGCCGGCTGCACGGCCCTCATCCTCGCGGTTCGCGCGCTCGACGTCGCTCGCCTCGACCACACGGTGATCTTCGTCTGGTCGGTGCAGGAGGAGACCGCCCTCGGCGGCGCGCACGACATCGCCGCGCGGCTGGGCCCGAGCGTGAAGCGCGTGCACGCGGTGGACACCTTCGTCTCCGCCGACTCGCCGCTCGAGAGCACGCGCTTCGCCGTCGCGCCGATCGGTCAGGGCGCGGTGGTGCGGGCACTCGACAACTCGAGCGCCACGCCGGCGAGCGAGGTGGATCGCGTGCGCGCCATCGCCCGCGCGCGCGGCATCCCGCTCCAGGTCGGGACGACCAACGGCGGCAACGACGGCTCGGAGGTCGCGCGCGTCGGCGCGGTAGACGTCCCCGTCGCGTGGCCGCTGCGCTACAGCCATTCCCCCGCCGAGGTGATCGACCTGCGCGACATCCAGGCGCTGGCCCGCATCGTCGGCGCGCTCGCCGCGGCCCGTTAGGCATCACACCACCCGCACCCAACGCATGCGCGCACTGCTTTCTGTTTCGGACAAGACCGGTCTGGTCGACTTCGCCCGCGGCCTCTCGGAGCTCGGCTGGGAGCTGATCTCGACGGGGGGCACCGCGCGCGCGATCCGCGATGCGGGGATCCGCGTGCGCGACGTCAGCGACGTCACCGGCTTCCCGGAGATGATGGACGGCCGGGTGAAGACGCTGCATCCCGTCGTCCACGGCGGGCTGCTCGCCCGGCGCGATCTCCCCGAGCACGTCGCGGCGATGAAGGAGCACGGCATCGCGCCGATCGATCTCGTGGTCGTGAACCTCTATCCCTTCCGTGAGACCGCGGCGAAGAAGGGCGTCTCCCCGGAGGAGGTCGTCGAGAACATCGACATCGGCGGGCCGTCGATGCTGCGCTCGGCGGCGAAGAACTTCGCGTCGGTGACCGTGGTCGTGGATCCCGCGGACTATCCGCGCGTGCTCGCGACGCTGAAGGATGGCGACGACGCGCTCGCCTTCCGGCGCGATCTCGCCGAGAAGGCGTACGCGCACACGGCGGCGTACGACGCCGCGATCAGCGGGTGGTTCGCGGCGCAGCGCGGCGAGGCGTTCCCGAACGAGATGTCCATCGCGCTGCGTCGCGTGCAGTCGCTGCGCTACGGCGAGAACCCCGGGCAGCGCGCGGCATTCTACGTCGACGGCGGTCCGGGGCTCGGACAGCTGAAGCAGCGCGGCGGCAAGGAGCTTTCCTTCAACAACCTGCTCGACCTCGACGGCGCGCTCCTCGCGGCGGATCCGTTCCGCGGCGAAGCATGCTGCGCGATCATCAAGCACACGACCCCCTGTGGCCTCGCCACGGGCGACTCGGCGCTCGACGCCTATCGAAAGGCGCTCGCCTGCGATCCGGTGTCGGCGTTCGGATCGGTGATCGCCTTCACCGTTCCGGTGGACGATGCCGCCGCCGAGGCGGTGTCGTCGCTCTTCGTCGAGTGCGTCGTCGCGCCGTCGTTCAGCGAGGGTGCGGTGGAGATCCTCGGGCGGAAGAAGAACCTCCGCGTCCTCGAGGGCGACGCGCGCTGGGGCGACCGTGCCCTCGACTTCAAGCGCGTGCGGGGCGGCTTCCTGGCGCAGGAGCGCGCGCCTCTCCCGAGCGTGACCGACGATTGGAAGGTCGTCACCGAGCGGCAGCCGACCGACACCGAGCGCGCGGACCTGGCGTTCGCGTGGCGCGCCGTCGCCGGCGTCAAGTCGAACGCGATCGTGCTCGCGCGGAACGGGGCCACGATCGGGATCGGCGCGGGCCAGATGTCACGCGTGGACGCGGCATTCGTCGCTGTACACAAGGCGCGCACCATCGGCCACGATACCAGAGGCTCGGCGCTCGGCTCGGACGCGTTCTTCCCCTTCCGGGACGGGATCGACCAGGCGGCCGAGGCGGGTGTGACCGCGATCATCCAGCCGGGCGGGTCGGTTCGCGACCAGGAAGTGATCGAGGCAGCAAACCAGCACGGCATGACGATGGTACTAACTGGGCAGCGTCTCTTCCGTCACTAACGCCCAGCCCCCTAGTTTCATGGCTACACGTGCCTCGCGAGAGGCCCCTCTCGCGTACACTCCCAATCGAATGGCCCAGACGAAAACGACCGAGCTGGATACCCGCTCGTCCTATCTTGCCGCCGGGCTCACCTCGCTCGGCGTGTTCGTGCTGTACCTGCTCACCCTCGCGCCCTCGACGGCGATGTGGGACACGAGCGAGTACATCGCTGCCGCCTACACGCTGGGGCTGCCGCACCCGCCGGGAAATCCGTTCTTCGTGCTCATCGGGCGCGTCTTCTCGCTGCTCCCGATCGCCGGCTCCGTCGCCGTGCGCATCAACGTCCTCGCCGCGCTCTCCAGCGCGACGGCGGCGGGCATGTGGTTCCTCA
>DASVXU010000201.1:0-29176 GCA_036392515.1 Gemmatimonadaceae bacterium | reverse complement strand
CTTAACAGCGCGAGCTTGGAGCGGAACGACCAGGAGGTGGACCGGCGGGCGGGCTGCAACGGAATCGGAGGGGTCTGCGGAGTGAGCGTCGTCCCCTAGAGACGCAGTCCTGCGCGAGTTGGTAAAAATCGCCGAACCGTCGTTCGGGGGTGCCAGCGGGGGTCCACGGGAGCGATCTTTCACGGATTCACCGAGCTGCGCCGGAGGGCGAATGTACGAGGGGTTGATGGTCAGCGTGTCGGGGGTGCGGGGACGGGTCGGGGAGGCGCTGACCCCGGAAGTGGTCGCGCGATTCGCGGCGGGATTCGGCGGGTGGGCGCTCGCCGCCGGCCGGTCGAAGTCCGTCGTCGTCGGCCGTGACAGCCGTGTCTCGGGGCCGATGTTTCATCGCGTGGTCGTATCGGCGCTCCAGTCGGTGGGCGCGACGGTGATCGACCTCGGGCTGACGACGACGCCCACGACGCAGCTCGCGGTGGAGCATCACCACGCCGCCGGCGGGATCATGATCTCGGCGAGCCACAATCCCATCGAGTGGAACGCGCTGAAGATGATCGGGCCGAGCGGGCTCTTTCTCGACGCGGTCGAGGGAACCGCGATGCGGACGCTGATGGAGAACGGAGTGCCGCGCGCGACCTGGCAGAATCTCGGCGTCGTCGAGGCGGACGAGCGCGCGATCGAGCGTCACGTGGACGCGGTGCTGGCGCTCCCCTTCATCGACGTGCCGCGGATCCGGGCGCGCAAGTTCCGGGTCGCGCTCGACAGCTGCCGCGGGGCAGGGGCGATCATCGTCCCGCGGCTGCTCGAGCGCCTCGGGTGCATGACGACGTCGATCAACCTCGAGCCGGACGGACGCTTTCCGCGGCCTCCGGAGCCGGTGGCGGAGAATCTGGGCGAGCTGGAACGCCTCGTGCTTGATACGCGCGCCGACGTCGGGCTCGCGGTGGATCCGGACGTCGACCGGCTGGCGCTGGTGTCGGAGGACGGGAAGGCGATCGGCGAGGACTACACACTGGCCCTCGCCGCGAAGCTCGTGCTCCGGTACCGGAAGGGGCCGGTGGTGATCAACCTGTCGACGAGCCGCGTCGTGGACGACGTCGCGAAGGCGGCGGGGGCACCGGTGATCCGGGCCGCGGTCGGGGAAGTGAACGTCGCGACGCGGATGCGGAGCGAGCAGGCGGCGATCGGCGGGGAAGGGAATGGCGGCGTCATCCTCCCCGAGCTGCATCTCGGCCGCGACGCGCCGTTAGGCATCGCGATCCTCCTGCAGCTGATGGTGGAGGAGGATCGGCCGCTGTCGGCGATCGTGAACGATCACCCGCGATACGTGATCGTGAAGGACAAGCTGGACCGCCCGGACGCGAGCCTGACGGCGGTGTACGACGCGCTGCGGAGCGCCTTCCCCGGCGCCGCCGCGGATACCCAGGACGGGCTCCGACTCGCCTGGGAGGACCGCTGGGTGCACGTCCGTCCGTCGGGGACGGAGCCGATCGTCCGCGTGATCGCGGAGGCTCCGACGGCGGTGGAAGCGAGGGAGCTGGTCGCGCGCTCGCGCGTGCCGCTCGACGCGCTCGGACGCTGAGCGAGAACATCAACGAGGCGAACGACCATGTGTGGGATCGTCGGATATGTCGGGCCGCGCATCGCGACCCCGGTGCTGATCGAGGGGCTGAAGCGCCTGGAGTATCGGGGCTATGACTCCGCGGGCGTCGCGATCATGAACGGCAAGGGGCTGGAGACGCGGAAGGCCGTCGGAAAGATCGCGGTGCTCGAGAGCGTCGTCGACGACGATCCCGTCGAGGGAATGATGGGGATCGCCCACACGCGCTGGGCGACGCACGGCGCGCCGAACGAGTGCAACGCGCATCCGCATCATGACTGCACCGGCACGATCGCCGTCGTGCACAACGGGATCATCGAGAACTACGGTGCGCTGCGGACGATGCTTCAAGAGCGCGGCCACACCTTCGTGTCGGAGACCGACACCGAGGTGCTCGCGCACCTCATCGAGGCGGCATTCGACGGCAACCTCGAGCAGGCGGTCGCCGACTCGCTGCACCTCGTCGAGGGCACCTACGGGATCGCGGTCGTGAGCAGCAAGGAGCCGGGGAAGATCGTCGCGGCGCGCAAGGGGAGCCCGCTCCTCCTCGGACTCGGCGACGGCGAGAACTTCATCGCCAGCGACGTCGCCGCGATCCTCAAGTACACGCGCGACGTCGTCTACCTCGATGACGGCGAGATCGCCGTCGTCACCGCGGACGGGTATTCCGTGTCCGACCTGCAGGCGGCGCAGCGCGAGAAGAAGGTGAGCAAGATCGACTGGGATCTCGACATGATCGAGAAGGGCGGATTCGCCCACTTCATGCTCAAGGAGATCTTCGAGCAGCCCAACACGATCTCGAACACGATGCGCGGTCGCCTCGTCACGGAGGAGGGGTTCACGAAGCTCGGCGGCATCAACCTCTCGCGCGACGAGCTGCAGAACGTCGACAACGTCGTCATCACCGCGTGCGGGACGAGCTGGCACTCGGCGCTGATCGGCGAGCTCCTGATCGAGGATCTGGCGCGAATTCCGGTCGAGGTGGAGTACGCGTCGGAGTTCCGCTACCGCAACCCGATCATCACCCCGCGGACGCTGTGCGTCGTCATCTCGCAGTCGGGCGAGACCGCGGATACGCTCGCCGCGATGCGCGAGGCGAAGCGGCGCGGCGCGAAGACGCTTGGCCTCGTGAACGTGGTCGGCTCGACGATCGCGCGCGAGGACGACGGGGGCATCTACCTCCACGCGGGTCCGGAGATTGGAGTGGCGAGCACCAAGGCGTTCACCAGCCAGGTGATCGCGCTGCTCCTGCTCACGCTGAAGCTCGCGCGCCGACGCGACATGTCCGCGGCTCGCGGCCGCGAGATCGCGCAGGCGATGGAGCGGCTCCCCGAGCAGATCCAGCAGATCCTCGATCGCGCCGCGGAGATCGAGAAGCTGGCCGAACAGTTCAAGGACGCGTCGAACTTTCTCTACCTCGGCCGCGGCTACAACTTCCCCGTCGCGCTCGAGGGCGCCCTGAAGCTGAAAGAGATCAGCTACATTCATGCGGAGGGCTACCCGGCCGCGGAGATGAAGCACGGGCCGATCGCGCTCATCGACGCGAACATGCCGGTGGTGTTCATCGCCCCGCACGACGCGGTGTTCGACAAGGTCGTGTCGAACGTGCAGGAGGTGAAGGCGCGGGGAGGCCGCGTGATCGCGCTCACGAGTCGCGACGAGCCCGCGCTGAAGAAGCTCGCCGACCACGAATTCAGGATTCCCGAGACGCTGGACATGCTCTACCCGATCCTCGCTGCGATCCCGCTGCAGCTGCTCGCCTACTACATCGCCGCGAAGCGCGGGCTGAACGTCGATCAGCCGCGCAATCTCGCGAAGTCGGTGACCGTCGAATGACGGCAGCGCTGCTCGTCGCCGCGCTGCAGGTCGCGGCCGCGGGGCTGCCTCGAGTGTCGCTGCGTCCGGCCGACACGACGATCGTCGTCGACACCGTGGCGCTGCGCGAGGCCGCGGTGCCCGCACCGCCAGCGCCGCGCGTCGCGTTCGACTTCGGGAGCGGCGTCGGCGCGCCGGTGCCGGCGCGGCAGTTCGAGATCACGGTGAACGGCGCGATTCCCGCGCCGGCGGGACAGGCGGGCACGCGTGCGCACGCGGCGATGCCCCCGGCCGCGCAGCTCCGCATCACGCGCAGCCCCGACAGCCTGAGCGCCGAGCTGGCGCGGCGCGCGACCGAGGGTGCGCGACTCCCCGAGGTCACGCTCGAGCTCCCCGGGACCGACGACGCGCCGGGGATGACGATGCACCTCTACGACGTGCAGGTCATCTCGTCGCGGCTGCAGTCGAACCACGACGACGCGGCGCTGCGCGAGCGGCAGCTCTCCCTCGACGAGACGATCGAGCAGCTCGGCGTGGACCTCGACGAGGCGCAGCGGCAGCTCGGCGTGACCGAGTCGCTCCGCAAGCGCGACATGTCGTCGTCGCTCGAGCTGGCCCACGCGAAGGCGAACGTCGCGGTGCTCACACGCAAGATCGGGATCCAGCGGGAGCGGCTCGCGCTGCTGAATGCGGAGCTGTCCCGCTGGACCCCGGTCCAGGAAGAATCCGTCCTCGCCGCCGGCCGCGTGGTGATCGTCCGGCGGTGACGACGCGTCAGGGTGTCGCCGGCGCCGCCAGCTTCACCCCGAGATTCGCCGCCGCGAACGCCCATTCATCCGCGAGCTCGGCGATCCGCTTGTCCGTCGGGCGATAACCGTGGCTCCCCTGCGTCTCGACGCGGATCAGCACCGGCTTGTCGCAGCTCTGCGCGGCCTGCAGCGCCGACGTGAACTTGAACGAGTGGCTCGGCACGACGCGATCGTCGTGGTCCGCCGTCGTCACGAGCGTCGCCGGATAGCACGTCCCCGGCTTGATGTTCTGCAGCGGCGAGTACGCGCGGATGTAGCCGAACTGCGTCGAGTCGTCGGCCGAGCCGTACTCCGCGGTCCAGAACGAGCCGCCGGTGAACCTGTGGTAGCGCAGCATGTCCATCACGCCGACGGCGGGGAGCGCGGCGCCGAAGAGATCGGGACGCTGCGTGATCGCCGCGCCGACGAGCAGCCCGCCGTTCGATCCGCCCATGATCGCCAGCTTCGAGGGCGAGGTGTACTTCTGCGCGATCAGATACTCCGCCGCCGCGATGAAGTCGTCGAAGACGTTCTGCTTCTTCTCGAACATCCCCGCCTGGTGCCACGCTTCGCCGTACTCGCCGCCTCCGCGGATGTTGGCGGTCACCCAGACGCCGCCGAGCTCGAGCCACGCCGGCACGTCGGCGCGGAACGTCGGCAGCGTGCTGATGTCGAAGCCGCCGTATGCGTACAGCATCGTCGGGTTCGCGCCGTCGAGCGTCAGTCCCTTGCGGTGCGTGACGAACATCGGCACGCGCGTTCCGTCCTTCGACGTGTAGAAGAGCCGCTGCGTCTCGTAGCGTGACGGGTCGAAGGTGAGCCTCGGCTGCTCGAACGGTCGGCTGATCCCGGTCGTCGCGTCGTAACGGAAGACCGTCGAGGGGTAGAGCGGAGAGGTGAAGGTGTAGAACATCTCCGGGCGGTCGAAGCGGCCCATCATCGTGCTCGCGCTGCCCAGTCCGGGGAGCCTGACGGTGCGCTGCAGCTTCCCGTCGAGCGAGTAGAGACGGATGACGCTGGCGACGTCCTCGAGGGTGGTGACCGCGACGCGCCCCGCGACCATCGACGCACCCTCGATGACGCCGGTCCCCTCGGGGACGACCGTGCGCCACGCGCTCGGCGCGGGATCGGCGAGCGAAGCGGCGACGATGCGGCGGCGCGGCGCGTCGCGATCGGTGCGGAGGTACAGCGTGCCGTTCACCACCTCGAGCGGCTCGTACTCGGCGTCGTGGCCCGTGTAGAGCGGACGGATCGCCGCATCGAGGTTGGGATGCTTCGGATCGCCCAGGTCGGCGTAGTACAGCTCGTTCTTGCTGCTCGTCCCGTGGCGCGCGACGACGAAGAGATAGCGTCCCGTCTCGTCGAGCGATCCGCCGAAGAAGAGCTGCGGCTCGTCGGTGCGCCGGTAGACGAGCCTGTCCGCCGACTGCGGAGTGCCGAGGACGTGGTAATAGAGGGTGCGATCGCTCAGCGCGACCTGCAGTGACTTGCCCTGCTGCGGCTCGGGGTAGCGGCCGTAGAAGAAGCCACGCCCGTCGTGCGTCCACGAGACGCCCGAGAACTTGATCCAGCGCACGGTGTCGGAGAGCTGCTTCCCCGTCGCGGCGTCACGCACGTACCAGGTGGCCCAGTCGGCGCCTCCCTCGGACTGCGCGTAGGCGACATAGCGGCCGTCGGGCGAGGGACTGAACCCGGAAAGGGCGATGGAGCCGTCGGGTGAGAGCGCGTTAGGGTCGAGCGCGAGGTGCTCCGGCCCGAGGAGCCGCTGTCGCGCGTAGATCACCGACTGGCGCTGCAGGCCGGTGTTGCGCGAGAGATACCAGCGTCCCCCCTCGAAGTACGGGACGCTGACGCGCGGGTAGTTCCAGAGCTCGGTGATCCGCCGCCGGATGGCGTCGCGTGCCGGAAGCGTGGCGAGGTATCCCGAGCTGACCTGGTTCTGCGCGGCGACCCACGACACGGTCTCGGGAGAGTTCAGGTCCTCCAGCCAGCGGTACGGATCGGGGACGCGCCGGCCGTGGTAATCGTCGACGACGTCGCCGGTCCGAGTCGCCGGATACTGGAGCCGCTGCGCGGGGAGGAGCGAGGGGGCGGCGAGCAGGAGCGCCGCGAGGGCGGAGATGGTGGGCTGTCGCATCGGAGGGGTTGAGGTATCGCGAGGTCCGACGCGCAACCTACGACCCGGAACGGGTGAGGCGGAAGCGGGAGACCCGGCGGCGCGATAGCTTCCGCGCCATGCGAGTCCTGCTGCAGCGCGTCTCACGCGCCGAGGTACGAATCAGGGAGAGGGAAGGCTCACGGCCGAGCGGCCGCATCGGCCGCGGCTACCTGCTGCTCGTCGGCGTGACGCACTCGGACGGCGAAGCGGAAGCAGCGTGGATGGCGGAGAAGATCGCCGGGCTGCGACTGTTCGCCGATGCCGAGGACAAGATGAACCTCGCGCTCGCGGAGGTCGGAGGCGCGGTGCTCGCGGTATCGCAGTTCACGCTGTACGGCGACGCCGCGAAGGGGCGGCGGCCGAGCTTCATCGACGCGGCGCGGCCGGAGCATGCGCGTCCGCTGTACGAGCGGTTCGTCGGGCTGCTGCGCGAGCGCGGGCTCGTGGTCGAGACGGGGGAGTTCGGGGCGATGATGGACGTCGAGCTGGTGAACGACGGGCCGGTGACGCTCTGGCTGGCGCGTGAGCGGCCGTCGGCCGGGGAGTAGCGGAGGCCGGCGACCGAAGGGGACCCGAATTGTTGAACAAGTTCAAGAATCCTCTTGACTGCCGGGGAGGCAAGGGCAATTATTGAACGCGTTCAACAACCAAGGAGCCCTATGTCAGTCATCCTGGTCACCTACCTCCTCTACGTCCCGGTCAGCATCGCCATCACCATCTGGGTGGGCCGGACGCTCTACCGGAACGGATACCGCTTCCTCGTCGACGTTTTCGGCGGCGACGAGGAGATGGCGCACTCGGTGAACCACCTCCTGGTCGTCGGCTTCTACCTCATCAACCTCGGCTACGTCGCGCTCAATCTCCGGGTCGAGGGCGAGTACTACACCGCCCGCGCCGGGGTCGAAGTTCTCGCCGGGAAGCTCGGCACCGTGCTCGTGGGCGTCGGGCTGATGCACTTCTTCAACCTGTACGTGTTCTCGCGCATCCGCGCCCGGCACATCGCGCCGCCCATTCCGCCGGTCCGGCCCGACGCACGGACGCGCGTGAACGCCCAGCCCGCGGCGGCCTGACCATGCGCGCCCTGACGGTTCTGTATGACCCGTCCTGCGAGTTCTGTCGCGGCGCGCGCGACTGGCTCGCCGCGCAGCCGAAGCGGATCCCCGTCGCCCTCGTGGCGGCGGGGTCCGCCGAGGCGCGTGCTCTCTACCCGGAGCTCGACCACGACGGAACCCTGGGGCAGCTCACCGCGGTCGACGACGCGGGGAACGTCTACCGCGAGGAGAAGGCGTGGCTCACCGCGCTCTGGGCGACGCGCGAGCACCACGCGCTCGCATCGCGCCTTTCCTCGGCGCCCATGCTTCCAGTGGCGCGAGCGGCGAGCGAATGGATCGGTCGCAACCGCGGGGATCTCGGCGGGCTCATTCGCCGATTCCACCCCGCCGTCTGAGCCTCCGCGATGCCCGCGAAACAATCGCCATCGCCCGATGCGAAGCCGTCACGCAAGGGTGAGCAGACCCGGGCGAAGATCCTCGAAGCCGCGCTCTCCTCGTTCATGGAGCGCGGCTTCGAGGAGACCACGATGCGCATTGTCGCCGACGAAGCGGGAGTCTCGCTCGGCAACGCGTACTACTACTTCGAGTCGAAGGAGGAGCTGGTCCAGGCCTTCTACGAGCGCAGCCACCAGGAGCATCTTGCCGCTACCGCTCCGCTTCTCGAGGGGGAGCGGGACTTCCGCAAGCGGGTGCTCGCGACGCTGCACGCGAAGATCGACACGAGCGAGCCGTATCACCGCTTCTCGGGTGTGCTCTTCCGCAGCGCCGCAGACCCGCACAGCCCGCTCAATCCGTTCAGCGACGCGTCACGGCGCGTTCGCGAGGAGGCGATCGCGCTGATGGAGCGCGTCGTCGACGGATCATCGCTCGGTCCGCCGGCCGATCTTCGTCGCGAGCTGCCCTATCTGCTCTGGCTCTACGAGATGGGGGTCATACTTTTCTGGATCTTCGACACGTCGCGCGGACGTCGCCGCACGCGCGTCCTCATCGACCGCACCGTTCCCATCGTGACCCGACTCATCTCCCTCGGCGGAAACCCGATACTCGCACCGCTGCGCAAGGCGGTGCTGAAGCTCCTGCGCGATCTCCGTGACGGAGACGCGCTCGCGACCGACGAGCCCCGATGAGCGTCGCGCCACGCGTCGTCCTCGCCTCGTCCTCGCCCCGGCGACGGGAGCTGCTCGCGCTGATCGGGATCTCGTACGAGGTCCGCCCGGCCGACATCGACGAGTCCACCCGCGACGATGAGAGTCCCCACGACTACTGCGAGCGTCTGGCGCGCGAGAAGGCGCTCGCCATCTCGCGGGACACGCGCGACGCGGTCGTCATCGGCAGCGATACGACGGTCGTGGTGGATGGACAGATTCTCGGCAAGCCCGAGAACGCCGACGATGCGCGCCGGATGCTGCGCACATTGAGCGGGCGCTCGCACACCGTGCTGACCGGTGTCGCCGTCGCACGGGGCGAGCGCGTCGAGAGCGGCGTCGAGGAGGTCGAAGTCTGGTTCCGCGCGCTCGACGACGCGGAGATCGACGCGTACATCGCGACCGGGGAGCCGATGGACAAGGCCGGCTCGTACGGGATCCAGGGATTCGGCGCGACGATCGTCGAGCGGATCGAGGGCGACTACTTCGCGGTGATGGGGCTCGCGCTCGTCCGCATGGTCCGCCTTCTGGCGAAGGCGGGCGTGCGCTACGAGTTCGGGCGGCTGCTCGACACGAGCCCGAGGCCGTAGCGCGGCGCGTACTCGGCACGCCAGCGTTCGACACGATCGAGGACGTCGCGGACGGTGATGCGCGGCATTCGCCCGGGGCGGTTCTCCATCGAGACCGGATAGTCTTCCCCGGGATCGCCGTACGCGTCGATCATCAGGTCGCGGAACTTCCGGTACGGGCCCACCCGCTTCGGGTTCGAGTAGGCGATCAGCGAGACGACAGGCCGGTCGAGGGCGACGGTCACGTGGAGCGGGCCGGTGTCGGGGGAGAGCACGAGCGCGGAGCCGTCGATGATCGAGACGAGCCGCCGCAGCCCGCTGCCTAACGCGGAGACCGGCTTCACCCGCGCCCGCTCCATGATCACCCGCTCCGCCGCCAGCTCGCGCGGCGACCTTCCGCCGACGAGCACCGGCTGCAGCCCGAAGTCGTGCCAGAGCGCGTCGCACACCTCGGCCCAGCGCTCGGGAAGCCAGTCCTTCTCGGCCTTGCTCGTCGCGACGACGATGCTCGCGGCGGGGCGCTCGAGCGCGGCGAAGAACTCGCGCTGCCAGGCGCGCTCCTCCGGCCACGGGCCGAGCTTCCACTCGACGGGGTTCGGATCGACGCCGAGCGGCTTCAGGAACTCGAGATACTGGTCCTGCACGTGCTGCATCGGGTGCGGCTCGATGCGGCGATTGGTGAAGAGCCAGTTGAGATCGCGCGCCCGCGCGCGGTCGAAGCCGAGCTTCGTCGTCGCGCGCGTCATCGCGAGCACCAGCCCCGCCTTGAAGTAGACCTGCAGCGCGAGCGCGACGTCGAAGGGCCGCGTCGCGAGCTCGCGGCGCAGGTCGAGATAGGCGCGCAGCCCCTTCGCGCGCTCGAAGAGCAGGATCTCGTCCACCGCCGGGTGTCCGCGGACGAGCGTCGCCGGCCCGGGCTGCAGCACCCACGTCACGCGCGATGCGGGGCGCGCGCGCTTGATCGCGTTGATCACCGGCAGGACGTGCACGGCGTCGCCGACGGCGCTCATCATCACGATGCCGACGCGGTCGAGCCTGACGGTCATCGGCGGGCCCCCATCTCGCGCGCGCGGCGCGCCAGCGCCGCGAGCCGGTCCTCCTCGAGCGGGAGCGCGCGTCCCCGGCGCCACTTGCGCGCCGAGCGTCCGAGCCGCGCGATGTTCGCCTCGAGGGCGCGCACGCGAGGCACGCCGAAGACCACGCGGTCCACGTCGATGACCCACGCCGTCGTCGCGCCGCCGCGCACCGTGACGAGCACGTTCTTGAGGTTCAGGTCCTCGTGTCGCGCGCCCGCGCGGGCGAGCGCGGCGAGAAGGCTCGCGACCGCCTCGAGCAGCGTGTCCGGGAAACCGTTCTCCGCGGCGACGACGGCGGCGAGGTCGCGCGCGTCGGCGATCTCCTCGACCGCGACGTCCACGCGCGAGAGCCCGAAGCCCGCGGGATACACGGCGTACGCGACGAACCGCGGCGTCGGGACCCCGGCGGCGTCCAGCCGCATCGCGACCGACAGCTCGTGCGGCGCGCGTCCCGCCCCGAGCCAGAAGTCCTGCGTCAGCCCCTGGAGCATGCCGCCATGACGCGCATGCCTGACGACGACGCGCGTGCCGCTCGAGGGAAGCGCGACGCCGTACGCGAACTCGCGCCCGACATACTCGCGCGCTCCGGGTACGCGTGCCGCCCAGTCGTGGAGGGTCTGCCAGGTGAGCGCGTCACGGATGTCCTCCGCCTCGCGCGCGCGCACGACCGCGCGTCGCCGCGCGATCGAGACGTGCAGGTATCCCGGAGGGGCCGCGTCGAGCGACCGCGTCACGACGTCGCGACGCGGTAGAGCGGGATCCGCTGGCTCTTCCCCTTCAGCTCGATCGCCGGCCGCTCCTCGAGCGGCGGAGGCTCGCGCAGCGCGCGCCGGAAGTCGTCGGAGAGGAGGATCTCGCCCCCGTCCGCGGCGGAGCAGAGCCGGCTCGCCGTGTTGACGGTGTCGCCGATGACGGTGAACTCGAGCCGGCGCTCGGAGCCGATGTTCCCGGCGAACGCCTCTCCGAAGTTGAGCCCGATCCCGATCGACAGCTGCGGCTTCCCCGCGGCGCGCCACTTCGCGTTCAGCTCGTCGAGCGCGGTCATCATCTCGATCGCGGCGCGCATCGCGCGGTCGGCGTCGTCGGGCTCGCCGATCGGCGCGCCCCACTGCGCCATCACCGCGTCGCCGATGAACTTGTCGAGCGTCCCGCCGTTCCTGAACACGCACTCCACCATCTCGGTGAAGTACTCCGTGAGGAGCTTCGCGATCTCGTCCGGCGTCATCGTCTCCGAGAGCGCGGTGAAGCCGCGGATGTCGCTGAAGAGCACCGCGACCTGCCGCTTGTCGCCGCCGAGCTTCACCGCGTCGGGCGAGCTGGCGATTCGCGCGGCGAGACCGGGCGCGAAGAAGCGCTCGAAGTTGCTGCGCACCAGCGTCTCGCGCCGGATGCGGTCGGCGAACTGCGAGTTCTCGATCGCCACGCCGGCGATCCCGGCGAAGGCGATGAGGAACTCGAGGTCGTCCTCGCTGAAGCGGTGCGCGGTCGTGAGGTTGTCGACGTACAGCACGCCGAGCACGCGGTCCTCGCTGCCGATCAGCGGCCCGCACATCGCGGATCGCACGCGCTGCATGACGATCGACTGCCCGCCGAAGCGCTGATCCTCGAGGGTGTTGTCGGAGAGGATCGCGACCTTCTCCTCGATCACCTTGCGCACGATCGACTGCGGCACCATCCGGCCCGCGGTCACTCCGCGCTTGTCGCGCGCGATCTTCGGCTGCAGGTCGCCCTGGTCGTCGACGAGGAGAATGGCGACGCGATCGACGTCGAGGATCTTGTAGACCTCGCCGACGATCTTGTCGAGCAGCGCGTCCACGTCGACCGCGCTGGTGAGCCCCTTCGAGACCTCGAGGAGGAGCGCCAGCTTCTGCTCGTTCTTGTCGTCCTCGGTCCGGATCGGGGTCGTCTCCTCGACGACGCGAGTGGCTCCGCTGCTGCGATAGGCCGCGAAGGGTTGCCGCGAATCGCGGGTCGGAAGCTTGCGAATGATCGTCGCCCCCGCCGGCACCGGCGCGCCGAACGACGTCGGCGTGTCGGCGGCGTGGGCGCGCGGGTCGGCGGTGATCTCCTTCAGCCGGAAGGGGACCTTCCCGAAGGTGATCACGTCGCCCGGGGAGAGCCTGGCCGTCTCCACCTTCACGCCGTTGAGGAAGGTGCCGTTGCTCGAGCCGAGGTCGCGGACGTGGACGCCGCTCTCGTCCCAGGCGACTTCGGCGTGGCGGCGGGAGATGGTCGGGTCGAGCACGGGGATGTCGCTCGTCAGCGCGCGGCCGACGACGAGCGTTCCCCCCGATCGGAGCTCGAACGTCTGCTCCCCCTCTGTGCTGATCAGCTTGAAAGCCATCGCGACAAATATGACGACCCCATCCCCGTGCGCATAGCGGCCGGGCTGCCATCCACGGACCCGGTCCGCGTGCGCCAGGTCACGGGGGCGCGATCCCCAGCGCCTTCCGGACCTGCCCGATCGCGGTCAGCATCGCCCGCGCCTTGTTCTCCGTCTCCTCCCACTCCCGCTCGGCGACCGAGTCGGCGACGATCCCGGCGCCCGTCTGCACCGACGCCTCGCCGTCGGCGATCACGCAGGTGCGGATGGTGATCGCCAGATCCATGCGCCGGTCCCCGGCGGCGATGTAGCCCACCGCTCCCGCGTAGGCCCGTCGCGGCTCCGGCTCGAGCTCGTCGATGATCTGCATCGCGCGAACCTTCGGCGCTCCCGTCATGGTTCCGGCGGGGAAGACCGCGCGGAAGACGTCGATGGCGCTCGCGTCGGCGGGCAGCGTCCCCCGTACCTCGCTGACGATGTGCAGCACGTGCGAGTAGCGCTCGACCGTCATCAGGTCGGTGACCTCCACGCTCCCGTATCGGGCGATCCTCCCGACGTCGTTGCGGCCCAGGTCGACCAGCATGATGTGCTCGGCGCGCTCCTTCTCGTCGGCGAGGAGCTCGGCGGTGAGGGCCTCGTCCTCGCCCGGCGTGCGTCCGCGCGGGCGCGTGCCGGCGATCGGACGGACCGTGACGCGGCTCCCCGCGACGCGCACGAGCAGCTCGGGCGAGCTGCCCACGAGCTCGACCCCGTCGAGCACGAGGTGGTACATGTACGGCGACGGGTTGAGCGCGCGCAGCGCCCGGTACAGCGCGTCGCTCGGGAAGTCGTGCGGGACGACGATCCGCCGCGCGAGGAGCACCTGGAAGGCGTCGCCGGCGAAGATGTACTCGCGGATCCGCTCGACGTCCCCCATGAAGCGCAGGCGATCGTACGTCGATCGTCCGGTCGCCGGCCGCGCGTCGCGGTCGAGGTCGAGCGGCGGAAGCTCGAGCGGCGCGCGAAGGCGCGCGATGGTCTCGTCGATCGTGCGCGAGGCGTCGTCGTACGCCGCGCGCAGCGTCGCCTCGTCGGCCGACGCCGCGAGCGGGACGCCGACGACGACCCGCGCCTGCGAGCGCAGATGGTCGATGATCACGACCGCGCGCGTGAAGACGAAGAGCGCGTCGGGAACGCGCGGTCCTCCGCTTCGCGAATCGGGAAGCTTCTCGATCAGCCGCACGACGTCGTACGAGAAGTAGCCCACCGCGCCCGACCAGAACGCGCCGAGCTCGGGGACGTCCACCGGCTGGTGCGCGTCGACGAGCGACCGGAGATCGGCGAGCGGATCCTCCGGACGCCGCTCGTTGTGCCAGCCGCGCTCGGGCGACCAGTCGTGCACGACCCCGTTCTGCAGCCGCCACGCGCCGCGAGGCTCGGTGCCGAGGAAGGTGTAGCGCGACCAGGTCTCGCCGCCGGCTGGAGCCGACTCGAGCAGGAAGGCGAACGGGCCGCGGCGCAGCTTCGCGAAGGCGGTGACCGGCGTGTCCGTGTCGAGGAGACAGTCGCGCCACACGGGGACGATCCCGCCCTGTCGCGCGCGCTCGCGAAAGAGCTCGAAGCTCATGCGCGGGCGCTCCGAGCTTGTTCGGCGCTGGTGCGCCCGCGATATTCGCGAATCATGCGGCGATTGGTGCTCGCGGCGGTCGCCGCGGTCGGTCTCGTGGGAGTGACGTCGCGCCCGGGGGCTGCGCAGGAATGGAATGACGAGCGGACGCTCGCGCTGGTCCGCCAGGCGACGGAGCGCCGCGCGCGCGAGCTCGCCGACTCCGGACTCGTCGACTATCACGCGCAGGCTCACGGCTACCTGACCTTCCTCGCGCAGGTCGGCGAGGGGTTCCGTGAGCCGCCGCGCATCGTGAAGGCCGACGAGCTCGCGCTGGAAGTCTACTGGCGCGCGCCCAATCTCAGCAAGCAGCGCATCATGGGGCAGCGCGACACGCTGCTTCTCCCCACCGACATCGCCTACCACCGCGATCACCTGGGGATCGTCCAGAACAACTTTCCCGACATCATCCGCATCGGCGAGGGGGACGAGGTGCTCGACGTCCCGCATCCGCTCTCGGAGGCGGGGCTGCGCGACTACGACTTCAGCGTCGGCGACTCGCTGCGGATCACCTACCCGGGACGCACGATCACGGTGGACATCGTCCGCGTCCGCCCGAAGCAGGACAACCTGCCGCGGCTCGTCGGGGCGGTGTTCGTGGAGCGCGAGACGGCGCAGGTCGTCCGCATGGCGTTCTCCTTCACCCGTGCCGCGCTGCGCGACAAGGCGCTCGAGGACATCTCGGTCGTGCTCGAGAGCTCCCTCGTCGAGGGGCGCTTCTGGCTGCCGAGCCGCCAGGAGGTCGAGATCCGGCGCACGGGGACCTGGATGGAGTACCCGGTGCGCGGGATCATCCGCGGCCGCTGGGAGATCTGCTGCTACGAGGTGAACAAGGGGATCCCGATGAGCTTCTTCGGCGGCGCCGAGATCGCATACGGCAAGCCCCGCGAGCGGCTGCGCGAGGGGTTCACCGGAAAGATCCTCGACTCGCTGCCGAGCGACGTGCGGGCGGTGACCGACGAGGATGTTCGAAGGGTGCAGGAGGAGGCGCGCGCCCTCGTGCGCCAGCAGGCGCTCGCGCGAGCACGCGGCGGCGCCGTCTCGGCACGCGGGATCTCCGATCTGGCGCGCGTGAACCGCGTCGAGGGACTCGCGCTTGGCGCCGCCGTCGCCGCGCATCTGGGGCAGGGGCTCACCGTCTCCGCCGCGGGGCGCTACGGGATCGACGACAGGCGCGCGAAGGGGCGGGGAAGCATCGGCTGGCGACGGGCGAGCGGGAGCGGGTTCGACCTCTCCGCGCAGGACGACTTCCGCGAGGCGGGAGACGAGCAGGAGGTCTCGATCGTGCGGAACAGCATCGCGGCGCAGGAGTTCGGCAGCGACTACACAGATCCGTACGCCGTGCGCTCGGTGAGCGCGCGCGCGATCTGGGCATGGGAATCGGGGCTCGTCTGGCGTCTGGAGGGAGCGGTCGAGCGCCAGCGTCCGCTCGCGGTGAACGCCGTCCCGGCGAGCGGCCGCTACGAGCCGACGCTTCCGGCGCGCGCGCAGCGGGGGCCGCGGTTCACGCTGTCGCTCGAGCGCCCAACGCTCAAGGTGCCGCTCGACTTCGTGCTGCGCGGCGACGCGAACGTCCGCTGGAGCGACATGCGCGCCGAAGCTCCGCACGTGCGCGCACGGGTCCTGCGCGGCGCCGCAGCGGTGAGCGCCGAGCGGCCGTTAGGCAGGGCGACCCTCGCGCTCCGCACCACGATCGCCGGCGCCGGCTCGCGCGACCCGGTCCCGCCGCAGGAGCTCGTCTTCCTCGGCGGCCCGACATCGGGCCCCGGCTACGACTTTCACGCTTTCGTCGCGCGCGCCGGCGCGACGCAGCACGTCGAGCTGCAGCTTCCGGTTCCGTTCGTGCCGATCAACCTCGGTCGCTTCGGGCGCGCGCCGGGCGAGGCGCGACTCGCGCCGTTCGCGCACGCGGTCTGGGTCGATCGCCCGCTGGCCGCGCCGGCGGGACGGGCGGGGGTGTATCCGTCGATCGGCCTCGGGGTGCTCAGCCCCTTCGACGTCGTGCGCTTCGACGTCGCGCGCGGGCTTCGTGAGGGACGCTGGACGTTCTCGGTGGACATCGCGCGCGAGTTCTGGAGCGTGCTCTAGACTCGGCGGCCGGACGATTCGAAGCGCGGCGCGACGATGACGTCCGCCGTCGCCGCCGAGGCGATCGTCGGGCCATGTCGGCACCCTCGTTCACTCCCGCCTCGCGCGACGCGTGGATCCTTCCCACCCTGGCGACCCTCGTCCCCGCGGAGGCGCTCGAACGCCTCGTCGCGACCGCCGGCGAGAGTCTCTGGACCAGCGCCGTGCGTCGCGGCCTCGTCGACGACGCGCGACTGCTCGACATGCTCGCCCACCAGCACGCACTGGAGCGATGGAACGGATCGCTTCCCGGCGCGGCGGCGCGGGACTTCGTCGAGGAGGCGTGGGCGCGGCGCTTCCAGGTCGTCCCGCTCGAGCTGACGAACACGACGCTCACCCTCGCGACGGCGACACCCTTCGACCTCGACTGCGAGCGAACGCTCGCCTTCGCCACCGGACGCTCGATCCGGGCGCTGCTCGCGTCGCCGGCCGTGATCGCTCGCGCGCTCGACCGCCTCTACGACTCGCGACCGATCGCGGCCGCGCCGACTTCACGAGCGCCCGCGGTCGCGGAGGAGCCGGCGCACCCCGACGGCGAGGTCGTGCGGCTCGTCGACACGCTCATCGGGGAGGGGATCGCCGCGCGCGCGAGCGACATCCATCTCGAGCTCGAGCCGGCCGGCGTCGCGGTCCGGCATCGCGTCGACGGGCTGCTGCGACACGCGCGAACGCTCGAGCCGAGCGTCGGGCTTCCGCTCGTGTCGCGCATCAAGATCATGGCGGGGCTCGACATCGCCGACCGCCTCCGTCCGCAGGACGGCCGGATCAGCGTGACGATCGGCGCGGGGCAGGTGGACCTCCGCGTCTCGACGCTCCCCGCCGCGCACGGGGAGAAGGTCGTCCTCCGCGTGCTCGACGCGCGCGCCGGTGCGGCGAGCATCGACGCGTTAGGCGTCGCGGGGCCGCAGCTCGATCGCGTCCGCGCCCTGCTCGAGGTTCGCGAGGGACTCGTCCTCGTGACCGGGCCCACCGGCTCCGGCAAGACGACGACGCTCTACGGTGCGCTCCGCGCCATCCAGCAGCGGGCAGTGAACATCGTGACCGTCGAGGATCCGATCGAGTACCGGCTGCCCGGCATCGTGCAGGTGCAGGTGAGCGCGCGTACCGGGCTCACCTTCGCCGCGGCCCTCCGGTCGATCCTGCGCCAGGATCCGGACGTGATCCTCGTCGGCGAGATCCGCGACGCGGAGACGGCGTCGATCGCCGTCCAGGCGGCGCTGACCGGTCATCTCGTCCTTTCCACGCTGCACACCCTGGATGCAGCCAGCGCGATCGCGCGCCTCGACGATCTCGGAGTGGACCGGTACAAGGTCGCGGCGTCGCTCAAGGGGGTCGTGGCGCAGCGGCTTCTGCGGCGGCTCTGTGAGAGCTGTCGTGCGCGCGACGACACCCAGCTCGGCCCCGCGCTGGGGCGCTGGATCCCCGAACACACGCCGCGCTGGCGCGAGCAGGGATGCGGCCGCTGCGGACGCACGGGCTACCACGGCCGGCTCGCCGTGGTGGAGACGCTCATCGCGTCAGCGGCGATCGAGCGGGCCATCGCGAGTGGCGCCTCATCGGACGCGATCGCCGATCTCGCGCGCGGCGAGGGGATGCGGCGGCTGTGGGAGAGCGGTGTCGACCAGGTCGTCGCCGGCGCGACATCCATCGCCGAGATCGGACGCGTGCTCGACATGCCACTGCCTCCGCCCGCGGAGGCGCTCGTGCGCCGCGCGCGGGAGAGCCTCGCGCGCCCGACGGTCGCCTCGCTCGACGACTTCGATCTCGTCGATCCGTGAAGGCGTTATCTTGCGGGCCCACGCATCGCGAGCACGCATGGCCCAGCTCTCCGTCGGCACCATCGACGTCTTCGTCATCCGTCCACGACCCACGGGCTGGCGGGTGCTCGTCCTTCAGCGCTCGCTCGACACGCGCTGCCCGACGGCGTGGGAGACGGTGCATGGACGCATCGAGGCGGGCGAAGAGCCCGAGATGGCGGCGGTGCGCGAGGTTCGCGAGGAGACCGGGCTGGCCGTCGAGCGGCTGTACAACGTCACGATCGCCCCCTTCTACCTGCACAAGCTGCGCACCGTGCAGCTCGCGGTGGTCTTCGCCGCGTTCGTCGGGGAGGGAGGGGAAGTGACGCTGGGTCCGGAGC
This sequence comes from Gemmatimonadaceae bacterium, assembly GCA_036392515.1. Classification (GTDB taxonomy): domain Bacteria; phylum Gemmatimonadota; class Gemmatimonadetes; order Gemmatimonadales; family Gemmatimonadaceae; genus JABFXC01. The sequence continues at coordinate 10,744 of DASVXU010000201.1, read as the reverse complement.
ATCAGGCCTGGGAGTGGCTCCCCGTCGAGGAAGCGCTCGCCCGCTTCGTCTGGCCGCGCGAGCGCTCCTCGCTGCGCGAGATCGTGCAGCTGCTGTCGGCGGGGAACGCCGGTCCGGTGGAGGACGTGCTGCGAGTCTTCTGACCCCCGCGTTGACTCGCATCGTCGCCTCCGCTAGGATTCGCGCAATTCCGATAACACCTGTCGGGATTGAAAATTCTTCCACGCACGTCATGCGAATCCTCATCGCCTGCGCCATCTCGGCCGCTCCGCTCGCCCTCTCTGGCCAGACTCCGGATACGACCCGGGCCGGCCGCGATACGGCCGTCTCCGTGAGCCCTTCCTCCGACAGCCTGCGTCGCGCGGCGGTCGTTCCACTCGACGAAGTGCGCGTCACCGGCGCCCGCGAGCGCGGGTACGCGACGCTCCGCTCCACCAGCGCCACGAAGACCGATACGCCCCTGCGCGACGTCCCGCAGAGCGTGAGCGTGGTGACGCACGAGCTCATCGCCGACCAGTCGATGCGCGGGATGGCGGACGTCGTGCGCTACATCCCCGGCGTCACGATGGGGCAGGGCGAGGGGCATCGCGATCAGCCGGTGATCCGCGGCAACAGCTCGACGGCGGACTTCTTCGTCGACGGCGTGCGTGACGACGTGCAGTACCTGCGCGACATGTACAACGTCGAGCGGGTCGAGGCGCTGAAGGGTCCGAACGCGATGATCTTCGGGCGCGGCGGCGGGGGCGGCGTGATCAACCGCGTCACCAGGGACGCGACGCGCGAGACGCGGCGTGCGGCGGACCTCGAGCTCGGCGCCTTCGACCACCGGCGCGCCTCGCTCGATCTCGGGGACGGGGTGGGTGGCGCCGGGGCGCTGAGGCTGAACGCCATGGTCGAGCACTCGGGGAGCTTCCGCGACGGCGTCGAGCTGCGGCGCGCCGGGATCAATCCGGTCGCCGCGTACCTCGGCGAGCGCACCTCCGTGCGCGTCGCCTACGAGCACTTCGAGGACCGTCGGATCGTCGACCGCGGAATTCCGTCCTGGCGCGGACTCCCCGCGCCGGTCGCGCTCGAGACCTTCTTCGGCAATACCGCGGTGAACCGGGCGCGCGCGCGCGTCGACGGCGCGCGGCTCGTCGCGGAGCGCTCGCTCTCGCCCGGCGTCATGCTGCGCAGCCAGACGCGCTTCGCCGACTACGACAAGTTCTACCAGAACCTCGTTCCCGGCGCGGTGAGCAGCGACGCGGCGACGGTGAGCATCTCGGGGTACAACAACGTGACCCGCCGCGCGAATCTCTTCAACCAGACGGAGCTCGTCGCGGGGCTGGGGCTCGGCGGAACCTGGCACACGCTGCTCGTCGGACTCGAGCTCGGACGGCAGGAGACGACGAATCGTCGCCACACCGGCTATTTCGGTGGAAATGCCACCTCCGTCTCCGTCCCGCTCGCCAACCCGACCGTCACTGCCCCGGTCGAGTTCCGCCGGAGCGCGACGGATGCCGACAACGACGTCACCGCGAACGTCGGCTCGATCTACGTGCAGGATCAGGTCACGCTCTCGGCGCGCTGGCAGGGCGTGCTCGGCGCACGCATCGAGCGCTTCGCGTTGCGACTGGCCGATCATCGGGACGGAGCGCGCCTGCATCGCGAGGACGTGATGGTATCGCCGCGCGGCGGGATCGTCTTCAAGCCCGTCGAGCCGGTATCGCTCTACGCCAGCGCCGGGTACTCGGCGCTGCCGAGCGCGGGCGACCAGTTCGCGTCGCTCAACGCGACGACGAGCGCGCTGCGACCGGAGCGGTTCGCGAACCACGAGGTGGGCGCCAAGTGGTCGCCGACCCCGGCGCTGGCGGTGACGACCGCGCTCTATCGTCTGGACCGGAGCAACAGCCAGGCGCGCGACGCGAACGATCCCTCGCGCATCGTGCAGACGGGTGCGCAGCGAAGCACCGGGCTGGAGCTCGAGGTGGCCGGAAGCCCGCTCGCGTGGTGGCAGATCGCGGGAGGCATCGCGGCGCAGCGCGCGCGAATCCTCAGCGCGACGACCGCGGCGAAGTCCGGCGCGACGGTGCCCCTCGTCCCGGCGCGGACGCTCTCGCTCTGGAACCGCGTCGCCGTCGCCGGCCCCGTCGGTGTCGGGGTGGGGTTGATCCATCAGGGGCGCAGCTGGGCCGCGATCGACAACACGGTCACGCTCCCCGCGTTCACCCGGCTCGACGGCGCGATCTTCCTCGAGCTGCCCGCGTCTCTCCACCTGCAGCTGAACGTCGAGAACATCGCCGACGCGCGCTACTACCCGACGTCGCAGGGGAACAACAACATCCTTCCCGGCTCGCCGCGCCTCTGGCGCCTGACGGTCGGACGGTAGCGGGGAAGCCGGGGGTACGGGGGTTTCGGAAGTACGGGAGTACGCAAACGCCACATGGCAGTGCCGTACTCCCGTACTCCCGTAGCCCACTACTCCCTGCTTCTCGCCCTCGCCGTCGGCAGGCAGTCGTTGGTCTGCGGCGCGTTAGGCTTGACGCGCACGCTCTTCGCCGGGATGCCGACGTTCACGTGGTACGGCTGCACGTCCTTCGTCGCGACGGCGACCGCGCCGACCATCGCCTGCTCGCCGACGTGCACGCCCGCCAGCACCGTCGCGTGATAGGTGATCCGCACGCCGTCGTCGAGCACGGTCACCGCGTTGGTGACGTCCTTCTGCTCGACGATGCTGTGGGTGTGGCTGTAGATGTTGGCGTAGTCGCTGATCGACACCCTGTTGCCGAGGCGGATGCCGCCCCGGTCGTCGAGGAGCACGTGCCGGTGGACCACGACGTCGTCGCCGACCTCCATGTTGTAGCCGAAGGAGAACTCGACGTGCTGGAACGCCTTGAAGTTCTCCCCGCAGCGCCGGAAGATGTGGCGCGCCAGGATGCGGCGCAGGCGGACGCCGAGCGAGACGGCCTGCCCGCCTAACGGCGACCGGTCGAAGGAGTACCAGAGCCAGAGCAGCGGCTTCACGCGCTGGAAGCGCGCGTCGTCGCAGTCGGCATAGTACTCCGGCTCGAGCGTCACGTTGCGCGGGTCCATCGCGGCGAGCGCGAGCCGGGCGCCGAGGGGAAGGGCCGGGTCGGCGACGGCGGTCTCCCAGTTCGCCGCGTACTGCGGCATCAGCAGCTCGCTGAGCGTGGTGCGGCAGAGCCGGGCGCGGTCGCAGTCCGGCTTCGCGAGCGCGTCAGCGATCCCGTCGAGCCACTCGCGCTCGAGCCGCTGCACGGGAGCGTCGGCGAGCGTACGGAGGGGAAGGAGTGCCATCGTCGTGTCCTGTGGAAGTATCGCGCGGCGTGGCGGAAGCATCGTCTTCCCCCGGCCGCCGCCCCAATCATAAGCGCTCGAGCTCGTGAGTTCGACCCGCGGGGCGTGCGCGAGGGGTCACGATTCGCCCGCTGGTCTGGAACCTGCCCCGTGGACGAGCAGACCAGGCACGGGAGCGGGGATGTTCATCCTCATCGAGAACGGCGAGGTCCACGATCCGGTTCCGCGAGGGCGCAGGTCGATCCTCGTGGCGAACGACCGGATCGAGCGGGTCGGCGCGGTCGACCGGCGCGCCCTCGACGCGTTAGGCGTGGAGTACGAGGCGATCGACGCGTCGGGGTGCGTCGTGGCCCCGGGGATCATCGACCCGCACGAGCATCTGCTCGGCGGGAGCGGGGAGGGGAGCCTCGCCCTCCAGACGCCGATGATCTTCCCGCGCGAGATCGTGCGCGCCGGCGTGACGACCGTCGTCGGGACGCTCGGGGTCGACACGACCATGAAGACGATCGAGGGACTCCTCGCGCGGGTGAAGGCCCTGCACGAGGAGGGGCTCTCGGCGTACATGTGGACGGGCGGCTACAACGTCCCGCCGACGACGGTGCTCGACTCCGTCCGGAGCGACATGCTCTTCATCCACGAGATCGTCGGTGCGGGGGAGGTCGCGATCGCCGACGAGCGTGGACTCAACCAGTCCGCGCAGGAGCTCGCCAAGCTCGTGCGCGACACCCACGTCGGCGGTCTCCTCTCGGGAAAGGCGGGGATCACGCACTTCCACGTCGGCGAGGAGGACGTTCGCCTCCGCCCGCTGCGCGAGCTCATCGACGACTTCCAGGTGAAGCCGGAGTGGCTCTACCCGACCCATGTGCAGCGCAACGAGAAGCTGCTCGGCGAGGCCATCAGCCTGGCGAAGAGGGGCGCGAACATCGACTTCGACGTCGTCGATCAGGACGTCGCGAAGTGGCTGCGCTTCTACCTCGACCACGACGGTCCGCCGGAGCGCCTCACGATCTCTTCCGACGCCGACTCCGCGACGCCCGACATCCTCTACCAGCAGCTTCGCGGGCTCGTGCTCGACCACCGGCATCCGCTCGAGCTGGTGCTCGGCCTGGTGACCGCGAACCCCGCGCGCATCCTCGGGCTGAAGGAGAAGGGCCATCTCGCCGCCGGATGCGACGCCGACCTGCTCGTGCTCGACCGCGAATCGCTCGAGATCCGCGAGGTGATCGCGCGAGGGCACCGGATGGTCGTGGACGGCCAGCTCCTGCTCCGCGAGAGGTTCCTCGCCAAGAGCTCGCGCGCGCTCGCGATGGTGGGAGAGAAGGCGCCTGAAGAGGCGGTGGAGCGCGCGTCGCGGGAGGCGCCCGACGCCGGCGTCACCGATACGCTGGGGACCGGCGCCGGCCGCTAGCGGCCGCCGTCGGCTCCCGTGCGCGCGGCGCGGCCGCGGATGAGGGCACGCTCCTGCTCGATCCGCTGCAGGATGTCGCCCCAGGATGCGTCCTGGCGTCCCTGCATGCGCGCGACGATCGGCTGGCTGAGATTGACTCCGTCGCCGAAGAGATAGAGCGCGGTCTGCGTCTCCCGCTGGTCGAGGCGCTGCTCCCCGAAGCCGGCGCTGAGCGGGAGTATCTCGACCGGGCGGTAGTCGCGCCCGGAGACGGTCAGCGTCAGCTCCCCCGGCTGGAACCGCGCGTCGGGGGCGAGGCCGAAGAAGCTGACGAGCCACACGTTGCGCTCGCGAAGGAGATACCGCCCCGCGAGCCGCTCGATCGCGTCGCGTTTGCTCTCGCGCAGCCCGTGCAGCGATCGATACGAGTCGGGGGCGAGGACGCGGATCACCGACTCGTCGAGCGGGATCGCGCGCACCTGCACCTGGTCCACCTGCATCTTGAGCGCGATGTCGTCCTGCCGCAGCGTTCCGTAGCCGGCGGGGACGAGCGCCGGCGCGGTATCGGTCCTCGTCGAGGGCGGACGCGACTCGCGCGGCGCGGTGCTCGGCGCCGGCGCTCCCCCGGTGCTCGCGCACCCGACCATCGCCGCCACCGCCGCCAGCCTAACGATCCTCGACATCCGCGTCCTCCTCACCGCTGGTCGTGTCCCGCCACGAAGGCTGCGCGATCAGCTCGACGATCGCCTCCGCCAGCTCGTCGCGCCCCTCCCCGGTCACCGCGCTGAAGGGGATGATCTGCGACTCGTCCATCCCGATGCTGTCCGCCAGCTCGCGCAGGCGGCGCCGGACCGCCGACTTCGACAGCTTGTCGATCTTGGTCGCCGCGACGATCGTCGGCAACCCCAGCTCGGCGAGGAAGCCGAGCATCTGCTCGTCGTCCCCGGTCGGATCGTGGCGCGCGTCGAGGAGCTGGACGATCCCGCGGATCCCCGGGCTTCGCTTCAGGAATCCCTCGATCAGCGGCCGCCACTCGGCGCGCCGTTCGCGGGAGATGCGCGCGTAGCCGTACCCCGGGAGATCGACGAGCACGAAGTCCTTGTTGACGCGGAAGAAGTGGATCTCGCGCGTCCGGCCTGGCGTGTTGCTCACCCGCGCCAGCTTCTTCCGCCGCACCAGCTTGTTGATGAGCGACGACTTGCCGACGTTCGACCGCCCGGCGAAGGCGATCTCCGGGAACGGATGCTCTGGCCGCCAGCCGGTCGGCGACGCCATCGGTCCGAGATACTCGATGTCGCGGATGACCAGCGGATCGTGCGGCCGCGCGGACGGAGTCGCGTCCTCGCCCATCAGTGCGCGGTCGCCCCGGCGCCTTCGCGCGCCGCCGACGGCTGCGCGCGCAGCGCGATCGTCACGACTTCGTCCATCGTCTTCACCGGGTGGAAGGCGACGGCGTCCCGCACCTCGTCCGGGATCTCGTCGAGCTCGCGCGCGTTGCCGTGCGGGATGATCACGTGCCGGATCCCGCAGCGGTGCGCGGCGACCGCCTTCTCCTTCAGTCCGCCGATCGCGAGCACGCGTCCACGCAGCGTGACCTCGCCGGTCATCGCGACGTCGCCGCGCACCGGGATGCCGGTCAGCGCACTGGCGACCGCGATCGCGATCGCGATCCCCGCCGAGGGGCCGTCCTTCGGCGTCGCGCCGGCGGGAATGTGGATGTGGATGTCGCGCGTGCGGTGGAAGTCGCGCTCGATGCCGAGCGCCGCGGCACGCGAGCGCACGTAGCTCATCGCCGCGCTCGCCGATTCCTTCATGACGTCGCCCAGCGTCCCGGTGAGCGCGAGCTTGCCGCGGCCCGGGAGCACGGTGACCTCGATCTCGAGCGTCTCGCCGCCCGCGCTGGTGTACGCCAGCCCGCAGGCGACGCCGACCTTGTCGTCGAGCGAGGTGTCGTCGTCGTCGAAGGGTGCGGGGCCGAGGAGGGCGTGCAGGTCTGCGACGCCGACGACGAGCGGGGCCGCGGCGTCGTGCGGCGCGCGCTCCGCCTCCTGGCGCGCGAGCTTCCGCGCGAGCCTCGCGATGCGCCGCTCGAGCTCGCGCACTCCCGCCTCGCGCGTGTAGCCGCGCATGATCGCCTTCAGCGCGTCGTCTCCCACCTGCGCCCGTCGCGGATCGAGGCCGTTCCGCTCGAGCTGTCGCGGAAGCAGGAAGCGTCGGGCGATCGCCAGCTTTTCCTGATCGAGGTAGCCGGGAAGGCGGATGATCTCCATGCGGTCGCGCAGCGGCTCCGGGATCCCGGCGAGGCTGTTCGCGGTCGTCACGAACAGCACCTGCGACAGGTCGTAGTCGACCTCGAGGTAGTGGTCGCTGAAGGCGCGGTTCTGCTCCGGGTCGAGCACCTCGAGGAGCGCCGCCGCGGGGTCGCCGCGGTAGTCGTGCCCGAGCTTGTCGATCTCGTCGAGGAGAAGGACGGGATTGACGACGCCGGCCCGCCGCATCGCCTGGATCACGCGTCCGGGCATCGCGCCGATGTAGGTGCGCCGGTGGCCGCGGATCTCGGCCTCGTCGCGCACGCCGCCCAGCGACATGCGGGCGAACGACCTGCCTAACGCGCGGGCGATCGAGCGGCCGAGCGAGGTCTTGCCGACCCCTGGCGGGCCGACGAGGCAGAGGATCGGGGCGTCGGGCTTCTCGACGAGCGCCAGCACGGCGATGTAGTCGAGGATGCGATCCTTCACGTCCTCGAGCCCGTGGTGGTCGGCGTCGAGCGCTTCGCGGGCCCGGGCGACGTCGGGATGCTCGGTCGTCCGCTCGGACCACGGGAGCGCGACGACCCAGTCGAGGAAGCCGCGCGCCACGGTGGACTCGGGGGACATCGGCGACATGCGGCGCAGGCGCCGCAGCTCGCGGATCGCGCGTGCCTTCACCGGCTCGGGGAGCGACTTCGCCGCGAGCTGCTTCTCGAGCTCCGCGAGGTCGTCCGCGTCCTCCTCGCCGAGCTCGCGGTGGATCGCCTTGAGCTGCTCCTGGAGGTAGAACTCGCGCTGGTTCCGGAAGAGCGTCCCGCGCACGTCGTCGTCGATCTTGCGCTCGAGGCGGAGGAGCTCGATCTCCGACGTCAGCGTGGCGACGAGCCGCCGCAGCAGCGTCGCGAGGGAGTCGACCTCGAGCAGCTCCTGCTTGCGGTCGGCGGCGACGGAGAGATGCGCGGCGACGCCGTACGCGCGCTGCGCGAGCGTCGGCGCGCCCTGGACCATCGCGTTGACCTCGTCGGGGAGGCGGCGGTGCAGCGCGACGTACTCCTCGAACAGCTCGAGCGTGGCGCGTCCCTGCGCCGCGGCCGCCTCGTCGCCCTCGATCTCCTCGAGCGGGGCGGGGCTGGCGACGGCGCGCAGGTGGCTCCCCGCGGGCGCGTACCGGCTGACGCGGGCGCGCGCGAACCCCTCGACGAGCACCTTCGCCGTCCCGTTAGGCAGCCGGTCGACGCGGAGGATCCGCCCGGCCACGCCCGTCCGGTGGAGGTCCGCCGCCGCGGGCTCCTCGACCTCCGCCGCTCGCTGCGCCACGAGGAGGATCCAGCGCTCCTCCTCCATCGCGGCCTCGATCGCCGCGAGCGTCGCCGGACGCCCCACGAGCAGCGGGGTGACGACGTACGGGAAGAGCACCATGTCGCGCAACGGCAGCACGGGCAGCCGCTCGGCGATCTCCGCCTGCTCGGCGTCGCGGAAGTAGCGGGGGGACATGCGGCAAGAATCTAACGCGGCCCGCCGCGCCATGCTCGCCGGAGGCTGGACGCCGTAGGCAGGAAGCTGAAAGCGGCCCGAGGATCACCCCGGGCCGCCGCCGCGCCTCCTGCTTTCAGCCTCCTGCTTCGAGCCGCCTGCCTACGCTTCCTTCTTCTGCCGCTTCGGCGAGATCTCGAGCAGGGGCGGCTGCTTGTTCACCACCGTCGCCTCGGTGACGCGAACCTCGGTCACGTCCTCGCGGCTCGGAAGGTCGAACATCACGTCGGTGAGCATCTCCTCGAGGATCGCACGGAGGCCGCGCGCACCGGTGCCGCGCTTTAGCGCCTTCTGCGCCACCGCGCGCAGCGCCGACTCGTCGAAGGTGAGCTTCGTTTCCTCGAGCTCGAAGAGCTTCGAGTACTGCTTGGTGAGCGCGTTCTTCGGCTCCTTGAGGATCCGCACGAGCGCGTCCTCGTCGAGCGCCTGCAGCGCGACGGTGACGGGGAGGCGGCCGACGAGCTCCGGGATCAGCCCGTAGCGGAGCAGATCGTCCGGCTCGACCTCGGCGAAGGGATTGTTCTTCCCGTTCTTGCCGGCGCCGTTCCCGCTCCCGTCGCCGGAGCCACCGAAGCCGATCTGCCGGCGGCCAGTGCGCGCCTCGATGATCTTCTCCAGGCCGTCGAAGGCGCCCCCGCAGATGAAGAGGATGTCCTTCGTGTTGATCTGGATGTACTCCTGCTGCGGGTGCTTCCGCCCGCCCTGCGGCGGCACCGACGCGACCGTCCCCTCGAGGATCTTGAGGAGCGCCTGCTGCACACCTTCGCCGCTCACGTCGCGCGTGATGCTCGGGTTCTCGCTCTTGCGCGCGATCTTGTCGATCTCGTCGATGTAGACGATCCCGCGCTCGCACTCGGCGACGTTGAAGTCACCCGCCTGGAGGAGCCGGACGAGGATGTTCTCGACGTCCTCGCCGACATAGCCCGCCTCGGTGAGCGTCGTCGCGTCGGCGATGGTGAAGGGGACGTCGAGGATGCGCGCGAGCGTCTGCGCGAGGAGCGTCTTGCCGGTGCCCGTCGGCCCGATGAGGAGGATGTTCGACTTGTCCAGCTCGACGTCCTCGTCGCGGACCGACTGGACGTTGATGCGCTTGTAGTGGTTGTAGACCGCGACCGACAGCGCCTTCTTCGCCTGCTCCTGCCCGATCACGTACTGGTCGAGGACGTCCTTGATCTCCTGCGGGGACGGAACCTGGGTGATCGCCTCGGCGACCTCGCGCTCCTCGTCCTCGGCGAGAATCTCGTTGCAGAGGGCGATGCACTCGTTGCAGATGTAGACCGAGGGGCCGGAGATGAACTTCCGGACCGAGTCCTTGGACTTGCCGCAGAACGAGCAGCGAAGGTGTTTGTCGTGCGACATGGCGCTCGGAGACGGGGTGAAGCGAGCTGGGCGCCTGGGGGGGCAGGGGGCGGCCCAACGAGAACTAACAGACGCCGCGAAGGCGGTCAAGCAACATTTCAGCGCCCGGCATTGTGAACGATTTCACAATGCCGGGACGCTCTTGACAACTACTTCTTCCCGTCCTCGGCGGGGATGTCGCCGCGGTGCGAGATCACCTGGTCGATCAGCCCGTACTTCACCGCCTCCTCGGCGCCCATGAACTTGTCGCGCTCGATGTCGCGCTCGATCTGCTCCACCGGCTGACCGGTGTGCTTCGACATCAGCTCGTTCATCTTCTGGCGAAGGAAGAGGATCTCCTTCGCCTGGATCTCGATGTCGGCCGCCGTGCCCTGCGCGCCGCCCGACGGCTGGTGGATCATGATGCGCGAGTGCGGGAGCGCCGAGCGCTTGCCGGCGCGGCCGGCGGCGAGCAGGAACGCGCCCATCGACGCCGCGAGGCCCATGCAGATCGTGTTCACGGGCGCCGACAGGAACTGCATCGTGTCGTAGATGGCGAGCCCGGCCGACACGCTGCCGCCCGGCGAGTTGATGTACAGGTGGATGTCGCGCTCCGGGTTGTCCGCATCGAGGAACAGCAGCTGCGCGATGACGATGTTGGCCACGTCGTCGTTGATCGGCGTGCCGATGAAGACGATGCGGTCCATCAGCAGCCGCGAGAAGATGTCGTACGTCCGCTCGCCGCGGCTGGAGCGCTCGATGACGTAGGGAGGATACAGAGTGGCCATGTTGGTCGACTTCCGCTGAGGGTTGCGAGGGCGTCAGCCCTCGACCGTGTTCTTCTCCATCAGGTGCTTGAACACCTTGTCCTCCGTGATGCTGCGCTCGATCTCACGGAGACGTCCGGCCTTCTGCAGCGACGCGTACACTTGGCCCGGGT
>DASVXU010000200.1:0-34195 GCA_036392515.1 Gemmatimonadaceae bacterium | reverse complement strand
GCGACGGCGGTCACGGCCTCCTGCTGGCCGATGACGCGCCGCCCGAGCTCGTGCTCGAGCTTCGTCAGCCGCTCCCGCTCGCTCTCGAGCATGCGCGTGACGGGAATCCCCGTCCACCGCGCGACGACTTCGGCGATGTCGTCCGCGCCGACTTCTTCTTTCAGGAATTTCGGACGACCGTCCGCGGAGCCAAGCTTCTGCTCGGCGTCGCGCATGCGGCGCTCGAGCTCGGGAATGCGGCCGTACGTGAGCTCGGCCGCCTTCGTGAGGTCGCCCTTTCGCGTTGCCTGCTCGGCCTCGATGCGCGCCTGATCGATCTCCTGCTTGATCTTGCCGACGCCGCCGAGCATCTCCTTTTCCTGCTGCCACTGCGCCTTCATCGCGTTCGAGCGCTCGCGCAGCTCGGCGAGCTCGCGGTCGATGGCGTCGCGCCGCTCGACGGCGCCGGCGTCCTTCTCCTTCTGCAGCGCCGTCCGCTCGATCTGGAGCTGCATGATGCGGCGCTCCACCTCGTCGATCTCCTGCGGCATCGAGTCGATCTCGATGCGGAGCCGCGACGCGGCCTCGTCCACGAGGTCGATCGCCTTGTCGGGGAGGAAGCGGTCGCCGATGTAGCGGTGGCTGAGCGTCGCCGCGGCGATGATCGCGTCGTCGGTGATGCGGACGCCGTGGTGCGCCTCGTAGCGCTCCTTGAGGCCGCGCAGGATCGCGATCGTGTTCTCGACCGTGGGCTCGCCGACGTAGACCGGCTGGAAGCGCCGCTCGAGCGCGGGGTCCTTCTCGACGTGCGTGCGATACTCGTCGAGCGTCGTCGCGCCGACGACGCGCAGCTCGCCGCGCGCGAGCATCGGCTTGAGCATGTTCCCCGCGTCCATCGAGCCCTCGGCCTTCCCCGCGCCGACGAGGGTGTGCATCTCGTCGATGAAGACGATGAAGCGGCCCTCGGCGCTGGTGATCTCCTTGAGCACCGCCTTCAGGCGCTCCTCGAACTCGCCGCGGAACTTCGCGCCGGCGATGAGCGCGCCGAGGTCGAGCGAGACGAGACGCTTGTCCTTGAGCCCCTCCGGCACGTCGCCGTTCACGATGCGCTGCGCGAGCCCCTCGACGATGGCGGTCTTGCCGACGCCCGGCTCGCCGATCAGCACCGGGTTGTTCTTCGTCCGGCGCGACAGCACCTGGATGACGCGCCGGATCTCCTCGTCGCGGCCGATTACCGGGTCGAGCTTCCCGGCGCGCGCGGCGTCCGTGAGATCGCGCGTGTACTTCTCCAGCGCCTGATACTGGTTCTCGGGATTCTGGTCGGTGACGCGGTGCGAGCCGCGCACGCCCTCGATCGCGTCGCGGAGCGCCTTCGGCGTCGCGCCGGCGCGCGTCAGGATGGCGTTCGTCTCGGTGCCCTTCACCTCGGACAGCGCGAGGAGAAGATGCTCGGTGGAGACGTACTCGTCGCCGAGCTCGCGCGCATCCTCCTCGGCGCGGTCGAGCACCTGATTGAGCTCGCGCGACATCCCGGGCTGTCCACCGCCGCTCTGCTTCGGGTGGCGGCCCGCCTCGCGCTCGACCTGTTCGCGGATCTGCGCGACGCTCGCGCCGAGCTTCTGCAGCACGGGGACGACGATGCTCTCGTCCTGCGCGAGCAGCGCGAGCAGGAGATGCGTGTCGTAGACGAGCGGATTGCCGGCGCGGCGGGCGAGGGACACGGCCTCGTTCAGCGCCTCGCCGGACTTCACGGTCAGTCGTTCGGGATTCATGGTGCCTCGCTTTCTTCTGCGTTCAGGGGCGCGGGGCCTTCAGTTCCGTGCGCGCACGTGTCGCGAGGTCCGTCACGGCCTCCGCCGCGATCTCGCTCAGCGTCTGCACGATCCCCGGCATGTTCGGCGCCCGCGCCGCCCGTTCGATGTGACTCGTACCCGACCAGAGGATGCTGTCGTCGGCGACGCGGACGATCCGCGCGTCGAGCCGGACGGAGGCGAGCACCTGATTTCCGCGATCGACCTCCTCGAACTCGCGGATCGTCCCTCTCCAAATGTAGGTCTGCGCGCGCTGCGAGGGAGGATCGAAGACGGCGCGCTCGGCGGTGAGGGGCGCGCGCGCGAGGACGCGCTCGGTGAGGACGCCGAGCTGCTCGGCGATCGGCACCGCCCACTCGCGGTTCGGATAGGCGCCGTAGCGCGTGTCGTCGATGCGGAAGACGATCCCGGGATCGCCGTAGATCCCGGGCGCCACGTACTGCGAGATGGCGAGCGTACCCGCGAGCGGATAGGCCGTCCCGTCGGTCGGTGGGACGACACTGTCCGTGTCGAGCGCCGCGGGCAGGATGATCCGGTACAGCTCCCGGGGCGGGGGGCGCCGGATCAGGATCCCACAACCCGCGGTCGCGAGCAGCGGCACGATGGCGAGCATCAGACCCACGCGTCGCGTCCTTCGCATCGGTCGTCGTTCAGTCACGGACTTTCGGGCCGACGGTTTTCTTGGGCAGCTCGCGCGGGCGCAGGATACTTGTCGGATCGCGCTCGAGACGCGCGGTGAGCCGGTTCAGGTTGTCGGCGGTGGACGCGAGGTTACGGATCATCTCGTCGGCGCCGCCGCCCTGGTTCAATGCGTCGCGCAGGTCGGCGGCGAGGGTGCGCACCTCGCGAAGCGCCGCGATCGCCTCCTTCTGCGTCGACGCGAGCTGCGGGCCCGCCGTGCGCGAGGCGGTGTCGAGCCGGGCGATGAGGCGATCGGTCCGCGCCATCACGGCGCCGATCTGCTGGGTCGCCGCGTCGAGCTGCGTGAAGATCCGCTCGCTGCTCGTGTTCGCGTTCGTGACGAGCCGCTCGACCTGATCGAGCGTGCGATCGATCCGGTCGAGCGGCGATGCGCGCGCGAGGCGCTCGGCGACGTTGAGCAGGGTGTCGGCGCGCTCGAAGAACGAAGCGAGCTGGCTCAGCGCGTCCTGGAAGTTCATCTGGTCGGTCGAGGGCACCTGACCCCCGACCGCGAGCACCGGCGCATCGGAACGCCCCGGAGTGAGGTTGAGGTACGGCGCGCCGAGGAATCCCACCTGCGTGATCGATGCACGCGTGTCGGTGCGCACCGGGGTCTTCCGCTTGACGCGAAAGGTGACCTCGATGCGAGTGGGATCCTTCTCGTAGAGATCGAGCGCGGTCACCGAGCCGACCAGCAGCCCACCGTAGCGCACCTCGTCGCCGACGTTGAGCCCGGCGACCGTGTGGAAGACCGCGTGGTACTCCCGGCCGCGATTGAAGAGCGCCGGATAGTGCGAGAAGAGGACGAGCCCCGCGAGCACGACGGCCGCGGCGCCGAGGAAGGCGACGATGCCGAAGCGCTGCTCGCGCGCGAGCGGGGTCATCGCCCGCCTCGCCGATGGAGGAGCTGGCGCACGACCTCGTTCTCGCTCTCCTCGAGCGCTTCGCGGTCACCACGAGCGACGATCGTCCCCGCGGCCATCACGTAGATCTGGCTCGCCATGCCGAACGCGTGTCGTACCTCGTGAGAGAAGATGAGCGTGCCGAACTCGTACCGCGCCTGCAGGGTCCGCAGCAGCTCGTCGACCTCGTGCGCGGCGTGCGCGTCGAGGCCCTGGGTCGGCTCGTCGAGCAGCAGCATCGGCGGCCGCAGCGCCAGCGCGCGCGCGATCGCGACCCGGCGCTGCGCGGACCGTCCGAGCGCGTCCGCGGTCCGTTCCGCCGCGTCCGCCATCCCCACCTCCGAAAGCAACTCTCGCGCCGCGTGGCGGGCCTCCGCGGGCGCCACCCTGCTGTGCTCCAGGAGCGGAAGCTCCACGTTCTCCACGGCGCTCAGACGCGAGATGAGCGCGGACCCCTCGAAGACGACGCCGAGCCGCGCGCGCAGACGTCGCAGCTGCGCGTCGGAGTCGGCGGCCCCGTCGACGCGCGTGCCCTCGAGGAAGATACGCCCGCTCACCGGATGCTCGAGTCCCACGATGTGGCGCATGAGCATCGATTTTCCCGCCTGGATGGGCCCGATCACGAGATGCGTCGCGCCCTTCGGCACCGCGAGCGACACGTCGTGGATCACCGGCCGCGGAGTGGGGCCGGTGAGATCCTCGACGCGCAGCACCGCGCCGTCGCGGCTAGATGAGTCCCGGGATGAAGTAGAAGATCGCATTCACGATGGTGTCAGCCGCGAGGACGCCGATCAGGGAGAACACCACCGCCCGCGTCGCCGCCGGGCCGATAGCCGCCGCTCGTCGCTCCGCGCTCAATCCTTCGTCCGACGCGACGATCGCGATGACGACGGCGAAGACGAGCGCCTTGCCCAGCCCCACGGCGATGTCGCGCGTGACGAACGACTCGCGCAGCTGCACGATGAACCGTCCCGTAGAATAGTCGAGGAACGCCGTGCTGCCCAACCAGACGCCGGTGAGGATCAGCGCGTCGGCGAGGACGGTGAGCGCCGGAAGGACGACGATGACGGCGAGCAGCTTCGGCGAGACGAGGTACTTCACCGGGTCGAGTCCCATCGCCCGCAGCGCGTCGATCTCGCCGCTCGCGTTCATCGACGCGAGCTCGCCGGCGATCGCCGCGGAGCTGCGCGCGACGACGAGGAGCGCGACGACGACGGGACCGAGCTCGCGCGCCGCGAACCAGGCGACGACGCGCGCGCTGATCGTCTCCGCTCCGTAGGGGGCGAGCTGCGCCGCGACCTGGAACATCGCGATGAGCCCGACCAGGAGCGAGGCGCTGGCGACGAGGCGGAGCGCGCCGACGCCGAGGCCGTAGACCTCACGCTCGACGCCCGAGGTGACGACCGAGCGGCGCGAGAAGCTGAGCCACCCGAGCCAGTACAGGGCCCGCGCGGCGAGCCGCCCGCGGCTGATGAAGCGCGCGCCGTAGGTGCGGTCCTCGGGCTCCGGCGCGGGCGCCATCGTCATCGGTGGGGATGCCGCGTCCGGCGCGGTCACCGCGACTTGACCTTGTCCCGGGCCGCTCTTAGCATGCGCCCGGATGCGACGAGACTCGAGACGACACTCACGGCGACTCCGTCATTGGACGCTTGTTCTCGCCTGCGCGCTCTGCGCGTGCCGCACGGGCGACATCGTGCCGGGAGTCAGCGACTCGGCATTCGTGGCGACGATGGCGGATCTCCGTCGTCTCGAGGGAACGCCGAGCGACAGCATGGCGATGTCCGCCGCGCGCCGGCGGGTGTTGCAACAACGGGGCCTCACGGGCGACCAGCTCGAGCGCGCGGCGCGCGCGCTCGCCGCCGATCCCGAGCGAGCGACCGCGGTGTTCGAAGCCATCCAGCGCCGCGCGATCGCGCCGACCGACACGAGCGCCGCGAAGCGCTGAGTCCTGGCGCGGACGAACGACGAGGGCGCGACTGCAGCTGCAGTCGCGCCCTCGTCGCGCGATTGGACTTCGGCGTCCGTCACTTCGTCACGATCATCTTCCGAACGAGCAACTTCCCGTCCACCTCGAGCCGATAGAGGTAGACGCCGGATGCCACTTCGCGCCCCGACCGCATGTAGTTGCCGTCCCAGTAGGCGCTGTACTGACCGCAGGTCAGCGTGACGTTCTCCACCGGCTGGCCGGCGCTTCCCGATGTCCCCTGCATGATCGGGATCGCCACCAGCTGGGCGAGCACGTTGTAGATACGCAGCGTCACGCGGTACACACGACTGTGATCCGTGCAGTTGGGCGCGTCGCCTACCGCGAACGGGATCGTGGTCGTCGGGTTGAACGGGTTCGGGTAGTTCTGGCCGAGCACGGCGACCGCGGTTCTGTCACCTGCCGGCTGAGTACCCTGGCCCGCCGCGTGTCGCGGCGCCATCACGCCGAGGGTCAGCACGGTCACGAGTGCTGCCCAACGAAGCTTCATGAAGCTACTCCGAGCTGACGAAGAAGGATCGAGCGAGAGACTCCTGAAACGGGTGGACACCGCCAGCGCCGGCGGCTTTCGCCGCGAACATATGAATCGGTGGGGGGCGATGTCAAGCGACCTGGGACGAATACTTCGGCATACCCCACGCTGCCAGTTACGTGCCCGCGCGCCGACGCCCTCCATCCGCGCGCACGGTGATCCCACGCTGGTCACAGTGCTCGAGAAAGGGAATCAGGTATTTCCGGGAAAGACCAAGCAGATCACGGAGTTCCGCCGGCGTGTAGACACGCCCCGGAGCCATCCCCGCGGCCAGCGCGGCCACCATCCGGCCGAGCGCGTCAGAGAGGTAGTAGCGGTCCTCCCCGACCGCCACGACGCGACCCTCCCGCTCGAGGAAGCGCAGCACCGGGCGAGGGTCGGCGCCGAGCGCCGCCGCGAGCTCCCCGACCGACGGCGGCTCGCGCTCGGCAGCGGCCAGCGCGTCGAGCAGCCGCGCGGCGAGCGAGCCCGACGCCGCGTCGAGCGCGGGTGCCCATCCCGCGGCGCGCGCAACCGCGCTGTGGACCGTCACCGAACCGCGCCCCACGAGCTCCCTGAGCACCGCGTCGAACACTCCGGTGGTCGCACCGACCGCGGCGCGCAGGGCGGCGAGCGGCGCGCCGTCGTCCAGCGGGAAGCGCTGATGGTGCTCGCGGACGGCGGCAGCGGCGCTCTCGACGAGGGACTCGAACGCGCCGCGCGATGCCACGCGCCCCTCCGATACCGTGACGTGCGCGGGATTCGAGGCGATGGCCGCGGCCTCGCCCGGCGACGCCCCGGCCCGCACCGCCACCGACGAGATCTCGAGCCCCACGGCACCCGCCTCGTCGAGCATCGCCGCGACGCGCTGCGCGACGGTGAGCCCCGGAGCCCAGGGGTGCGCACGGCGCGCCGGTGGGAACGGGTCCGCGACCACGCCCCCGCCGATCGTCGTCGCGGGGGAAGGAAGCCTGAGCACGAAGCGGTCGCCCGCGCGCGCGAGGAGGGGCTCGTCGAGCACGACGCGCGTGCCGCGGAGCTCCCCGGCGGCGAGCGCTCCACCAGCCGCGACCACCCGCGCGCCGACATCCTGCGTGCCCAGGTGCAGCCGTACCCGAGTCCGGGGGCCGAGCGTCGGAGCATCGTCGAGAAGCGCGACGTCCGCGCGCAGGATGCGCGTCGGCGCCCACCCGGCGTCGGTCACCACCCAGCTTCCCCGCCCCGCGTCATCGCGCTCGACGCCGGCGAGCGAGAGGGCGACGCGAGTGCCCGGCAGCGCGCGGTCGGAGCTCGCGCCGTGCGACTGGATACCACGCACACGCGCCACACGCCCCGAAGGCATGATGCGCACGGTCGCGTCGCTGGCGAGGGAGCCGCTCCACACGGTCCCGGTGACGACCGTTCCCGTTCCCTTCACCGAGAAGGAACGATCGATCGGCATGCGGAAGAGATCGCGCGGATCGCGCGCCGGCACCTTGCTCGCCGCCTCGGCGAGCGCGTCGCGCAGCGCGTCGAGCCCCGCGCCGCTCACCGAGGAGACGGGGACGATCGGCGCGTCGGCGAGCGGGCTGCCGTCGAGCGCGGTGCGCACGTCCTCGGTGACGAGCGCGAGCCACTCGTCCTCCACGAGATCCGACTTCGTCAGCGCGACGACTCCGCCGCGCACCGCGAGCAGGGAGAGGATCGCGAGGTGCTCGCGCGTCTGCGGCATCACCCCTTCGTCGGCGGCGATGACGAGCAGCGCGAGGTCTATCCCCGTCGCACCCGCGAGCATCGTGCGCACGAACGCCTCGTGTCCCGGCACGTCCACCACGCCGAGCGTTCCCACGCCGGGCAGGACGAGCGGCGCGAAGCCGAGCTCGATGGTGATGCCGCGCTTCTTCTCCTCGGGGAGACGATCGGTGTCGACGCCGGTGAGAGCGCGCACGAGCGTCGTCTTGCCGTGATCGATGTGCCCCGCCGTCCCGAGGATCATGCGTCGGCCGGGTCGGTGGCCCATGCGTCGAAGGCGCGGAGGGGACGGCCGTCGGCGAGATGCTCGCGCACGAACTCGTGGAGCAGCCGCTGGTGCGCGCGCCCCTCGCGCGCCGCGAGCGACGGCCCCGCCTCGCCGGCGAGCCAGGCGCGCAGCGCGTCGAGCGCGTCACGCGGGATCGCGCGCCCGCCGCCGTGCGAGCTCGCGCAGCGGTCGCAGAGGATGCCGCCCGCGCGATGGTGGAAGAGCACCGCTTCGCCGACGTCGACGGCCGTGTGGCAGATGCTGCATTCGTCGAGCGAGGGAGAGAACCCGAGCGCGCCGACGATCCGCCACACCGCGCCGATCGTCCGCTCGCGCGCGGCGCCCGCGGGAGCGGCGGCGACGTCGTCGAGCGCGTCGGCGACGATGGCGAACAGCTCGGGGCCCGCGTCATCGTGCGCGAAACGGAGCACCACGTCCGCGATGGCCGCGGCCCCGGTGAAGCGCGCGAGGTCCTCGGCCAGCCCGCCGCGCGCGCGCGCCACGTCGAAGCCGGTGAGGGTCTGCAGATCGCGGCCCGGCTTGAGGAGGATCTGCGCCGTCCCCTGCGCGAAGATGTCGAGCGCGGCGCCGAAGCGACTGCGGGGCCGACGCGCGCCCTTCGCGATCACCGCCTGCACCCCCGCCTCGCGCGTCAGCATCCGCAGGATGCGCGAGGACTCGAGGTACTCCATCGAATGCAGCACGATCGCATCGGTGGCGAGGAGCATGGCGAAAGATAGCGGCGCGCGCGCGGCCGCCGCGATCAGTCGCGCACGCGAACGCCGACGAAGAGCACGCGCCCGGGCGTCTCGAACCCGTACACGTTCTGGTAGCGCGCCCCGCCGAGATTCTCGGCGCGCACGGTGAGCGCGAGCGAGCGTCCCGTCGGCCGGCCGACGATCGGCACCTCCGCCGCCGCGTCGACGAGCGTGTAGGGGTCGAGCCGGCGCCTGACGCCCGCCGAGTAGTCGAAGTCGTCGCGCGCTCCCGTCCGCGTCACGGTGGCGAAGAGCGACGCGTGCGAGAGCGACCATGTCGCGTCCACGCTCGCGCTGCGCCGCGGCCGGCGAAGCAGGGCCTTCCCTGCCTCGAGCGAGCCGAAGCTGCCGTTGCCGGGGTTGGTGACGCGGGTGCGCTGGAGGGTGTAGCTCGCGCGAGCGGTCAACCCGCCCACCGGCGCGAGCCGGCCCTCGAGCTCGAGGCCCCGGGCCGTCGCCGCGACGATGTTGTAATAGTTCGAGATGCCGGGGCCGACGTAGCGATACTGGACGAGGTCGCGGAAGCGCTGGTCGAACACCGTCGCACCGACGGTCACGACGCGTCCCGGGAGTCGCGTCTCGACGCCGGCCTCGCGCGAGCGATTGCGCTCGGGGCGCAGGCTCGGCTCGCCGATCGAGTAGCCGGCGTCGAACAGCTCGTCGAAGGCGGGCTCCTTGAACGCGGTGGCCAGGCTCGCGCGGAGGATCGTCCCGGCGATCGGCTCGATCGCGAGCGCCGCCCGACCCGTGTTGACCGCGTCGCCGTCGCGCAGACGCTCGCGGCGTCCTCCAACCTCGACGGTCAGCGGCGAACTACCCGCGGAGAGCTGCGCGTAGAGCGCCCGGTTCGTGCGCGAGTGGCGGTATCCCGACGTCGACGCGAAGCCCCCGAACTCCGACCAGCCGCGCGACCGCGCGGTCTGCGCCTCGACGGTCGCACCGACGACGGAGCCGACCGTCATCGGCAGCGTCGCGGCCAGCTGCACGTCGGCGAGCTCGCGCACCGTTCGCGCGTGCGAGCGCGAGTAGTAGCCCGAATTGTCACCCGGGCTGTCGGGAAGATCCGACGCGCCAGCCAGCCGCGTCGCGTGCCCGACCTGTGCGCGGGCCGAGAGCCGCTCGCTGATGCGCGCCAGGGCGTTCGCCGAGACGGACAGCCGCGTCGAGCCGGTCCAGGCGTTCGAGTCCACGGGCTCGCCGCTCCCGTTGGTGGGATAGTGATAGCGCGCGTCGGCGTAGGAGAGCGCGGCGTCGGCGGTGCCGCCGACGCCCACGACGCCGGCGGCCGCGCTCGCGACGGCGTCGCGGAACTGGTTGTTGAAGGGAAGGAACCCTTCCCCGCGGTGGTAGCCGGCGTTGAGCGAGCCATGCGCGCGCGTCGTCGCGCCGAGCCGCAGCTCGCGGCCCGCGGTGGCGCTCGCGTCGTACTGCGCGTCGCGATCGGCGACGCGGAGCGCGAGCGCGCTCGGTCCGCCGCGCTTGGTGAAGATCTGGATCACCCCCGTCATCGCGTCGGAGCCGTACAGCACGCTCGCCGGCCCGCGTACGATCTCGATCCGATCGACGTCATCGGTGGTGAAGGTCGAGAGATCGATCGCGCCGCCCGGAGCGTTCAGCGGGACGCCGTCGACGAGCACCTTGGTGAAGTTGCTGTTTCCGCCGCGGAGGAAGAGCGACGTCTGGGAGCCGGGGCCGCTCGTCCTGCCTAACGCCATCCCGGGGACGCCGCGCAGCGCGTCCATGAGCGTGGTCGTTCCCCGCGCCCGCAGCTCGGCGCCGTTGAGGACGGTGGTCGCGGCGGTCGAGGCGGCGAGCGTCGCCGGAACCTTCGTCGCGGTGACGACGACCGGCGAGAGCGCGGCGGTGTCGGCGGACTGGTCCTGCGCGCGCGCGGCCAGTGGGAGGGCGATGGACGCCGCGAGCAGCGGGAGGGAAGAAAGGCGCATGTCGATGAAAAGGGGTATGAGATCAGTCGCGTCGTCCACGCAGCGGCACGAGGGCAGGCGCGCCGACCGCGGGATCGCGGACGACGACGACGGGCCACTCGTAGACGCGCTCGAGGACGTCGCCACGCATGACGGTCGAGGGAGAACCGGCGGCCGCGACGCGACCGTGGTGGAGGAGCACGATCTCGTCGGCGAAGCGCGCGACGAGGTTCAGCTGGTGGCTCACGAGCAGCACGGCCATCCCGTCTCGCGCGAGGCCCGCCAGCAGTTCGAACACGCTCATCTCGTGCGCGACGTCGAGAAAGGTCGTCGGCTCGTCGAGCACCAGCGAGGACGCGCGTTGCGCGAGCCCGCGCGCGATCCGCACCCGCTGCCACTCGCCGCCCGAGAGCTCGTCGCTGCTCCGCTCGACGAGCTCGCCCACACCGGCGGCCATGATGGCGTCGTCGACGGCCCGCGTGTCGGCCGCCGACCAGGTGGAGAGCGCGCCGAGGTGCGGCCGACGGCCGAGCGCGATCAGCTCGCGCACGGGAAGCGGAAAGGCGGGACTCTCCCGCTGGGGAACGACCGCGACGCGCCTCGCCCGCTCGCGCGGATCGAGCCGCGCGATCTCCTCGCCGTCCACCGCGATCGCGCCGCGCTCGAGCGGGATGAGCCCGAGCAGCGCGCGGACGAGCGTGCTCTTCCCGCTCCCGTTGGGTCCGACGACCGCGGTGACGCGCCCGCGCGGTGCGACGATCGACACCCCGTTCACCGCCGGAGCGGCGGCCCGGGGATAGCGCGCGACGACCTCCGTCAGCTTTATCATCGGAGCGCGCGCAGCCGCGCGAGGAAGAAGGGCACCCCGACGAGCGCCGTCACCGCGCCTAACGGCAGCTCCGCCGGGGGACGGGCGACGCGCGCCACCAGGTCCGCGGCGACGACGAGCGCCGCGCCGATCAGCATCCCCGCCGCGAGCAGCGCGCGCTGCGAGCGCAGCCCCGTGGCGCGCGCGAGGTGCGGCACGACGAGCCCGACGAAGCCGACGAGCCCCGCCGCGCTCACCGTCGCGGCCGCGACCAGTGCGGCGACGAGATAGACCAGCCGCGTCGCGCGCGCGACACGCACGCCGAGCGCCGCGGCGGCCTCCTCACCGAGCGCGAGCGCGTCGACGTCGCGCGCCACCAGCCAGAGCGTCACCGCGCCGATCGCGAGATAGAGCGCGAGCGCGCGCACCGTGCGCCACTCGGCGCCGGAGACGGACCCCATCATCCACCAGGTCGCGTCACGGATCGTGTCCGGCGGCGCGTTGGCGAGGACCACCATGATCGCCGCGTTCGCGAAGGCGCCGACGACGACCCCCGCCATCAGCAGCATCCGCCCGTCGGCGCGACCGCCAGCCGCGTGCGCGACGCCCAGAGTGACGAGGACCGCCGCGACCGCGCCCGCGAAGGCCGCGACCGGGACGGCGAGCCAGCCCGCACCGGCGGCGACCGCGAGCACCGCACCGACCGCCGCGCCCCCCGAGACGCCGAGCAGGTAGGGCTCGGCGAGGCCGTTGCGCAGCGTCGACTGCAGCGACACGCCCGAGACGGCGAGCCCGCCGCCGACGAGCGCCGCGAGCATGACGCGCGGAAGCCGCAGGTCGCGCACGACCGCGACCACGAGCGGATCCCCTTCTCCGCGCAGGGCGCGCCAGGTGACGGGGAGCGCGACGTGCACGTTCCCGAAGGCGACGCCGGCGATCATCGCGAGCAGGAGGACGATCGCGAGCGCGCCAAGCACCGATGGCAGCCGCGCGGTCACGGTCCTCGCCACCCGGGGTGCAGCGCGCGGGCGAGCGAGACGGCCGCCATGCCTAACGTCACCCCGGGCCGGTTGAGCAGCGTGTCGTCGATCGTGACGATGCGCCAGCCGCGGCGCGCCGCGATCCCGCCCCACCGCGCGCTCGTCTTCAGCTGGATGTCGGCGCCGGGATCGGCGAAGACGATCTGCGGATCGCGGGTGAGGATGTCCTCCATCGACACCTGCGCGGCGGGCTCGCGTCGCTCGCGGTAGACGTTCTCGCCGCCGGCGACCGCGAGGAGCTCGCTCTGGTAGCTCCCGCTGCCGAGCACCATCGGCGGGTTGTCCCAGAGGAACCAGAGCACGCGCGGCTTCGGCAGCCCGCGCACCGACCGCGCGACGCGGTCGAGCGTCGCGTGGACGCTGTCGAGCGCCTGCTGCGCCGCCGAGTCGCGGCCGCTGACGGCGCCGAGGAACCGCGCGGCGCGCGCGAAGTCGCCGAGGTGATCGCTCTTCAGCGCGACGGTCCGGACGCCGGCCGCCCGCAGCGCGCGTGCCGCGCCGCGGTTGTCGTTCGCGGCGTAGAGGACGACGAGATCGGGTCGCGCCGCGAGGATGCGCTCGACGTTCGGGCGGATCCCGGGCCCCACACTCGGCACCGACTTCGCCGCGGCGGGCCAGACGTCGTACTCCGTGCGTCCGACGAGGAGCGGGCCCGCGCCGATCGTGAACAGCAGCTCCGTCGTCATCGGGCTGAGCGAGACGATGCGCTTCGCGGGGGTGAGCGCCACGGTGTCGCCGAAGTCGTCGACGCCGATCGTGCTCTCTGAACCGCCGCTCGCGGGCGGCGTGGAATCGCGGCGAGCATCGCCGCGCCCCGCGCACGCGAGCGCGAGCGCCGCGCACGTGACGGCGAGCGCGCGCTGAAGAGCGAGACGACGTGAAGCGATGGCGAAAAGCACGACGGGCGCCTCGATCGAGATCGGAGGCGCCCGGAACGATGCACGCGCGTGCGCACGGAGCGCCACGTCGTGGTCGCCACGGATCCTCCCCCGAGGATCAGTAGTGGCGCGGACGAGAGTCGTCTCCTGGCTCCGGGCCGCGTCGCTCGCCTTCCCGACCTGAGTCAGTGGCGTGCCGAGCGCGCGTGTCTGTCTGCCCGTTACAGTGGCGGGGCCGCACCGGCGTCACACCGGTTTCCGTGGCTCCCGTCCGCGAGTTCGATTGTGTCCCGAATCTACTCGCGACCGCCGCGACGGGCAAGCGCGTCGGCGAGGCGGGCCTTGAGGTCGGCGCGCCGCAGCTCGTACGTCTCGCGCGCCTCCTCGCTCGGCGACTCGACGCGCTCGAACTCCGCGTCGAGGGCGGCGATCCGGCGGGCGAGCGCGTCCGGGTTGCTCGCCCACGCCGGCTCGGTCGCCACGGTCGCGCGGCCGCCGCGGCGCCAGGTGGTGCGCGCGAGGACGACGAGCATCGCCGCGCCTAACGCGAGCGCGACGATCATGATGTAGTAGCGGCGCGGGATCGCCGGCTCGCGCGCGATCGCGACGCGCACCACCGCGGTCGGCGCCACGTCGCGCGCCGTGAAGCGGCGGAACCGCCGCCCGTCCACTTCCACCGGATCCACCTCGCCGAGCCCCGCGCCCGTCGCGACTCCGGCCTGATCCTCGACCAGCACCTCGAGCACGTCCGTCCGGTGCTCGGCGGGGATGCTGACGGGGAAGTCGCGGTCCGGCAGGTCGTACGAGAAGGACAGCTGCTTCAGGCCGGGAGCGATCGGCGCCTCGACGAGCACGCGGCCGGCGTCGGTGCGCACCGCGTCGCCCCCGATGTCACCGTCGCCCACACGGAAGCTCGTCGCGTGCGCGGGAAGTCCGCCCTCCCACGTCGTGCCCCCGGTGGGCGCGACGCGCGTCACCGAGCTGTCGTTCGACAGCTCGAACACCTCGATCACCGTGCGGCGCCCGCTGTCCGCCGCGGAGACCACGATGTGCCGGCCGCGCTGCGTGATCGACATCGGCTTGCTCGTCGTGTCGAACACGGTCATGTCGGCATCGTTGCCGCGCACGACCGGATCGCGCAAGGGCGCCGAGAAGTAGGTGATCCCCGCGTACTGCGCCGACACGAAGTGGATCGCGGTGCTGTCGGTCGGGGCCGGATACCGGAACCGGTAGTGCCCCGTCGCATCGGTGCGCGTCGAGTCGATCGGCCGGCCGCCGCTCCGCGACACGCGATGCAGCGTCACCATGATCCCCGCGACGGGGAACGGATCGGGAAGCTCGCCCCGCGGCTTGAGCACGCGCCCTTCGACGAGCCGGGTTCCCTGCGCGGGCACACGCGCCGCGCCCAGCGCGACGAGCAGAGTGACGACGACGAGCCGGCGCAGGGACGGGAGCGCGAAGCTCACGGATTGAACTTGCCGAAGTCCTCGGGACGCAGCCCTTCGAGGAAGCGCTTGAGCTGCTCCGCGCTCAGCTCGTCCGCGCTCGGCTCGGGAGCGCGGAACTGCGCTTCCTCTTCCTCGCCCTCCGCTTCTTCCTCGGGATCGGTGAGCAGCGCGTCGTTGGCGTAGATGGGCGCCGCGAGACGGAGCGCGATCGCGATGCTGTCCGACGGGCGCGCGTCGACGCGCACGATGTCGTCGCCGCGGAAGAGGTGAAGCTCGGCGAAGTAGGTGTTCTTCTCGACGCGCGTGATCTGCACGCGCCGCAGCGTTCCCCCGAGCCCGACGATGACGCTCTTGCAGAGGTCGTGCGTCAGCGGGCGGGCGCGCTTGATGTCCTGCATCTGCATGACGATCGACTCCGCCTCCGGCTGGCCGATCCAGATCGGGAGCAGGCGACGTCCCTCCTTCTCACGAAGGATGACGACGAAGGACTGGTTGCTGCTGTCCACGCCGAGGCGCGAGACCACGACTTCGACCATCATGGAGTCAATCTAACCCCGTGGATGCATCGGGTTCCATCGCGCGGCGCGGGGGAAGCTGGAGGCAGGAGGCTGAAGGCCGGACGCGAAGACGGCTCGAAGGATCTTCCCTCCGAGCCGCCGTGGTCCAACCGTGAAGGGGTTGGCCTCCTGCTTCCAGCCTCCTGCTACGAGCCCGCTAGCGCAGCGCCTTCTTCAGCGCCGAGGCGCGGTCGGTGCGCTCCCAGGTGAACGTCGTCGCGCCGACGCCGTTGAACTTCGCCTTCTCCGGCGTGCGGCCGAAGTGGCCGTAGGCGGCGGTCGGGGAGTAGATCGGCTTGCGCAGCTCGAGCGCGGTCATGATGCCGCGCGGGGTGAGGTCGAAGACCTCCATCACCGCCTTGGTGATGTCGTTCTCCGGGACCGTGCCCGTGCCGAAGGTGTCGACGGAGACCGAGACGGGCTGCGCGACGCCGATCGCGTAGGCGACCTGGACCTCGCAGCGGTGCGCGAGCCCGGCGGCGACGATGTTCTTCGCGACCCACCGCGCGGCGTAGCAGGCGGAGCGATCGACCTTGCTCGGATCCTTGCCGCTGAACGCGCCACCGCCGTGGCGGCCCATCCCGCCGTAGGTGTCGACGATGATCTTGCGGCCCGTGAGTCCGGCGTCGCCCTGCGGCCCGCCGATCACGAAGCGCCCCGTCGGGTTGATGTGGACCTTCAGCTTCTTCTTCGGGCGGAACTCGTCGGGGATCGACGGCTCGATCACCGCCTCCATGACCTCGCGGCGCAGCTTCGACGTCGAGATCGAATCGGCGTGCTGGGTCGAGAGCACGACCGTGTCCACGTGCACCGGGACGTTGTCCTCGTACAGCACGGTGACCTGCGACTTGCCGTCGGGGCGCAGCCAGTCGTAGCCGCGCTGGCGGCGGACTTCGGCGAGGCGCCGGGTGATGCGGTGCGCGAGGACGATCGGGAGCGGCATCAGCTCCTCCGTCTCGTCGCTCGCATAGCCGAACATCATCCCCTGGTCACCGGCGCCGCCCGTGTCGACGCCCATGGCGATGTCGGGCGACTGCGTGCCGATGCTGTTGATGACCGCGCAGGTGTTCGAGTCGAAGCCGAAGGCCGCGTCGGTGTAGCCGATCCGCTCGATCGTGCCGCGGACGATCTTCGGGATGTCGACGTAGGTCTTGGTCGTGATCTCGCCGGCGACGCAGGCGAGCCCGGTCGTCACCAGCGTCTCGCAGGCGACGCGCGCCGCCGGATCGTCCGCGAGGATCGCGTCGAGGATGGCGTCGGAGATCTGATCGGCGACCTTGTCGGGGTGACCTTCAGTGACGGACTCGGATGTGAAAAGGCGATGGACGGGCACCGCGGTCCTCGGATGCGTGGGAAAGCACGCGCTCGGGCGAGCGCGCGATCGGTCAGACTTGGAAATGTAGAGGGCTCAGCCGCCGCCGAGCAACCCGTCGCGCACCGTCGCGCTCTGCGCGAGCGCCGCCGAGAGAACACGACGCAGCTCCATCTCGGCGAGCGCCGCCGTCGGTGCGTCGAGCGCGGCGAGCGCGGCCTTCGCCGCCTCGTCGATGCGCACCGCGCGCACGATGCGCTTCATCAGCGGCACGCCGCGCGGCGACACGCTGAGGTTGCGCACGCCGAGCCCGAGGAGCGCGAAGGCCATCAGCGGCTGCGACGCCATCTCCCCGCAGACGGCGACGTCGAGCCCGTACTCGTTGGCGACGTCCACCGTCCGACGGATGAGCTGCAGCACCGCCGGATGCAGCGCGGTGAAGCGCGCCGCGAGATTGGCATTCCCCCGGTCCACGGCGAGCGTGTACTGCACGAGGTCGTTCGTCCCGATGCTGAAGAAGCTGACGTCCTTCGCCAGCGTGTCGGCGGACAGCGCCGCGGCCGGCGTCTCCACCATCACGCCGAGCGCGATGTCGGCGCGGAACTCGGCGCCGCGACGCGCCAGCTCCTCGACGGCCTCGTTGAGCAGCGTCCGCGCCTGCTGCACCTCGTCGCGCGTCACGATGAGGGGAAGCATGATCCGCACGTCGCCGTGCACCGCGGCGCGCAGCAGCGCGCGGAGCTGCGTCTTGAAGATCTCCGGCTGGTCGAGGCACATGCGGATCGCGCGCCAGCCGAGAAACGGGTTGGCCTCGGTCGGGAAGCCGCCGACGGGAAGCTTGTCGCCACCGATGTCGAAGGTGCGGATCACCACCGGCTTTCCCTCGAACGCCTCGACGACGCGGCGATAGGCGCGATACTGCTCGTCCTCGTCGGGCATCGTCGCGCGGCCGACGACGAGGAACTCGGTGCGCATCAGCCCGACCCCCTCGGCGCCGCTGTTCGCCGCGGCCTCCGCCTCGTCGGGGAGATCGACGTTCGCGCGGATCGTGATGCGCACCCCGTCCACCGTGACCGCCTCGACGTGGGCGAGGGTGCGCAGCTCGTCCTGCTCCTGGATCTCGCGCAGCGCGCGGTCGCGATACTCCTCGACCTCCTCGTTCGACGGATCGACGACGATGACACCCGCCGACCCGTCGAGGATGAGCCGCTCGCCGCCCTCGAGACGTGAGGTGATGTCGCGCAGGCCGACCACCGCCGGGAGGCCGAGCGAGCGCGCGAGGATCGCGACGTGCGAGGTACGCGTCCCCGCGTCGGTCGCGATCGCGACGATCGCCTCGCGGTCGAGCTGCACCGTGAGGCTGGGCGTCAGGTCGTGCGTGACGAGGATCGCTCCCGAGCCCTTCGGCAGGTCGACCGGGTCGTGGTCGGGAAGGCCGAGCAGGATCGAGAGGACGCGGATGTGGAGGTCGGTGAGATCGCCGACGCGCTCGCGGAGCATCGGCGCGCTGGCGCCGGCGAAGTGCCGCCGCCAGTCGAGCATCACGAGGTCGAACGCCTTCTCGGCGCCGAGGTTCTGGCGGATGTACGCTTCGGCGGCGCCGATCAGCTCGCGGTCCTCGAGCATCGAGGCCTGCACGTCGAAGATCGCCGCCTCGTCGGCGCCGGCATGCCGCTCGGCACGCTCGCGAACCTGGTTGAGGCGCGCCTTCGCCCGCTCGATCGCGTCGTGGAGGCGCGCCATCTCGCGGGGGATCTGTTCGTCGCTGATGATGCGATAACGCACCTCGGGCACCTCCCAGCGCAGGAGGTAGACCGGGCCTACCGCGATTCCCGGCGCGGCCGGGATCCCAGCGAGCGAGTGGCTCACTAGCTCTCTCCGAACTTGTTCGCGATGCATGACGCGATCGCGTCGACCGCGGCGTCGGCGTCCTCGCCGTTCGCGCGGATGTCGAGCGTCGATCCGTACTCCGCGGCCAGCATCATTACGCCCATGATGCTCTTGCCGTTGACCTCGAGATCGTCGCGGACGAGCGTCACCTCGCTCCGGAACTTCGCCGCGACCTTCACGATCTCCGCGGCGGGCCGTGCGTGGATGCCGTTCCTGTTCGCGATGCGTACCGAGCGTTCAGCCTTCATCGCACCACCGTGAATTGAGCGAGCGAGTAGATGATCCAGATCGCGAGAACACCGAGCGCGAGCCTCCAACCCTGCAGCCACACGGGGAGTCGCGCCGCGAGCGCGCCCATCAGCGCGACGACGAGCACCGAGCCGCCGAGGAGCGTGCGCCCCGGCCCGATCGCGCGCCCGAGGGCGAGCGGGAGCGCGACGCCGGCGACGAGCGCCGCCGCGCGCGCGAGGTGCGCCGGCCCCTCTCGCAGCACGGGGTTCGCGAGGGCGGAGGCGACGCGCATCCCGCGCCGCCACCCGACGCTGAGCCCCCACGCGCGCAGCGCCACGTGCCCCGCGTTGTAGAGGCCGAGGAAGAGGAGCACGACGGTCACCGGCCCCGCGCCGAGCCCGAAGGCGGCGAGCGCGAGCAGCGAGCACGCCGGGAGCCAGCCGGCCCACACCAGGCGGTCCCCGACGCTGCCTAACGGTCCGCAGAGCGCCGTGCGGAAGCGCTCGATCCGCGCCGGCTCGGCGCGCTCCAGCTCCGCGCGGGCCAGCGACCCCACCGCCACCGCCGCGAGATACGGATGCGCGTTGAAGTACTGGCTCTGCCGCGCCAGCGCCTCGCGGTACGCGACCCCCTTCTTTCCTCCCGGCAGCAGCCGCAGCGCCGGCTCGACGCAGAAGCCGATCCCGTTGCCGAGCAGCAGCTCGTAGTTCCAGGCGCTCTGGATCATGAACAGCCGGAGCGCCATCTCCATCCGCGTGATCACGGGCAGATGCGGCGGCGCCGGCTCGACGCGCGACGGCATCGCGCTCGGCGTGTGCCGCCGCGGCCCGCCCGGGAGGGGGCTCTGCGCCGAGCTCACTGCAGCCACATCGCGAGAAGGCCTAACGCGAGGCCGCCGAGCAGATACCAGCGCGCGCCCGCGGTGACGCGGAAGAGCTTCCATACCGCCGCCGCCGCGACCGAGGCCGCGACCACCACCGACACCGCGCGCGAGAGCCGCGCGTCCGCGCCCCAGATCGCGAGCGTCGCCTCGGCCAGCGGAACGAACGCGAGCAGCGAGAGCAGCGTGAGCAGGCCGCCACGCAGCAGGTCGGCGAACAGGCCGCCGAACTGGAGTCCGACGACGGCCGTGCCGTGGCCGGAGTCGATCGACGACCGAAGCCGGCGCGCCCAGACGCCGTTCAGCTTGCGCAGCTGGATCATCGTCCAGCCGCCGATCCATCCCGTCGCGATCGCCGCGACGAGCGCGACCGAGAGCGCGCCGGGGTGCATGGCGCCGTGCAGCCCGAGCAGCGCGCCTCCGACCACCGACGCCGACCCCCACTCGGGATAGCGCGACGCGCCCACCGGGAGCGTCTCGAGCGCGAAGAGCTCGATCGTGGCGCCGGCGAGCAGACCGGACACCGGATCACCCACCACCGCGCCTCCGGCCGTCGCGGCGACGATCGGGCGCGACAGCATCGCCTGCGGGAAGCTCACGACGTCGAGCCCCAGCACCGCCCCGAGGACGGTGAGCGCGGCGATCGGCGCGTCCGAGCTCATTCCCCCTTTCCGTTCAGCACGTCGCCCAACGGTACGGGCCGCGCGCCCGGCACGTCCTGCGCGGTCACGACGATCCCCGTCTGCTCGAGCGCGCGCAGCGCGCCCTCCTCGTCGGGGGCGAGGAACACGTAGCGCAGCCGCTGCACCCGCCCGGCGCGATGATGGATCCCGCCGAGGTTGACCGTGCGGACGCGGCCGCAGAGCCGGGCGAGGCGCGCCATCGAGTCCACGTCGCCGGTCAGGAGGATGCCGGGGCGCGGGTCGCGCGCGAACTCGTCGATGCGCGCCGCCGCGCCCTCGACGGTCTCGAAGACGACGTCGACCTCGGGTGGAACGCCCATGCGGTACAGCTCGCGCTCCCACTCGCTCGCCGCGACTTCGTCGTCCACGAGGACGATGAAGCCAAGTCGCATCGGCTGGCCCCACCCGACCACCACCTGCCCGTGAATGAGCCGATCATCGATGCGGAAGAGCTCAAGAGGCACGCGCGACGCCTCCGACCAGCGAGATCGCCCCGCGTGCGCGGTCGATGCAGGCGCGCGCGCCGTCCGCGGGCGCGAGATCGTCGCGCATCACGAACTCGAGCAGCGCCGCGAGGTTCACCCCGGTGACGAGCACGACCTCCTCGCTGCCGCGCATCGCGCGACGCGCCGCCATCGTCCAGCTCCCGCTCGGCAGGTCGGTGAAGATCGCGCGGATCCCGTCGCCGATCCGTGCGCGCATGAACGCCTCCATCTCTTCCGCGCCGAGTCCGACGTTGCTCATCGCGGCGAGCATCGCGCCCCGTCCGGTGATGCGCTCGACCGCGGACACGAGTCCGGCGGCGAGGTCGGCGTGCGCGGCGACGATCGCGCGGGGGGGAGTGGTGCCGTTACTCATCGTCCTCCATGAGATATTCCCGCACGTTCGCGCGCGCGAGCTCGCGGGCGCGCGCCGCGGGGTCCTTCATCCGCGCGATCAGCCGCTCGTTGAACCGCTCCGCGGCGTTGATCCCGCTGTAGCGGAGCAGCAGGTTCAGCGCGATCACCTCGGCGAGCACCGTGATGTTCTTCCCGGGGTTGAGCGGCACGCGAATCTTCGGCAGGTCCACGTCGAGGATGGTCGTCGTCTCGTACTCGAGCCCCGTGCGATCGACGACGACGTCCTGCGTCCACTCCTCGAGCTGCACCACGACCTCGATGCGCTTCTGCTGGCGGACGGACCGCACGCCGAAGATGGCCGGGATGTCCACGAGCCCGATCCCGCGCACCTCCATGTAGTGCCGCTGCAGCTCGTGTCCGCGCGCGATGAGCACGTCGTTGCCGCGACGCTTCACGATGACGACGTCGTCGGCGACGAGACGATGCCCCCGCTCGACGAGGTCGAGCACGCACTCCGACTTGCCGATCCCGCTCTTGCCGACGAAGAGCAGCCCCACGCCGAAGACGTCGGCGAGCGACCCGTGCAGCGTCGTCTGCGGCGCGAACTCGTCCTCGAGCCAGGGCTTGATGCGCCGGTAGAACTCGTTGGTCTTGAGCGGCGAGCGGAGGATCGACACCTGCGCCCTGTCCGCCGCGGCGAGCAGTCCCGTCGGCAGCTCCTGCGCCTTGGTCACGAACACCGCCGGCACCTTGAAGGCGAAGAACGCCTCGATGACGCGCTGCCGCTCCTCCGCGGAGCGCGACGCGAGGTAGCTGATCTCCGTCTCGCCGAGCACCTGCACGCGATTGGGGACGAAGCGCTCGGTGTAGCCGGCAAGGACGAGCCCGGGGCTGGATGCCTCCGGGCTCACGATCTCGCGCGACAGGCCGGCGTCGGTCCCGACCAGCTCCAGACCGAGCCGCTCGCGCAGCGCGTCGAAGAGACGACCGACGGTGACCGGGGCCGTCACGAGGCGCGGGCGAGGGGCTGCGGCCGCGACGCGTCGCGGCTCCGCTCGCGGCGCGTCCGGCGCGCGTGGTCGAGCTGCGCCTTGAGCCGCGAGCCGGCCTGCGCGAGCGCGGGACCGAAGTAGCGGCCGGTCCCCTCCGCCACGAAGCGCTTCCCGCCAGCGGCGTGGAGCTCCAGCTCGACACGCCGCTGCTTGCCGTCGCCCTCGAAGCGGAGCGTGGCGTCGACGATGCGGCCGATGCGCAACGCGAGCCGGCGAACGATTCGTTCGGCGCGCTGCTTCATCCGATCCGTGATCGCGGCGTTGTGCGACTGGAAGATGATCTCCATGCGACTCCTCCTTGTGCTTCTACTGCGCGATGATCTCCTGGAGGTGCGCGATCGTCTCGGCGGCCGCGCGCTCCCAGGTGAAGGTCTCGGCGAAGCGGCGGCCCGCGGCGCCGAAGGTATCCACGAGCGCGCGGTCCGCGGCGATGCGACCCATCGCCGCCGCCATCGCCGCGACGTCGCCATGGGGCACGAGCAGCCCCGTCTCGCCATCCCGCACCGACTCGCGCAGTCCCGGCGAGTCGGATGCCACGACCGGCGTCGCACACGCCGCGGCCTCGAGGTTGGTGATCCCCCAACCCTCCTTCGGCGACGCGAACGCGAGCGCCCACGCCCGGCGGAGCAGCGCCACCTTCTCTGCCTCGCTCACGAACCCAAGAAACCGCACGCGCTCGCCGAGGTCAAGCGAGCGCGCGAGCGCCTCGAGCGCCGGACGGTGGTCGCCGGAGCCCGCGATCTCCAGCGTCGCGTCGCTACGGCCGAGCGCGGCGAAGGCACGGATGACGATGTCCACGCCCTTGTAGCGCTTGAGTCGGCCGAGGTACGCGAAGGTCGGACGCTCCGCTCGCGTGCCGGGCGCCGGCGTGTAGCGCACCGAATCGATGCCGCAGTAGATCACGCGACAGTCGCTCGCCGGGATCCCTCGCGCCTCGAGGTCCTCGCGCGTGCTCTCGCTGATCGCCTCGAAGGGCAGCCCGCGATAGAAGAAGCGCATCGGCCGCTCGGCGAGGTAGACGGCCGTCGCGATCGGGAGCGGCAGCTCCTGGAAGGCGGTCGTGCCGAAGAGATGCGGGACGACGGTCATGACGCGGCGCGCGCCCCAGCGCGGCGTGTAGAGCGGAACCTTGTTGACGTCCTCGATCAGCACGTCGAAGGGACGCGTCGCGAGATGTCGCTTGTAGTAACGGTGCGCATGGAGCGCGAAGGTGTTGCGCGTGCCCACGCGGTGCACCTCGATCCCGTCCAGCGATGCCCGCTCCGGCGCTCCGGGCCAGCCGCCGCAGAGCAGCGTCACCTCGTGCCCGCGCCGGGCGATCCGGCCGAAAATCTCGTGCAGGTGGAGCTCCGCCCCGCCGGCCTGCGGGTTCTCGCGGTCCTGCCAGTTGACGACGAGCAGCCGCACTACAGCCGACCCATCCGCCGCGCCAAGGCGTCGACGACGCCGTTGACGAAGCGCGCGCTCTGCGGCGAGCCGTAGCGCTCCGCGAGACGCACCGCCTCCTGGATGACCACCTTCGTCGGCGTCTCGCCCGCCGTGAGCTCCGCCGCGGCGAGCCGGAGGACGGAGCGCTCGATCGCGCCGATGCGCTCGAGGCGCCAGTTCGTCGTCACCGCCTCGAGCTCGCGGTCGAGCTTCGGCCCCTGCGCGATGACGACGCGCACGATGCGCCCGGCGAGCGAGCGCTCCTCGGGCGGGACGGAGAGATCGTCCCACACCGTGGCCGCGACGCGATCGAGAGGCTGCTCGCCGCGCATGTCCCACGCGTAGAGCGCCTGGAGGACGCGCGAGCGTGCGCGCGACTCGATCCTCATTCGTCGTCCTCGACGTCCACGTCGAGGCGGTCGAAGAGGTCGGCCATCTCCAGCGCCGCCATCGCCGCGTCCCAGCCCTTGTTCCCGTGCGCACCGCCGGCGCGCGCCTCCGCCTGCTCCATCGTATCGCAGGTGAGCAGCCCGAAGCCGATCGGCTTGTCGAACTCCGTGCCCGCGTCGGCGAGCCCGCGCGACGCTTCGCCCGCGACGTAGTCGAAGTGAGGGGTGTCGCCGCGGATCACCGCGCCGACGGCGACGATGGCGTCGTAGCGGTCGCTGGCGAGCAGGCGCCGGACGGCGGCGGGAAGCTCCCACGCGCCGGGCACCCACACCAGATCGACGTCGTCGAAGTTCGCGCCGTGCCGCGTGAGCGCGTCCACCGCGCCCTCGGCGAGCTTCTGGGTGATCGTCTCGTTGAAGCGGCTCGCCACGACGGCGAAGCGGCGTCCGGCGCCCGAGGGCTCTCCGGCGAATTCGGCCATGCTGTTCTCTGAGAATACCGGAAGTTGACGCACGTCGATCGGATGTAAAATAGCGGCGCGCTGCGCGGTTGTGGCTCGCGTCTACGACGCGAGCAGGTGCCCGAGCTTGTCCCGCTTGGTGTTCAGGTAGCCCGAGTTCTCGTCGTGCGCCGGCTGCACGATCGGCACCCGCTCGCCGACCTTCAGCCCGTATCCCTCGAGGCCGACGAGCTTCTTCGGGTTGTTCGTGATCGGGCGGATCGACTTCACCCCGAGGTCGAGGATGATCTGCGCCCCGATGCCGTAGTTGCGGAGGTCGGGCTTGAACCCGAGCTGCTCGTTCGCCTCGACGGTGTCGGCGCCGCGGTCCTGCAGCTCGTACGCCTTCAGCTTGTTGAGCAGTCCGATCCCCCGCCCTTCCTGGTCGAGGTAGACGATCACGCCACGCCCCTCGCGCTCGATCATCGCCATCGCCGTGTCGAGCTGCCAGCCGCAGTCGCAGCGCTGCGAGTGGAAGACGTCGCCCGTGAGGCACTTCGAGTGGACGCGGACGAGCACGTCCTCGAAACCCTTCACGTCGCCCTTCACCAGCGCGACGTGCTCGTGGGCATCCACGTCGTTGCGGTAGCCGATGATCCGCCACTCGCCGTGGTCGGTGGGGAGCCGCGCTTCGGCGACACGGTGGACGAGCCGCTCGTTCTTCAGCCGGTAGGCGACGAGCTGCGCGACGGTGATGAAGGTCAGCCCGTGCTCCTCGGCGAACTTCTCGAGCTGCGGGCGCTTCGCCGTGCTCCCGTCCTCGTTGAGGATCTCGCAGATGACGCCCGCCGGATAGAGACCGGCGAGGCGCGCGAGATCCACCGCCGCTTCGGTATGCCCGACCCGCTGCAGCACGCCGCCGTCGCGCGCGCGCAGCGGGTGGACGTGCCCGGGCCGGTGCAGGTCGGCGCGCGTCGAGCTCGGATCCACCGCGACCTGGATCGTCTTCGCGCGGTCGTGCGCGCTGATCCCCGTCGTCACGCCGTGCTTCGGCGCGGCATCGATGCTCACCGTGAACGCCGTGCGCATCGCTTCCGTGTTCTCGTCCCCCTGCGGCGAGAGCGAGAGCTGATCCACGCGCTCACCGGTGAGCGCGAGGCAGATCATCCCCCCGGCGCGCCGGATCATGAAGTTCACGAGCGCAGGCGTCACCGCCGTCGCCGCGCAGATGAGATCTCCCTCGTTCTCGCGATCCTCGTCGTCGGCGACGATGATCATCTTCCCGGCGGCGATGTCCGCGATCGCCTGCTCGACGGTTGCGAATTCCATGTGTCCCGCCTCTATGTGAGCGCCGCGCGCTGCGCGGCGAACAGTCGCTGCACGTGCTTCGCGATCACGTCGGCCTCGACGTGGACGCGGCTCCCGACCCGCAGCCCGCCGAGCGTCGTGTGGCGCTCGGTGTACTCGATGATCGAGAGCTGGAATCCCTCGTTCGCGTTCAGCGCGTTGACGGTGAGGCTCACGCCGTCCACCGTCACCGAGCCGTGCGGCACCATCAGCAGCGCGATCTCCTCCGGGACGGCGACGTCGATCAGGAGCGCGTCGCTGCGGCGCTCGACCGCGGTCACCTCTCCGACACAGTCCACGTGACCCTGTACGATATGGCCGCCAAACCGGTCGCCGGGGCGCATCGCCCGCTCCAGGTTGACTCTCGTCCCCTCGCGCCAGCCGCCGATCGTCGTCCTTCCGAGGGTGGTCACCACCGCGGCGACGGTGAACCATCCTTCGCCGTGCTCGCGGACCGTCAGACAGGCGCCGTTGCAGGCGATGCTCTCGCCATCGACCAGATCGCGATAGCGCGTCCGGACGCGGAGCTCGCGCCCCGCCTCCGTCGTCGCCACCCGCTCGATCGTTCCGACGTCGTCGACGATTCCGGTGAACACGGTCAGTGCATCGCGTAGATGGTCATCTCGTCCTCGCCGAGCCGTCGCTGCTTCACGACGCGAAGCCGCGGCGCGCCCTCGAGCGGGCTGGCGGGCGCCATCGAGAAGGCCGGGAGCGCGCCGCCGCCGAGGAGGATCGGTGCACGAAAGATAATCAATCGGTCCACCGTCTTCGCGGCGAGCAGCGCCCCGGCGAGCCCCGCCCCGCCTTCCGCGAAGAGCGAGTGGATTCCCTCCCCTCGCAACGCGCGCAGCGCCTGGTCGGTGCCCTCGGCGCGGAGGACGCGCGCGCCCGCCTCGTGGAGCGCCGCTTCGCGCGCCGGGAAGCTGCCGTTCGTGATCACGAGCAGCGGGGCCTGCACCGCCGTCCGCACGAGGCGCGAGGCGAGTGGGAGCCGCGCCTCGCGATCGAAGACGACGCGCAGCGGGGGCACGCGGGGCTTGATGCGCCCGCGCACCGTCAGGAGCGGGTCGTCGGCGAGCGCGGTGCCGATGCCGATCGCGATCGCGTCGGCGTCGGCGCGCAGGCGATGCACCTCGCGCCGCGCCTGCGGCCCGGTGAGCCAGCCGCGCGAGCGCGCCGCGTCGGCGATCGCGCCGTCCACCGATACCGCGAGCTTGAGCGTCACCCAGGGCCGGTCGGCGGCGAAGCGGTGGAAGAAGGCGGCGTTGAGCTCGCGCGCCTCCGCTTCCTCGACGCCGACGTCCACGGCGATCCCGGCCTGCTCGAGCACTGCGATGCCGCCGGCGGCATGCGGGTTCGGATCGCGTGTCGCGACCACGACGCGAGCGACGCCGGAGCGCGCGACGAATGGCGCGCACGGCGGCTGCTTCCCCTGATGGTTGCACGGCTCGAGGGTGACGTAAAGCGTGGCGCCACGGGCGCGCTCCGCCGCCTGCTCGAGCGCGACGCGCTCGGCGTGCGCCTCGCCATGTCTCGCGTGAAATCCTTCGCCGACGATCGCGCCGTCGCGAACGACGACGGCGCCGACCATCGGGTTCGGCGCCGTCTGTCCCCATCCTCTACGGGCGAGCGCGAGGGCGCGCCGCATGACCCGCGCGTCCGCCTCGCGCCGGGGATCGACGTCGCTCATCTCCCCGTTCCGACGCGGATGCCGAGCGCGCCCTCCCACAGCGCGGAGCCCGGCGCGTGGCCGGTGAACGCGTTGTACGTCGGGAGCGAGATCGCCCCCGCGCGTCCCCCCTCCAGGGTCAGCGTCATCCCCCACACATGGACGCTCGCGTCGGCGAAGAGCTGCGAGCGCGAGACCGTCTGCGTGAACTCCTCGAACGGATGTCCGCTGCACGCCGCCGGGCCGTAGGTGCAGCGCGGGGGCTGCAGCTCGACGAAGAGGTTCATCGCGCTGTGCGCGCGGTCGCGCCCCCCGCCGAAGTGCAGCCGCACCGGTCCGAGGGAGCCGCCGGTCACGATCCGCCACGCGGTGGTGTGGACGCGGAGGTTCTCCACCGCGACACGGTCGCTGTTCGCGCCGAAGTTCGCCGCCGCGTCGACGATCGGCAGGTCGCGGCGGATGATGGTGGCGCTCACCGCCGGCAGCCGCCCGGGCGGATCGACGAGCCCGATGCGCGCGCCGAAGCCCAGCTTCAGCGAGCCGCTCGGCAGTCGCACCGAGATGCTGCCGTGCGACGCGTTAGGCAGCCACGCCGCGTTGACGAGCGCGTCGAGCCCGCCGACGCGCACGCCGCCGACGTCGACGGTCGGCAGCACGCCCAACGCCCCGCTCACCAGCGGCAGGGGGAGCGGATAGCTCTGCTGCGTGAAGGTCGTGCGCTTCGCCAGCCCCGTGTCGGCGGGGAAGTTCTGCAGGTCGGGGACGCTCCCGCCGACGACGTGGATGCGCAGGCCGAGCGTCCAGTGCCCTGGACCGAGCGGCGTCACACGCCCGAGCGTCGCGTTTCCTCCCGCGACCACCGCGCCGAGCTGCGGCGCGAGGAGCCGGTAGAGATCCGTCGCCTTCTGGCAGACGTCCTGGAACACCGAGCTTCCACCCGCGCACTGCGGGTCGAGCGGCGCCGTGCCGTTCTGCGCGCGAAGCGGCGCCGCCCACAGCACGGCGAGCACGCCGGCGAGGACGACGCCGCTTCGACCCTTCATGGGAATCAGAACCCGACGCGCAGCCCGACCGAGCCGTACAGACGCGACGCATCCGCGGCCTTGCCGGAGAAGGTGTTGTACGTCTGCACGTCACCGCCCGAGACCTGCCCGATCTCGGCGACGAGCTTCGCGAGCATGAGGTTCATCGAAACGTCGGCGAAGTAGTTCGTGCGGGTCATCGTCTGCGACGGGTAGCTCGGCCCCGACGTCGACGGCGCGCCGACGATCCCGATCGTGCCCGACGCGTCGTACTTGTCCTGCCCGCCGCCCACCGCGAGCCCGAACAGCAGCAGATTCTTGCTCGCCGTCACGCGCCAGCTCGTCGTCTTCAGCGAGATGTCGTGCACCTCGAGCGTTCCGGCGCTCGTCGTGGCGGTGATGTCCACCGTCGGAAGGTCGCGCCGCACGTAGCTGAAGCCGACGCCGGGGGAGATGATGCCCTCCTGCAGGATGCCGATCCGCGCGCCGTAGCCGAACTTCACCGCGCCGTTAGGCACCTTCACTTTCACCGAGCCGCCGTCGTATTCGGGGATGTAGGCGGCGTTGAGGAGCGCGTCGATGCCGCCGACGCGTGTCACGCCGAGGTTGAGCCCGGGAAAGATCCCGATCGCCGCGTCCACGGTGGGAAGCCCGAGGAACTGGTCCTTCGTCTTGATGGTCGTCGATCCCTGCGTCGCGGGAGAATAGTTGCTCAGGTCGGGTACCGATCCGCGCACCACGTTTCCGCGCACCGAGACCGCGAAGTGCCCCAGTCCGCCGAGGGAGCCGCCCTGGCCGAGCGTCGAGTTCCCGCCGGCGATCGCCTGTCCGACCTGCGGCGCCATGTACACGAAGACGTCGGCCGCGGTCTCGCACGAGCTCGTGAGCGAGGCGTACTGGCAATGCCGTCCGCCCTGCGCCTGCACCATCCCCGCGCTCACCATCAGCGCGCCCGTCACGACGACGAAATTACGCTTCATTCGAGTTGCTCCGTTCAGGTGAGAACCACTCGCCCGGCGCCATTCACGATCCGTCCCATGGGCCAGGCCGGCACCCCGGCCGCTCCCGCCGACGCGATCACTCGCTCGGCCGCGGACTCGTCGGTGATTACCACCATACCGACGCCCATGTTGAAGGCCCGAAACATCTCGGATCGCTCGACGCCGC
The DNA here is from genome assembly GCA_036392515.1 of Gemmatimonadaceae bacterium. Classification (GTDB taxonomy): domain Bacteria; phylum Gemmatimonadota; class Gemmatimonadetes; order Gemmatimonadales; family Gemmatimonadaceae; genus JABFXC01. The sequence goes on along the minus strand of DASVXU010000200.1, from coordinate 4,565 downwards.
CGGCTCGCGCCAGCTCCTGGAAGACACTCGGGACCGTCCATGTCCCCGTCTCCACGAGCGCGTCCATCGTACCCGGCAGTGCCCGGTTCAGGTTCCCCGGCAATCCGCCTCCTGTGATGTGCGCCATCGCGTGGATGTGATCCAGCACCGGTCGCAGCGCCGCGAGGTACGAGCGGTGTACGGCGAGCAAGACGTCGGCCACCGAGCGCTCCGTGCCCGGGAAGCGGTCGTGCGCCCCGAGCTTCATCCGCTCGCTCACGATGCGGCGCGCCAGCGAGTAGCCGTTCGTGTGCAGCCCCGAGCTCTCGAGCCCGACGAGCACGTCGCCGACGCGGACGCGCTCGCTGCCTAACACTCGGTTCTCCTCGACGAGCCCGACGATGAAGCCGGCAAGGTCGTAGTCGGGGGGCGTGTACACGCCCGGCATCTCCGCCGTCTCGCCGCCGATGAGCGCGCACCCGTTCTCGCGGCAGCCCGCCGCGACGCCGGCGACGACGCCCTCCACGACGCGCGGCTCGAGCCTGCCGAAGGCCACGTAGTCGAGGAAGAAGAGCGGCGACGCACCCTGCACGAGGATGTCGTTCGTGCAGTGGTTCACCAGGTCGTGGCCGATCGTGTCGTGGCGGTCGGCCTCGATCGCGACCTTGATCTTGGTCCCCACGCCGTCCGCGCTCGCGACGAGCAGCGGCGCCTTCGCGCTTTCGGGGACGCGGAACATCCCGCCGAATCCGCCGAAGGCGCCGCGCGCCCCCGCGGTGAAGGTGCTCTCGACGAGCCGGCGGATGCGCTCCTTCGCCTCGTCAGCGGCGTCGATGCTGACGCCCGCGTCGCCGTAGGTGAGCCCGTCCTTCGCGCTCACGCGTTCTCCGCCTCGAAGGCGACGAGCTGCTGGAACTCGCCGACGCGCCGCGACAGGTCCGCCGGCGAGACCTCGAGCAGCCGCTGCACGCTGAACTTCTCGACGGCGAAGCTGCCTAACGCCGCGCCGTAGATCATCGCGCGGCGCATGTTGCGCTCGCTCGGGTCGCCCGTGCGCGCCAGGTAGCCCATGAAGCCGCCGGCGAAGGAGTCCCCCGCGCCCGTGGGGTCGAACACCGACTCGAGCGGATACGCCGGCGCGAAGAAGATCGTGTCGCGGCTGAACATGAACGCGCCGTGCTCGCCCTTCTTGATGATCACGTGCCTCGGGCCCCGCTCGAGGATCCAGCGCGCCGCCTGCACGAGGTTGAACTTCTCCGTGAGCTGCCGCGCCTCGCCGTCGTTCAGCGTGATGAGGTCCACGTGCGCGAGCAGCTCCAGCAGGTCGGCGCGACGGCTCTCGATCCAGAAGTTCATCGTGTCGCAGGCGACCAGCTTCGGCTTCTTCACCTGGCGCAGCACGTCGAGCTGCAGCCGCGGGTCGATGTTCGCGAGGAACACGAAGGGCGCGCTCTTGAACTGCTCGGGAATCTTCGGGCTGAAGTGCGAGAAGACGCCGAGGTGCGTCTCGATCGTCTCGGCGCTGTTCAGGTCGTGCCGATAGCGGCCGCGCCAGCGGAACGACGTGCCCTCCGCCCGCTCCAGCCCGGCGAGATCGACGCCGCGCTTCGCGAGCGGCTGCAGCTGATCCACCGGGTAGTCGCTTCCCACGACCCCCACGAGCTGCACCGGCGTCAGCAGACTCGCCGCGGCGGAGAAAAAGGTCCCCGATCCGCCGAGCACGTTGTCGGCACGGCCAAAGGGAGTCTCGACCGAGTCGAGCGCGACGGAACCGACGACTAGAAGCATCTGAGGGCAGTCCGAAGTTTGAAGTTCAGGCGGGGATGCGGGAACAGGGGAACGAGCGATGCGAGGTGTCCGCCTGCGGCGGGATACCGCGATACGGGATGCGTGGATGCGGGAAAAGCGATGCGGGATGGGGCCGAGCGCGAGCCGCAGGCGGCTCGCGCTCGGCCAGTCCCGTATCATTGGGTATTTCCCGCATCCCGCATCCCGCATCGCGGTCTCGCGGCCGCGCCGAAGGCGCGTGCCGCCCCCCCGCATCGCTCGTTCACGACGCCCCGCACCGCATTTTTCCGCGAGCTCGCATCGAGCATCACATTCGCTCCGGCGCCGTAATACCGAGGATAGCCAGTCCATTCCGCAGTACCACCATCGACGCCCGCGCGAGGAGCAGTCGCGCGTTCATGATCTCCGCCGGCTCGTTGAGCACGTGCGCCTTGTGGTACCACAGATGGATGCGGCGCGCGGTGTCGAGCAGGTAGTTCGCGACGCGGTGCGGCTCGAGCGCCTCGGCGGCACCGGCGACGAGCGCGGGGAAGTCGAGCAGCGCCTTCACCAGCTCCTGCTCCTCGGGAAGCGAGAGCCGCGCGAAGTCGACGCCGGCACCGGTGATCGTCGCGGCGTCGATCTCGCCGACGCGGAAGATCCCGCAGAGGCGCGCGTGCGCCATCTGGATGTAGTAGACGGGATTCTCCTCGCTCTGCGAGCGCGCGAGGTCCACGTCGAAGACGAGCTGCGAGTCTCCCTTCCGCATCAGGAAGAAGTAGCGCACCGCGTCGCGCCCGACCTCGTCGATGAGGTCGCGCACCGTCACGTAGCTCCCCGCGCGCTTGGAGATCTTCATCTCCTCCCCACCGCGCATCACCGTCACCATCTGGTGCAGCACGTAGTCCGGGTACCCCTCGGGGATCCCCATGCCCAACGCCTGGAGTCCGGCGCGCACGCGCGTCACCGTGCTGTGATGGTCCGCGCCCTGCACGTTGATCGCGCGTTGGAAGCCCCGCTCCCACTTCGTGACATGGTAGGCCACGTCCGGCAGGAAGTACGTGTAGGTCCCGTCGCGCTTCCGCATGACGCGGTCCTTGTCGTCGCCGAACTCCGTCGTGCGGAGCCAGAGCGCGCCCTCGCTCTCGTACGTCGCACCCTTCTCCTGCAGCATCGCCACCGTCTTCTCGACCATCCCGTTCTCGTAGAGCGAGCTCTCGAGATAGTAGGTGTCGAAGGCGACGCCGAACGCCTGGAGGTCGAGGTCCTGCTCGCGGCGCAGCGCCTTCACCGCGAAGCGGCGGATCCCGTCCAGGTCCTCGGCCTTCGCGTCGCGCGGATTCTCCTCGACGTAGCGCGCCGCGATCTCGCGGATGTACTCGCCGTGGTAGCCGCCCTCGGGAATCGGGGCGTCCATCCCGGCGAGCTGGCGCGCGCGCGCCTGCACGCTGAGCGCGAGGTTCGCGATCTGCACACCGGCGTCGTTGTAGTAGAACTCGCGCGAGACCTTCCACCCCGACCACTCGAGCAGCGCCGCGATCGCGTCGCCGAGCGCCGCCTGCCGGCCGTGGCCGACGTGGAGCGGTCCGGTCGGATTCGCGGAAACGAACTCGACGTTGACGGCGCGGCCCCCGCCGGACTGGCGGCGGCCGAATTGGTCGCCTTCCGCTACTATTGCGGGAAGCCCCGAGGCGAGGGTCCCCGCGTCGATGCGGAAGTTGATGAAGCCGGGTCCCGCGATCTCGGCAGCGGACACGCCCGCCGCGCCGAGGTCCATTTTGTCGATGAGCGCCGTCGCGATGTCGCGCGGCGACTTCCGGAGGGGGCGGGCGAGGGTCATCGCGAGATTGGTGGCCCACTCGCCGAACTGCGGGTCGCGCGGACGCTCGAGCACCGGCTCGACCCCCTCAGGCGCGCCGAGGGCGCGGGCGGCGCGCGCGAGCTCGCCGCGGATCCGCTCCGCGCTGCTCATTCCGCGCTCGGCTTCTTCGTCGGCGCGGGAGCGGCGGGCTTGGACTCGCTTCCCGCCGGCTTCTCGGCCTTGCTCTCGCTCTTCGATTCGGGCGCGGAGCCGCTTCCCTCCCCCTTGGCGGCGGGCTTCACCGGCCCCTTGGAGGAGTGGGCGTTCTTGCCGTAGTCGGTGAGGTAGAAGCCGGAGCCCTTGAACATGAGCCCCGCGCCCCCCGAGACCTGGCGCTCGGCCGGCTTCCCGCAGACCGGGCAGGCGGGGGTCGACTCGGCGCTCGAGATGGTGCGATAGAACTTCTCGAACACGTGCCCCTCGGGGCAGCGATATTCGTAAGTGGGCATTCGTCCGTGACTTGGATGCTGATGGGCGAGCAGAGAATGTTAAGCCCGCCACCACGCCCATTCAAGGCGACGACCGGCTATTCGTGGTCGCCGGGTAGCGGCAGACAGGCGCAGGTCGGCAACCGGTCAGGACTTCACGCCAGCCTTGCGCGAAGCGCCATTTCGCCAGCATAGTAGGCCCCACCGCGGAGCCTGCATTTCCGCTGGTGACCCACCGCGGTCAGAGCCGCACGCCGACCCCTCTCCCCCGGCCGCGCGGCCGTTCCATCACCCCGTCAGGAGGCAGGTCGATGAGACGACACTTGCTCAGTCGGAGCACGGTCGTAGGACTGCTCGTTGCGGCGTTAGGCGCCCCAGCGATCGCAGCGGCACAGCAGACAGCGACGATCACGGGCACCGTGACCGACTCCGCCTCGGGACAGCCGATCAGCGCGGTGCAGGTCGTCGTCACCGGCACCACCCGTGGCGCGATGACCGACGAGTCGGGGCGCTACACCATCCGCGGCCTC
>DASVXU010000199.1:0-3242 GCA_036392515.1 Gemmatimonadaceae bacterium | reverse complement strand
GACGGCGCCGCAGGGGGTGCGGGGGCGGAACTCGGACAACACGAAGCTGCGCGAGGTGCTGGGCTGGGAGCCGCGGATCTCGCTCGAGGAGGGCTTACGGCGGACGTATGCCTGGATCTACGGCGAGCTCGCGGCGCAGCCCGAGACGTACACCGTCCAGCCCCCGGCGCCCGCGGGCGTCGCCGATCGCGCGCGCAAGTCGGCGGTCGAGGAGCGCGAAGCGCCGCGGCCGCACGGCGACAAGCTCGAGGGTCTGATCCCGCGCGACGGGAGCGCGCACGCCGCGGAGCCAGTCGCGACGTCCGCCTGACGGGGCGCATGGCAGCGACCATCGACGCGGCGGCCGGAGAGCCGGCCGCCGCGCCACGGGAGGAGGGACGCAAGCCGTCCCTCCTCTTCGTCAATCAGCACTACTGGCCCGATGTCGCCTCCACCGGCCAGCACCTCACCGACCTCGCCGAGCATCTCGCGGCGGAGGGGTACGACGTCAGCGTCCTCGCGAGCCGCGGGCGCTACGTGAAGGGGAAGGTGCCGGCGCCGCTGCGCGAGACGCGCCACGGCGTGACGATCATGCGCGTGCGCACGACGGGATTCGGGCGCGCGCGGCACCTCGGGCGGCTGGTGGACTACGCCACCTTCTACCTGCAGGCGTTAGGCGCCCTGCTCGGCGGGAAGCGCCGCTACGACGGCGTCGTCGTCCTCACGACGCCGCCCCTCCTCTCCTTCCTCGGCGCGATCGCGAAGCGGATCCGCGGGCAGCGCTACGGCATCTGGAGCATGGACCTCCATCCCGACGCGGAGATCGCGACGGGGATGCTGAAGCCGGGATCGCTCGCCGCGCGCGCGCTCGAGTGGACGAACGCGGTGGGCTACCGCGGGGCCGACTTCGTCGTGGATCTCGGCGCGCACATGAAGGCGCGCATCCTCGCGAAGGGAGTGCGTCCGGAGCGCGCGCACACGGTGCACGTCTGGAACCGGAAGGAGGAGGTCGAGCCGACGCCGCGCGAGTCCAACCCCCTGATCGACGAGCTGGGGCTGCGCGAGAAGTTCGTCGTGATGTACTCGGGGAACGCGGGACTCGTCCACGAGTTCGGCCCGATCCTCGAGGCGATGCGCCGGACGAAGGACGACGCCAGGCTGTTCTGGCTCTTCGTCGGCGACGGGCCACGGCGGAAGGAGATCGAGGCGTTCGTCGCCGAGCATGGGATCGGGAACACGACGTACCGCGAGTACTTCCCGCGCGAGAAGCTGAAGTACTCGCTGAGCGTGGCCGACGCGCACCTGATCTCCCTGCGCGCCCCCTTCGTCGGGATCTCGGTGCCGGGGAAGCTCTACGGCATCATGGCGAGCGGGCGGCCGGCGATCTTCGTCGGACCGGAGCGGAGCGAGAGCGGGGAGACCGTGCTGGAGGCGGGATGCGGGATCGTTGTCGATCCGGCGAGCGGCGACGCGGCGGCGAGGATCGTGGAAACGGTGCGCGAGTGGGCGCGCGACCCTCGGGCGGCGCGCGCGATCGGGGCGCGGGGGAGGGAGGCCTTCCTCGCCTCGTACGAGAGGGAGCGCTGCTGCGCGGCGTTCGGTGACGCGATCGCGGGTCACTGGGTTGAGGCGCGGACCGCGGGATTTACGAAAGGGTCATTCCGGGCGTCCTGATACGAGACCGCGAGGTCTCGATGAGAGCGGCCTAATGATTCTCGGCTTGTGTGACGCCGGCCGCGGTCTCATCTTGCGCGGCCGACCTGCCGACACCTCCGGGCGTCGTTAGGCACGCCGCATCCGCTGCACCCGCCGCATCCGTACCGAGCCTTCCCCCCGACGATGATCGACGCAGCAGCGGCCGACGCGACGACGCGCCGGCGCAGACTCAGTGGCGGCCTTGGCGCCGACATCTACAAGGTGCCGACGCCGATCGCGCTGCAGCGCATGGCGCGCCCGCGAGTTCGCCGCCACGTGCTGCGCAGCTTCATCAGGCTCGGGGTCCTCTTCACCGCCGACGTGGTGACCCTGTTCGCCCTGCGGGCGGTCATCCGCGGCGCGCGCGATCACCACTGGCTCGGCCGCGGCGTCGCGACCGTTCTCGGTGACCTGGTGCCGCCGGGCACCTATCCGCCGCTGCAGCTTCTCGTCGCGGTGGTGCTCGGCCTCGCGGCGCTCGGCACCTATGCGTCGGGCGACTACCGGCGGAGCGTATCGCGGCTCGCCGCGGGGACGGCGATCGGCTTCGCGCTGCTCTTCTGGGGACGCATCTGGGCGGACTTCCACGTCTCGGCGGTGCTCGGCTTCGTCCTCACCACGATCTGCGGCGCGGTCGCGCTCTCGCTCTCGCGGCTCGGGATCGACCGCGCGGTGGCGAGAATCCGCCCGACGGCGCGCGCGCGGACGCTCTTCGTCAGCTCGCCGGGACACGGTGAGCTCGACGTGCGCGAGCCGATGTTCCGGCAGCACGGCGACCTCGAGATCGTGGGCTTCATCAGCACCGGAACGACGCGCGAACCGCGGGCGCTCGCGCACATCGACGACCTGGTGGGGACGATCTACCGCCATCGCGTCGAGACGCTGATCATCTCGGGCGCCGTGGACTCGGACACCTTCGCGGCGGTGGTGGACCTCGGCACCCTCGCCGGGTGCGAGGTGTTCTCCGTCCCGCGCCTCAAGCACCAGGGGATCGTGAAGCCGCAGCTCATCTGGCGGCGCGGGGTCCCGCTCGTGCAGCTCACGCGGCCCTCGCTCAAGGGACGGCAGCTGTTCGTGAAGCGATGCCTCGACATCGCGCTGTCGGGCGCGATGCTGCTCGTCCTCGCGCCGCTCTTCGCGGCGATCGCGCTGCTGATCAAGCTCGACTCGACGGGCCCCGTCTTCTTCCGGCAGGATCGCGCGGGATACAGCGGGCGTCGCTTCCGCATGCTGAAGTTCCGCACGATGTGCCAGGACGCCGACGCGCGGAAGAAGGAGCTCGCGCACCTGAACTACACGTCGGACCCGCGGCTCTTCAAGATCCCCAACGATCCGCGAGTGACGCGCGTGGGCGCGCTGCTGCGGAAGTGGAGCCTGGACGAGCTGCCGCAGCTGCTGAACGTGCTGATGGGGCACATGACGCTGGTGGGTCCGCGTCCGTTCTTCGAGTCGGACATGTCGAGCTACGAGGAGCACCACTTCCGCCGGCTCGGCGCGAAGCCCGGGATCACGGGGCTGTGGCAGGTGAGCGGGCGGAGCTCGGTGGTGGACTTCGAGGAGGTCGTGCG
>DASVXU010000198.1:0-27491 GCA_036392515.1 Gemmatimonadaceae bacterium | reverse complement strand
TCAGCCTCACCGCGCGGCGCCACCCGCGCCGTAGAACTTTCCGCGTACCGCCCACAGGCTCGGGAAGAAGCGCTGCGACACCGTGCGCGCGAGATACTTCGCGCCGAGGGTGCCCCCGGTGCCGCCGGTCGTCGGCCCGATCACCCGCTCGACCAGCTGCACGTGCAGGAAGCGCCACATCGCGAACCCCTGCTCGTACTCGATCAGCGCCTCGGCGAGCATGAAGAGCGGCGTCTGCGCGGGGTCGGTGTAGAGCGCCTCGAGGCTCGTACCGGCGCGCGCGATCATCCGCTCGAAGGTGTCCTGCAGCGTCGGCCGCGCGAGCGCGTCGCGCACGACCGCAGGTGCCTCGCCGTGCTCCGAGATCGCCTGCATGAAGTGCGCGTCGCGGAGCCCCGACTTCGCTTCGATCGCGCGGAACTGCTCGCTCTGCGACCCGCTCGACGTGCCGAGGTATCCGCGGAACTCCGCGAAGCGCTGCGGCGGGAGCGTCTCGAGCGACGACAGCTGGTGCGTCACGATCCGGACGAGCGTGTTCACCCGCTTCGACGCCGCGAGCGCGCCGAGCGCGTCGTCCGCCTCCATCCGGTCGAGCAGGGTGTCGAGCTCGTGGATGATGACCTTGAACCACAGCTCGCTCGCCTGATGGACGACGATGAACAGCAGCTCGTCCGGGTGCTCCGGCGCCGACCGTGGACGCTGCAGCCGCAGCAGCTCCGGGAGCGCGAGGTAGCTCGTGTAGGTCAGCTCGTCCGCCGGTGTCGTCATCTCAGAACGTCGATACCTCGAGCGCGGCGACGTCGTCGACGCGCATCGTCTCGTAGGTGAAGAACGGCTCGCCGTAGCGCGTGCGGATCAGCGATCCGTAGTATGCCGCATCGTGCCTGACGATGTCGTACAGGGGCTCCCCGTTCGGGTAGACTTCCCCCGCCTGGATCGCCCCGTCGAACTGCGACGCGTAGCAGCGGATCGCCTCCATCTTGCGCTCGAACTCGGCGCTGACGTCGACGACGAAGGTCGGCTTGTCGAAGTCCTGACGGTACGTGATGCAGTGGATCACTTTCTTCGGCCGATGCACCGGAACCGTCGGCTCGACCTTCGCGAGGCCGGCGATGAAGCAGGCGTCACGCACGAGCTCCGAGGCGACGCGATGGTCTGGATGCCGCCCGATCGGCGAGGGAGCGATCACGACGCGCGGCCTGAACTTCCTGATCATCACCGCGAGCGTCGCCCGCGTCCGCGGATTGTTCTCGATCCCCGCGTCGGGAAAGCCCGCGTTCTCGCGCGCGGTCACGCCGAGTATCTCCGCCGCGTGGCTCGCCTCGCGCGCGCGCAGATCCGCGCTCCCGCGCGTCCCCATCTCACCCTGCGTGAGGTCGATGATCGCGGTGCGCTGTCCCCTGTTCGCCGCCTTGATCAGCGTCCCGCCGCACGTCAGCTCGACGTCGTCACGGTGCGCGGCGATCGCGAGAATGTCGACAGAGTTCATCGCGGCAATATACAGGCTATGACACTACGACGTGAAACGTGAGAGGACCCGATGTTCGACGAGAAACGAGGGAGGACGAGGGGGGAGTTGAGAATACCACCCGCCGGGTACCTCTCTCATTTCTCGTTCGTCGTCGGAGCCTCCCGCGTCACTCGTCGCCGTGTCGAACCCGACCCGCCTACTCGTACCTGAGCGCCTCGATCGGATCCAGCCGCGCCGCGCGCATCGCCGGCAGCAGCCCGAAGGCGATCCCGATCCCCACCGAGACGCCTACCGCGATGAGCGTGAGGGTGATCGGTGGCGACGCCTCGATGCTCATCGCCAGCGTCGCGAGCTTGCCGAAGCCGAGACCGACGAGGATCCCGATGATCCCGCCCACGCCGGTCAGCGTCGACGCCTCCACCAGGAACTGCAGCAGGATGTCGGAGTTCGTCGCGCCGAGCGCCTTGCGCACGCCGATCTCGCGCGTGCGGCTCGTGACCGACACCATCATGATCGCCATGACCCCGATCCCGCCGACCATGAGCGCGACCCCCGAGAGCACGATCATCACGAGGAAGAAAACTCCCGTGAGCTTGTTGAAGGTGTCGAGGATCTGGTCCTGCGTGATCATGTCGAAGCTGTTGCGCTGACCTGGTCGCAGCGAGCGGATCTCCCGCATCGCGACGGTGACCGCGTCCTGCGCCTCGCTCACCGTGATCCCCGGTCGCGGCTTCACGGCGATGAACAGCGCGTTGATCTTGTCGATGACGAACGCGTGGTCCGCGAAGAGGAAGGGGATGACCGCGCCCACCTGCTGCCCCTGCGGCGCGAAGATGTTCTCCGGCGGCGCGTACAGGCCGATGACGCGCGCCGGGCGTCCCGCGAGGCGCACGACCTTGTCGATCGGGTTCGCCTGCCCGAACAGCTTGCGCGCGACGTCGTGATCGATCACCGCCACGGCGGACCCGGTCTTCAGCTCGGCCTTGGTGAACCAGCGTCCCTCGAGCAGCTCGCCGCCCTGGATCTCCGTGTAGCGGTCGTCCGCCGCCATGAACGTCATCTGCTGCGTGCGCTCGCCCTGGTACTCGACGCGGCCGAACACCTGTGCCCAGATCGCCGCGTAGCCGATCTCCGGCAGCGACGCGATGCGCTGCGCCTCGTCGGGCACGAGATCGGGTCTGCTCTTCGCCTCGCGCGGCAGCCGGTTGGGGTTGACGGGAGTGCTCGAGAAGTAGCGGATGACGTAGAAGGTCGTCGGACCGGCGATCTCGATCGTGTGCACGATCTGCTCGCGGATCCCCTGGACGATCGCCGCCATCGCCATCACCGTCGCGACCCCGATCACCACGCCGAGGATCGTCAGCGCCGAGCGGATCTTCCCCGCGCGCAGCGTGTCGAGCGCGATGGTGAGGTTCTGGTCGAGCCGGTCGACGATGCGCATCGCTGCTACTCGGCGCGCAGCGCGGTGATCGGGTCGAGCTTCGCCGCGCGCGAGGCGGGATAGACTCCGAAGAGCACCCCCACCCCCGCGCCGAGCCCCACCGCGAGGAGGATCGACCAGAGCGTGACGCGCGCGGGCAGAGGAGAGACGGCGGCGATCAGCATCGCGAACAGCCATCCGACGCCGACCCCGATCATCCCGCCCATCGCCGCGAGCGCGACCGACTCGGCGAGGAACTGCTGCTGGATGTCGCGCGCCGTCGCGCCGACCGCCTTCCTGATCCCGATCTCGCGCGTCCGCTCCGTCACCGCCATCAGCATGATGTTCATGATCACGATCCCGCCGACTACCACCCCGATCGCGACCACGGCGGGGATCACGCTGAAGAGCACCTTCGTGAGCTGCTCCCAGAAGGCGATCAGCGCATCCGCCGTCTCCACGGAGAAGTCATTGTCCTGCGAGGGTCGCAGCCTGTGCGCGACGCGCATCGCCTCCTCCGCGCGCTGCATCGCGCCGGCGACGTCCTTCGCCTCGCGCATCTTCACCGAGATGGTGTTCGTGCTGCGCCGTCCGTACATCATCTCGAACTGCGTGATCGGGATCATCACGAACGCGTCGAACGACTGGCCGAGCACGCGCCCCTTTTTCGCGACGACGCCGACGACGGTGAACAGCGCCCCGCCGATTCGCATGTCCTTGCCGACCGGATCGACTCCCTCGAAGAGCTTGTCGGCGACGTCCGCGCCGACGATCGCGACCGGGCGCTTCTCGCGCACGTCGAGATCGCTCAGCGGTCGGCCGCCGCTGAACTGGTAGTCCTGCACCGTCTGATAATCCGCGGTCACCCCGAACACCGGGATGTCGTCCTGTTCGCGTTCCCGCCATACGATGTCCGACGTCGGCGTCGGCCACCCCGACTGCAGGCTCACGGCCTGCGCGTCGGGGATCGCGGCCCGAACGGCCGCCGCGTCGGTGGGTGTGATCTTCGGCCGCCGGGCGAGCCTCCGGAACACCTCGTCGTCGATCAGGCCGACCTGGATCGGGAATCGCCGAACCTGAAAGGCGTTCGAGCCGATCACCGCGTTCGCGAGGTTCTCGCGCACGTACGCGTTCATCCCCTGGATGATCGCGACGACCGCCACCAGGAAGGTGACGGAGACTATGATCCCGAGCAGCGTGAAGAACGACCGCAGCTTGTTGGCCCGGATCTGCTCGAGCGCGCTCGTGACGACGTCGGTCTGGCGCATGGCCCTGAACGATACGACGAAGGCCGCCGGTTCGCATCACCGGCGGCCTTCGCTTACGAACCTCTGATGTTTGGCTACTCGTAGCGGAGCGCGATCACCGGGTCCAGGCGCGCCGCCCGGAAGGCCGGGACGATCCCGAAGACGATCCCCGTCACCACACTCCCGAGGACGGCCGCGAGGATCGCGCTCGCCGGGATCTCGGCCGGGATCGGGGTCATCGAGCGGATGAGCGCCGTGATCCCCGCGCCGATGATGAACCCCGCCGCCGCGCCGACGCCGGTCAGCGTCACCGCCTCGACGAGGAACTGCCAGAGGATCGTCCAGCGGGTGGCGCCGAGCGCCTTCCGGACGCCGATCTCACGGGTGCGCTCCGTGACGCTGATCATCATGATCGCGACGACCCCTACCCCTCCGACCAGGACGCCCACCGCCGAGATGGCGATAAGGATGACGAAGAAGGTCCCGAAGAAGCCGTTGTAGACCTCGAGCAGCCGGTCCTGCGTCGTCACCGCGAAATTGTTGTCCTGGCCCGGCCGCAGCCCGCGCATCGACCGCAGCGTCGCCGTCACATCGTCGATCGCCTCGACCTGCTTCACCTCGGCGCGCGGCTTGACGGTGAAGTCCACCCAGCGCATCGACATCTGGAGATGGCGCCGTCCCGTCTCGAGCGGGATGATCCCCGTCGGCGAGTCGCCGCTCTGCGCGGAGCCGGGCTTTCCGAGGAAGCTCGCGGTATAGTGGTAGATCCCGATGACCTGGAAGGGCTGACCGTTGATGTCCACCAGCTTGTCGAGCGGGTCGCTGTCCCCGAAGAGCGCCTTCGCGGCGTTCTCGTTGAGGATGATCACCCGCGCCGCCGCCTGCGCCTCCTGCGAGGTGAAGCTACGTCCGGGGTAGATGTCGCCCCCGTCCACCTCGGTCCAGTTGGGAGTGTAGGCGTCGATCCCCACCTGGTTCAGCTGCCGGTCCTTGTAGCGGACCTTCTCGCCGGTCGCCGAGTGCGCCGTGATGGCCGCGATCGTCGGCAGCCGGCCGATCGCCTCCGCCTCGCGCACCGTGAGCGGCGGATTGCGCCGCCACGGGCAGGTCTCGTCGGTTCCGTCGCAGGCGTTCATCATCGAGATGGGACGCTTGTAGACGTAGAACGACGTCGGGCCCGCCGACTCCAGATCCTTCGCGACGCTCGTGTTGATCCCGTGCACCGCCGCGGACATCGCGACGACGACGAAGACACCGACCGCGACGCCCATGATCGTGAGCGCGGCGCGCGTCTTGTTCGCCCGCATCGCGTCGAAGGCGATTCCGACCCCCTCCTTCAGGTTCGTCACTGCGGCGCGCATCGACATGGGCTACTCCTGCCGCAGCGCGGCGATCGGGTCGAGGCGCGAGGCGCGGCTCGCCGGGTAGACGCCGGCGACGATGCCGACGGTCGTGCCGAGCAGCGTCGCCATGATCACGGACCACAGCGCGACGTGCGTCGGCAGCGGCGTTCTCGCGGCGATCACGAAGGCGATCAGTGCTCCCATGAGGATGCCGATCACCGCGCCCATCGTGCTCAGCGTCGCCGCCTCGACGAGGAACTGGCTCAGGATGTCGCGCCGCTTCGCCCCGAGCGCCTTCCGGATCCCGATCTCGCGCGTCCGCTCCGCCACCGCGACGAGCATGATGTTCATGATCACCAGCCCGCCGACGATCAGCCCGATCGCGGGAAGGGCGGTGCCCGCGACCATCAGCATCCGCTTGAGCTTCATGATGAACGTGAGCGCCGACTGCGAGGTCTCCATCGCAAAGTTGTCCGGCTGCGACGGCCGCAGCTTGCGCTGGCCGCGCATCACCTCGCGCACCTGCTCCATCGCGTCGTCCATCGCCACCGCCGTCGGCGACTGGACGATGATCCCGTCGATGTCGCCCTTCGGGTTCGTCAGGCGGTGCAGGGGAGACTTGTAGGGCGCGATCACCATCTTGTCGAGCGACAGCCCGAACAGCGTCCCCTGCTTCGCGATCACCCCGATCACGGTGTAGGGGATCCCGCCGATCTTCAGCTCGCGGCCGATCGGATCGAGGTTCGGAAAGAAGTACGACGCGACCTCGCTCCCGATCACCATCGACGTCGTCCCGAGCTGGAGCTCCTGCTGGGTGAAGGTCCGCCCGCTCGTGAGGTCGTAGTGCTTGATCGTGAAGTAGTCGCCGTCCACGGCGTGCGCGTCCACCTGCCGCACGCGCGCGTACGGCGAGAGCGCGCGGACGTTGTCCTGGCTCTCGACGGCGTAGCGCGTCCCCTCCGGCAGCACCGAGGTGACCGTGCGCAGATCCGAGTAGTAGATGCGCGGCCGCCGCTGCCACTCGCGCCACATCTCCTCGGTCACGTTCCCGTTGAACCAGGGAAAGCGATGGAGAGTGAAGGTGTTCACGCCGAGCAGCCGCCCGGCGAAATCCTCCTCCATGTACTTGCTCATTCCCTCGACGATGGAGACCACGGCGATGAGGAACATCACGCCGATCGTCACCCCGAGCAGGGTGAAGCTGCTCTTCAGCTTCTGCGCCCGGATGGTCGCGAGGGCGAGCCGGACTGCTTCGAATAACGGCATTGGACTCCTGGGTGATCGGCGATCGCTCTGCCGCGGGCTGGAAGCCGTGGGCAGGAGGCTGGACGCGACCGCGTACGCCGCAGTCGCCCCCTACCGTCGGCCTCCTGCCTCCAGCCGATTTACAGTCCGACCTTCTGCGCGAACGCCGAGCGCTTGTCGTCGCTCGCGATGACGCCGTCGCGGAGCACGATCACGCGGCGCGCGTGTGCGGCGATGTCCGGCTCGTGCGTCACCATGATCACCGTCTGCCCCTGTTCGGCGAGCTCCTCGAACACCCTCATGATCTCTTCCGACGTCGTCGAGTCGAGGTTTCCCGTCGGCTCGTCGGCGAGCAGGATCGAGGGGCGGTTCACCAGGGCGCGCGCGATGGCGACGCGCTGGCGCTGGCCGCCCGAGAGCTCGTTCGGCTTGTGGTTCATGCGCTCGCCGAGCTGCACGCGCTCGAGCGCCTCCACCGCGCGCTGCCGCCGCTCGTCTCCGGGAATCCCCGCGTAGACCAGCGGGAGCTCGACGTTGTGCAGCGCCGTCGCCCGCGGGAGCAGGTTGAACGTCTGGAAGACGAACCCGATCTCCTTGTTGCGCACGCGCGCCAGCTGGTCGTCGCTCATCGCCGACACGAGCTGCCCGTTGAGCCAGTACTCCCCTTCGTTAGGCGTGTCGAGGCAGCCGATCAGGTTCATCAGCGTCGACTTGCCCGACCCCGACGGGCCCATGATCGCGACGTACTCGTTGCGCCGGACCGCGAGATCGACCCCGCGCAGCGCGCGCACGATCTCACCGCCCATGTCGTACTCGCGCTTGAGCCCACGCGTCACGATCACCCAGTCCGTGTCCGGGGCGGCGCCGGCCGTCGAGACGACGGCCTGGCGCTCCTCGGTCGTGCTGATCGGATACTCGTCCGTGTTCCTCATGCGCCCTTCGCCTCGGCGCCGGACTTCGGCGTGTTCGCCTTGGGCGCTTCTCGAACCAGCGCGCCGTCGTGGAGGTCGCGGATCGCCTGATACGTTCCGCCGACGATGCGCTCACCCTCCTTCAGCCCCGAGACCACCTCGAAGTACTTGTCCCCCGCGATGCCGACCTTCACCGGCTTGAAGGCGACCTTCATGTCCTTGCCGACCACGAATACACCCTCGACATCGCGCTTCCCGACTTCCTTCGCCGGACGCGCCTTGCCGAGTCCGACCGCGGTGTCGCCCCTGCTCAGCGCCGAGTCCTCGCGCACGGTGAGCGCGATGATCGGGATCGAGAGCACCTGCTGCCGCTTCGCCGTCACGACCTTCGCCGTCGCCGAGAAGTCGGGACGCGTCTCGTTCGGGGGGTTGAGCAGCTGGATCGTCACCTCGTAGTCCACCGCCTGATCGCCGCTCGACGTCGCCGTCGCGCTCTTCACCGAGCTGTTCGAGATCTCGACCACGCGGCCCGTGAAGGTCGTGTCGGGGAAGGCGTCGATCTGGATCTGCGCCGAGTCGCCGACGCTGATGCGCGCGACATCGGTCTCGTCGACCTTCACCTTGGTCTCGAGCACGCCCATGTCGCTGATGGTGAGCAGCGTGGCGGCGTCCTTGTTGAAGGTGCCCGGCACCGCGGTCTCACCCTGCTCGACGTTGAGGCGCGTCACGCGGCCGCTCATCGGGGCGACGATCGTGGTCTTGATCAGCGCGCTGCGTGCGTCGCGGAGCTGCGCGAGCGCCTGGTCCACCTGGTGGTCCGCCGCGTCGGCGAGCGCCTGATTCACCTCGGCCTGGGTCTTCAGCTGCTCGAGCTGCTCGTCGGAGATGAGCGTCGCGTTCGACTTCCGGATCTCGGCCGAGCGCTGGTAGTTGCGCTGCGACTGGACGAGGCTCGCCTTCGCCTGCGCCGCGGCCGCGCGCGCCGCCGCGACCGCCGCTTCCGCGCGCTGCACCGCCGCCTCGTACTGAGCGGGCTCGATCTGGAGCAGGAACTGACCCTTGCTCACCATCTGCCCCTCCTTCACCGCGAGCCGCACGATGCGGCCGCTGATGTCGGCGGCGACGTCGACCTTGGTGTGCGGGCTGACCTGCCCGCTCGCCGTGACCGAGGCGACGAGATCGCGCCTCTGCACGGGCTCGATGCGGACCTCGACTCCCTTGTTGCCGCTCTTCATCGCCGTCAGGACGACGACTCCGATGATCACCGCGCCGGCGACGCCAAGGATCGAGTACTTGACCTTTTTGCTCATGTAGACCTCTGGGGGGTTAGCGCAGCGGGCGCCCGACCGCGCCCTCGAGCGCGGCGAAAGCCTTGTGATAGTCGTAGACGGCGTTGATCCGGTCGCTCTCCGCGCGCTCGTACGTGGCGCGCGCCTGCACCACGTCCAGGAACGTCGCCGCCCCGACGCGGTAGCGCTCCTCGGTCAACCGCAGCTCGTCGCGGGCCCGGGCGGCGTTCTGCTCCTGCACCGCGACCGTCTTCTGCGCCGTCGCCAGTGTGAGATACGCGCCGGTCACGTCGGCGTTGAGCTGGAGCTCGCGCGCGCGGACCAGGGTCCGCGCGTTGTTCCGCGACGCGACCGCTTCCTCGACGCGCTGCTCGCGCAGGAATCCGTTGAAGATCGGCAGCGTCACGGTCGCGCGCAGCGACCACGGGCTCTTCGTGAAGTTGAAAGGATACTGGTCGTTCGCGCTGCGAATCGCCGCTTCCTGGCTCGGGCTGAGCGTCCCGGTGCCGCACGGGAAGGTCGCGAGCCCCGCGCCCTGGCGTGCGAAGTTGTTCGCGAGACATCCCTCGTACGACTGTGCCGCGTTCGAGCGCGCGCCCGAGATCAGCGCGTCGGTATCCGTGTACCGCTGCGTGTAGCCGCCCCATCCGGTGCTCAGGCTGAGCGATGGGGTGTAGGCAGTGCGCGACTCGCGCACCGTGAGGACCGAGGCCCGCTCGCGCTCGCGGAGCGCGAGCACCTGCGGATTCTGCTGGCGGGCCATCGCGAGCAGCGAGTCGATGCTGAAGTTGACTGGCGTGATCGCGAAGGAGGTCGTGAGCTCGACGTTCGCCGGCTGCTCGACACCGAGCTGCTGGAAGAGGCGCAGCTTCTCGATCTCCACCTGGTTGCGCGCGTTGAGCGCCGCGACCTGTTGCGTCGCGAGATCCACTTCGGCGCGCTGCACGTCGAGCGCGGTCGCCGATCCGACCGACGCGCGGGCGCGCGCCAGCTCCACCTGCTGCTGCGCCGCGACGACGAGCGTGTCCGCCAGGTCGGCTTTCGCCGACGCCTGCAGGGCGGTGAGGTACTGCTGCGTGACGTTGGACCGGAGCGAGGACTGGGCGCCGGTGATGTCCGCTTCGACCGCGTCGCGGTTCGCAGCGGCGACGCGCGTCGCGATGAGCGAGCCGGCGTTCAGGGTGTAGTTCACCCCGATGTAGTAGCTCGACCCGACGGTGTTCGGATTCGTCCCCAGCGTCACGCCATTGTAAATCTGCCGGCCGCCCTGCTGATACTGGCCACTCAGCGATGCGTCCGCGCTGGGCAGGAGGTTGCCGTAGGCCGCGTACTGCGCCGCGCGCGCCGTCCGGCGACGCTCCTGCACCTGCTGCAGGTCGGGATTGTTGCGACCGGCGAGCGACAGCGCATCGGAGAGGGACAGCGCAGGACCGGCCTGCGTGGAGTCGCGGACCTGCGCGCCCACCGGAGCGGCGGCGAGAAGGAGCGCGGCGAGCAATGGGAGACGCATCGGGGGGATCCTGTCGGGTGGGTACGGGGGCACCGTACGACAATGCTCGTGCGAGGTTTCAGGAGCGCAAATACAAAAACGCCCCGCAGGGCGTTAGACGTCGCGCGACACCTCGACTTCTAGCGGCTGCCCGGCAGCGCGTCGCGAACCGCCACGAGGCCGAGCATCGGCGCCTCGACTCGCAGCACGCGCCCTTGCGCATCGGTCCAGAGCTGCCGCTCGCCGGCCGCATCGCCGACCGCATAGTGTCGGGCGACGACGTTCGTCCCCGCGATCTCGATCGGCTCCTCACCGCGCGAGATCACCAGAAACTGCGACACCACATTCCGGCGCGGAAGGACCGCCGTTACGGTATCCTGACCCAGAAGTGTAAGAAAATAGTATTGATGAGCCGCTCCCTCGTCGAGGATGATCATCCCGTCGTGGAGGAAGTATTCGCGCGCCGACTCGCCCCGCCCGGTCTGCGAGCGCGTCGCCAGGCGGTCGCGCGCGACCTGGGCCGTGATGCGCTCGCGGACCTCGCCCCCCTCGCGGCCCTCGAGCTGATAGACGATCGGCGCCCCGGTCGTGTCGGTCCGCAGCGCGACCGTGGTCCGCGCCGAGCCGAGCACCGCCGTTCCGCTCGCGACGATCGTCATCGCGCCGTTCACCGGTGCGCGGACGATCCGGAAATCCTCGCGCCCGGTGCGGCCGGCGACGGTGACGGTGAAGCTTCCCTCGTCGACCACCGCGACCTGCGCGGCGAGCGGGGGCGCAGCCGTGGCGAGGAGCATCATCCCGAGGAGCAGTCGAGTCCGCATGATGGATGATACACGCAAGCGCGCCCCGGGGTTCATGACGCCGGCGCGGGGGCCAGGAAGACTCGCTCGCTGATCCGCCCGCGGATCCGCTCGTAGAGCGCACGCCCCTTCTCCGCGGTCGCGAGCGTCGGCCGCCCGATCGACCCGGGACTTCCCTTCGGCACCTTCAGCCATCCGCGGCGGTAACGTCGCAGCTCTTCGCGCGACATCATATAATCCTGCGCGAGCTCCATGTGGACGAGCTCGGGGGCGAGGTGGAGCATGATGGAGGTGTCCACCTCGTCGCCGTGCATCGGCTCCATCTGGCCCTGGAGCAGGTCCGCGAAATCGATGTTGAAGATGTCCACCACGCGCACCCGCGCCCCGGCGGTGATGACGGTTGCCATCGCTTCCTGATGCGGGTCGTGCTCGTGCGCGGTCAGCAGGATGAACTCGCGGACCCCGCTCGCCTCCCACGAGGCGAGGAGGTCGTTGAGCGCGCGGTGGAGCGTCTTCTTGCGAAGGGATCCGTTGCCGGCGAAGGCGCGCTCGGTGTCGACGTTGACGCCGTACTCGAAGGTCGGCGCCCGCAGGACGCCGAACTCCGCGGAGAGGTCGTCGGCGAGGCGTTCGACGATGAAGGTGTCGCACCCGAGCGGCAGGTGAGGTCCGTGCTGCTCGCAGGTTCCGACGGGTACGATCAGGCGCGGGTCCTCCGCCAGGATGGCGGCGACCTGTGAGGGAACGAGTTCTTTGAGGCGGCGCGGTGCGTCCGCCGGGAGTGACGAGGCCATCTCGACTGGGAACGAAGTACGGACGACGCGCCGGCTGACGTCGAGCGGCGATGGACTGGCCGTGTGGGGGTTCGCGATCGCGGTCGCGACGCTCGCGCTCGCCGGCTGGCTGCGTGCGACCAGAGTAGAGTACCTCGCCGTCGCCTGGGCCGCCACGCTCCTCTCCACCGCGTTCGTCGCGCGACGCCCGGGGCGCGAGCGCGTGTGGCGCGGAATCACGACCGCGCTCGTGGTGCTCGCCTGCGCGATCACATCGCTTCACCAGCGCGAGATCGGACGCGCCAGCGGCGACTGGCCACGCTACTCCGCGGAGCTGCGCGCCGCCGCGGCGGCGCGCATGGGCCACGAGCTCGGCGAGGTCCAGCGCCAGCTCGTCGCCGCCGCGCGCAGCGCGCTCGCGGCGCCGCGCGATCGGGAACGGGCGTTCGACGCGCTCGGCGCGATGGCCACCGGGGTGGGGGAGCGGGGCGTCGTCCTCTACGAGGGGGGAAACCCATACGCGTGGGCGGGGACGCTTCGCGTCTCCACCGACACGCTCACCGCGCCGCTCGGCGCGGCGATCTCTCCCTTCTACACGACGCTGTACGCGACGGCGAGCGCGGGCCCGCGGCGCGCGGTGGCCGCGGTCCTCGTGCATGCTGAGCCGCCGGCGGATCGCTTCTCGGTCGCGCTCGATGCCCTCGTCGCGCGCAGGACCGGGGTGCACGGCTTCGCCGCCGCGATCGGCACGGACCCGTCACGCCCGGGAGCTCCGGGCGTCGTGATGCTTCCGCTCCCGGGAAGCGCGCCACTCACCCTGGCGGCGCGCGCGGCGTCGCAGGCGGAGACGCAGCTGACGGTTCTCGAGCGAGCGCGGGTGCGAGGGGGCCTGCTCCTCGCCGTCGCGCTCGCCGGCTTCCTGGCGACGATGTGGCGCGCGCGGCGAGCGCTGCGGGTCCGCTTCGCGGCGCTCGCGGTGCCCCTGCTCTGCGTCGCGATCGTTCCACTCAACGAGCTGTCGAACGTGTCGCGCCTGTTCGACCCGACGCTCTACTTCGCGCCGTTAGGCGGTCCGTATACCGGCAGTCTCGCGGCGCTCGCGATCACGGGGGCCGTGCTGCTCCTTGGTCTGCTCGCCGTGCTCCGGTCCCCGTTCGTCACGCGCTCGCGGGTCGCCGCCGCGGCGGCGGTGCTCGCGGTCGCCGGGCTCGGGCCGTTCCTGCTCCGCGATCTCGCGCGCGGGGTGCAACCCCCGGCGACCGGTGTCCCGGCGACGCTCTGGCTGGCCTGGGAGACCGCGCTCTTCCTCGCCGCCGTCGCGCTCGTCGTCGCCGGCGCGTCCGCGGGCCGCACCGCGTTAGGCGGCCGGCGCGGGCTGAGCTCGTGGGTCGCGCCGGCGATCGCCACGCTGGCGGGGCTGATCGGCACGATGAGCTGGACGGCGCCGGGGCGCTGGCCGGGGTGGTACCCGGTGCTCTGGGTCGCGGCGATCGCCGCCCTGACGCTCACGCGACGCTCGTCGCGCTTCGTCGCGTCGGCATCGATCGTCGCCGCGCTCGGAGCCTCCACGCTCGTCTGGGGCGCGACGGCGCGAAAGCGCGTAGACCTCGCGACGCGCGACGTCGAGGCGCTCCGCGCGCCCGACGACTACGCCCTCGCGCTGCTCGATCGCTTCGCGCATCTGATCGAGAGCGGTCCCGCGCCCCGCAACACGGCCGAGCTGCTCTCGCGCTACGTCGCGTCGGATCTCGCGGCGGCGCAGTATCCGGTCGCGATGGCGAGCTGGGACGCCGCGGGCGTCGACCGCGGACGCTTCGAGACCGGGCGCTTCACTCCGCCGACTGCCGCGGTGCAGCAGGTGGTGGCGGAGGCACGCGGCGCGGGCACACCGGTGCTGCGCCCGATGCTTGGCGAGCTCGGAGTCGCGCTCGTGCTCGCGGTCCCGGCGCCGGACGGATCGGTGACGTCGGTGCTCGTGCTGCCGCGCACGCGTCTCGTCGCCGACGATCCGTACGCGCCCCTCCTCGGTGCCGAGCCCCTGACCACCGGAGAGGTCCCCTACACGCTCTCCCTCACCGGGGCCGACTCGGTCGCGCTCAGCGGCGCGGGTCGCGACGTGTGGCGGCGGATCGGGAACGAGCTTCACGGCGACTGGCTCGTCCGCACGGTACGCGGGCTCTCACGCGCCCACGCCGAGGTCGAGCTGCGTCCCGTCTCCGCGCTCGTCCAGCGCGGGCTGCTCGTCGTGCTCTTCAATCTCGGCATCGTCGCGCTGCTCTGGATGCTGAGCGCCCTCGCCGACGGCGGGTATGCGCGCTGGATCGGCGTGCACGCGCGCCGATGGTCGCGCAGCTACCGCCTCCGCCTGACGCTCGTCCTCTTCGCCTTCTTCGTCCTTCCGGCGGTGGCGTTCGCGTTCTGGTCGTATCGCGAGCTGCAGCGCGACGATCGCCACTCGCAGGAGCTGCTCGTGCGCGAGGCGCTCCGCGCGGTCGCCGAGGGGGGAGCGGCGGAGGCGGTCACCGAGGTGGGCGTTCACGGCGGGCCGCCGCTCCTGCGCTACGATCGAGGCGTGCTCGCCGCGACGAGCGACACGTTGTACGACGCGCTCGCGCCCTTCGGCCGCTTCCTGCCGCCGCCGGTGTATCTCACGCTCGCGCTGTCGGACGAGGTGACCGCGAGCGAGATCGTGCCCGTCGGCGGGACGGCGGCGCTGCTCGGGTATCGCGCGGTCACGGACACCAGCGGACAGCGCGTCGTCCTCGCGGCGCCGGCGACGTCGGCCGAGGAGTCGCTCGATCAGCGGCGACGCGACCTGAGCGTGCTCGTGATGTTCCTGACCGCGCTCGGCGCGCTGGCCGCGCTCGGGCTGAGCGGAGTCGCCGCACGCGAGCTCGCGCGCCCGATCGGCGAGCTGCGCGGTGCCGCGCTCGCCATCGCGTCGGGAGAGCGGGAGCCGGCGCTCGCGGCGCAGCCGACGGTGGAGTTCCGTCCCGTCTACTCGGCGTTCCGCCGCATGGCGACCGATCTCGGGGAGTCCCGCGAGGCGCTCGTCGAGGCGCGGCGCCGGACCGAGGCCGTGCTGCGCACCGTCGCGTCGGGGGTGGTTGCCACGGACGGGCAGGGGAGAGTCACGCTCGCCAACCCGCGCGCCGACGCCCTGCTCGGCCGGACCGTCGCCGCGGGATCCCCGCTCGACACGTTAGGCAGCGCCGAGCTCTCGGCACGCATCCGCGCCTTTCTCGGCTCTTCCGCCGAGGACGCCGACTTCGAGCTGGAGATCGGCCGTCGCCAGCTGCGCGGCCATCTGACGCGCCTCTCCCGGGGCGCCGGGGCGGTGCTCACCCTCGACGACGTCACCGATCTCGCCCAGGCACAGCGCGTCCTCGCGTGGGGAGAGATGGCTCGACAGGTCGCGCACGAGATCAAGAACCCGCTCACGCCGATCCGCCTCGGCATCCAGCATCTGCGCCGCGCCTTCGGCGCTGGGCGCACCGACTTCCCGCAGATCCTCGATCAGAACGCGACGCGGATCCTCGCCGAGATCGACCGCCTCGACGAGATCGCGCGCTCGTTCAGCCGCTACGGAACGGCGCCGCAGGACCAGCCGCCCGCGGAGCCGGTGGACGTCGCGCCGATCCTCCGTGGTGTCGTGGAGCTCGAGCACCTCGGCGAGGAGGGCGTCGCTTTCACCCTTCGTGGCGCGGAGCGGCCGCGGCTCGCGATGGCACGCGTCGGCGAGCTTCGCGACGTCCTCGTCAACGTCGCCGAGAACGCGCGGCTCGCCGGAGCGCGGAACGTGGACATAGACGTGGCCGCCGAGAATGGCCGCGTGCGCATCGCGATGCGCGACGACGGCGAGGGGATCGCGAGTGACGTCCTGCCGCGCATCTTCGAGCCGCACTTCTCGACGCGAACGAGCGGGAGCGGGCTGGGGCTGGCGATCAGCCGCCGGCTGATCGACGGATGGGGAGGCTCGATCGCCGTCGAGAGCGAGCGTGGCCGGGGGACGACGGTGACGATCACGCTGCGCGCGGCGGGCGGTCCGAGCTAGATTTCCGGCGTGGCGAACCCTACACCCACTCCACGCCGGACGCCGGTCTTCACCCCCGCCGTCGGCGGCGCCCCGGTCTCTCCTTACCGCGTCTCGAACGCGCTCCCCTCGCACCTCGCGGACTGGCAGCTGCCGCCGGAGTGGCGCTGGGGCGGGGAAGGCGTCTGGACCGAGTTCCGCCACTACCAGGAAGTCGTCGACGCGTTAGGCAGGTCGCTCTCCCTGGTCACGGCGCCGGACGCGGCGCACCACGAGTGGCTCGCCGCGGAAGCGCGCGCCCTCGCGCATCGCGGCCACCCGTCGGTGCCGACGACCTATCACTACTGGTCGAGCTTCCAGCCGAACCGCCGCGGCCCCGGCTACCTCCGCCGCTGGATCGGGGGTGAGACGGTGGGCGCGCGCCTGCGGCGTCTCGGCGGCGAGGATTTCCCGTACGTGCTGCAGGTGGCGCGCAGCGTCGGATCCACGCTCGCCTACCTGCACGACGCCGGCGCGACGCACGGCGCGGTCTCGCTCGAGGCGGCGTGGGTCAATCCGACGGGGCGGCTCTTCATGCTCGGCTGGCAGTGGGCGCTCCCGCGCGCCGAGATCCCGTTCGGGCTCGCGCCGGACCGCGCGTTCCTGCCGGTTCCTCCCGAGTGGATGAACCGCGAGTGGGAGCCGACGCCGGCCACCGACCAGTGGCAGCTCGCGGCGTCGTGCTTCGCGATGCTCGTCGGCGAGTATCCGGCCGCCGGCGCGCTCCCCCCGCTGACTCTCGTGCGACCGGGGATCCCGACGGGGATCGCGGCGAACATCGACCGCGCGCTGAGCGCGAACCCCGAGGATCGTTTCCCGTCGGTCTCCGCGTTCCTGCGCGCGCTCGACCGCGGGGTCGCGGCGCGCACCGTCATCCTCGGTCACGACGAGTCGGTGCCGGGCGGCGTTCCCGAGGGCGAGGAGGCCCGCCTCCGCTGGGCGACCGCCGACGACTACGAGGTGATCGCGGCGTTAGGCTCGGGGAGCTTCGGCTCGGTGTGGCGTGTGCGCGACCTCACCCTCGAGCGCGAGGTCGCGCTCAAGATGCTCCACCCGCACGTCGCGCGCGACGACCAGTCGGTCGCGCGCTTTCGCCGCGAGGCGCGGCTCGCCGCGCAGCTCGCGCACCCGTCGATCGTCCCCATCTACGACTGGGACGGGCGCGGCGACGTCGTGTGGTACACGATGGAGCTCGCTGAAGGCGGCTCGGTCGCGGAGCTGATCAAGCGCGACGGCCCGCGCACCTTCGCCGAGGTGACGCTCGCGATCGCGGCGATCCTCGACGGGCTGGCGGCGGCGCACGCGACGGGGATCGTCCACCGCGACCTGAAGCCGGAGAACATCCTCATCGATCGGTACCGCCGGTGGCGCATCACCGACTTCGGCATCGCGAACGTCACCGGTGTCGATCGCAGCGCGGGAACCGGCACGCCGGCATTCTCGTCGCCCGAGCAGCTGCTCGGCGAGCCGCAGGGACCCCCCGCCGACTGCTTCGCCGTCGCCGCGATCGTCGTCTTCGTGCTCACCGGCCATCCGCCATTCGGCGACGCCGACGGTGCGCAGATCCTCGCGCGCGAGCTGGGCGGCGGCTTCACCGCGGAAGGCTACCCGGAGCCCCTCGCGACCTGGCTGCGGCGCGGGCTCGATCCCGATCCGGACAAGCGTTTCACCGACGCCGGCGAGATGCTCGCCGCGTGGCGCACGAGCAGCGAGGCGACGCTGGCGCGCGACGGGCGGCGGTCGTTCTGGAAGCGCCTGCTCGGCAATCCGAACGAGCGCGACGCGTTCGTCACTCGGCGAGGGTGATCCCGCCGCCGCTGCGGATGGTCTTGGTGTTGGTGAACTCGTACAACCCTTCCGCGGCGAGCTCGCGCCCGTAGCCGGAGCGCTTCACGCCACCGAACGGGAAGCGCGGATCCGACGCGACCATCCCGTTGATGAACACCGTCCCCGCCTCGAGCTCGTCGCCGAAGCGCTTCGCCTCGGCGTCGTCGCGCGTCCATGCCGACGCGCCGAGCCCGAACGGTGAGTCGTTCGCGATGCGGATCGCGTCGTCGACGTCGCGCGCGTGGAAGATCACGGCGACGGGTCCGAAGAGCTCTTCGTCCGCACCGGGGGATCCGGGCGGCGGATCGGCGATCACCGTCGCGGCGTAGTACGCGCCCCGTCGCTCGAGCTTCTTTCCGCCGAGGAGGAGCTTCCCTCCCTGCTGCAGGGTCTTCGACACCTGTCCGTCGAGATCGTCCGCGAGCCGCTGCGAGGCGAGCGGCCCGAGCTGCGTCGCCGGATCCATCGGGTCGCCGACCTTCAACGCCTTCATCCCCTCGACGAAGCGCTTCGTGAACTCGTCGGCGATCCGCTCGTGGACGATGAAGCGCTTCGCGGCGATGCACGACTGTCCGTTGTTGATCGTCCGAGCGACGACCGCCGTCTTCGCCGCCTTCTCGATGTCCGCGCTCGGCATGACGACGAACGGGTCGCTTCCGCCGAGCTCGAGGACCGTCTTCTTGAGGTTCTTCCCCGCGGCTGCCCCGATCGAGCGGCCGGCGCCCTCGCTCCCGGTGAGCGTCGCCGCGACGACGCGGTCGTCGTCGAGGATCCGCGCGACGGCGTCGCTGCCGACGAGCAGCGTCTGGAAGACGCCCTCCGGATAGCCGGCGCGGCGACAGAGGTCCTCGATCGCGAGCGCGCACTGCGGAACGTTCGACGCGTGCTTGAGCAGCCCGACGTTGCCGGCGGTGAGCGCCGGTGCGAGGAAGCGCACGACCTGCCAGAACGGAAAATTCCACGGCATGACGGCGAGCACCGGGCCTAACGGCTGGTGCACCACCTCCCCCCAGTCCTCCCCCTGAAGGACCACGCGCGGCTTCAGCAGCTCCTCCGCCCGCTCGGCGTAATAGCGGCACGCGCTCGCGCATTTCGCCGCTTCCTCGACCGCTGCCTTGATCGGCTTTCCCATCTCGAGCGTCATCAGCGCGCCGAGCCGCTCCTTCTCGGCGTCGAGCAGGTCGCCGAGGCGGCCGACGATGCGCGCGCGTTCCGCGACCGGAGTGCGACGCCAGCGCGGAAAGGTCTCGGCGGCGCGTCGCAGGCGATCCTCGATCTCGGCGTCGCCATGCGGAGTGAAGGTGCGCACCGTCTCGCCGGTGGCCGGGTTGACGGTCGCGATCGTGCTCGGGCTCATGTCGTCTGCGTCTCGTCGGGTTCGTCCGTCATCGTGATGACCACCTTTCCGACCGTCGTGTTCGTCTCGACGAGCGCGTGGGCGTCGGCGATCTGCTCGAGCGGGAAGGAGCGATCGATCACCGCATGAACGGCGCCGCGCGCGAGCAGCGGGACCACCTCGCGCGCGAATGCGGCGGCGTCGCGCTTGCGCTCATCCAACGCGCGCGACCGGAGCACCGTTCCCCGGATGGTGAGTCGCTTGTGGAGCACGACGCCGATCGGAATCGTCGCCTCGCGTCCGGCGAGAGATCCGATCAGCACGATGCGTCCGCGCATCGCCATCGCGTCGATGGTCGGCCGCAGGTAGGAGCCGCCGACGAGGTCGAGGGTGACGTCGACGCCGTGCCCGCTCGAACGAGCGAGGACCCAGGGGACGAGCGCTTCCAGCCCCTGGCTGGCATCGAAGCCCGCTGCGAGGCCGAGCGCCAGAGCGCGGTCGAGCTTCGCCGCGCTGCGGCTCGTGCCTAACGGCGTGGCCCCACGGGCGCACGCGAGCTGGACGGCCGCGAGACCGACCCCGCTCGCCACGGCGTGCACGAGCACGATCTCGCCGGCCTGCGTCCCCGCCTGCTCGAGCGCGTCGGAGGCGGTGATGAACGCCTCGGGGATCGCGCCTCCGGCGCTCCACGTCAGCGCGCCCGGCATCGCCGCCAGCGTATCCTCGTGCGCCGCGACGTAGTCGGCATGAGCGCCGCCGGCCACGAGCCCGAAGACCCGCGTCCCGATCGGCCATCGCAGCGCCCCCGGGCCGCGCGCGACGACCGTGCCCGCCAGCTCGAGCCCGGGGATGTCGGCCGGTGCCCCCGCGGGTGGCGGATAGCGACCCATGCGCTGCAGGACGTCGGCGCGATTCATCGCCGATGCGTGGACGCGGACGAGGACCTCGTGCGCGTCGGGGATCGGCGTCGGCCGTTCGCGCAGCTCGATCGTCTCCGGACCGCCCGGCCGGGTGATCACCGCCGCGCGCATCGAGCGCGGCGGCGCCGTGCCGTCGTTCACGTGGTGGCGGCCTCCGCGAGCACGCGGGCGAGCGTGTCTCGATCGACCGGCAGCTCGAAGAACGGGAAGCCGCGCTGCTCGGCGCGCGCGCGCACCTCCGCGGCGATCTCGGGCGAGGCGAAGAGCACGACCTGTCCGCGTTTCGCCGCGCGCGCGAGGAACAGCTCGGACTCCACCGCCGGCAGCGCGCCGTCGGCGCAGATGACCAGCGGTGGGTGCAGCCGCGCGATCGCGTCCTCGGCGCGCTCCCCGTCGTGCGGGAAGTCGGGGGCGAAGCCGTCGAGCTCCATGAGGAGGGCGAGGAGTGCGGCGATGACCGGCTCGGCGGCCAGGACGAGAACGCGAGTCTGAGGGAGAGGCACGGGAGGGCTGGGTTGCGGCGAGGGTCCCGGATGTGCGCTGTCGGACGCTGCAAGGCGCAGACCGGCAAACGTTTGACGCCACGAGTGCCCATCGCTATGATGGGGCGACTGCTCGCGACCCCCCGCGCATGCAGTCGCACACCGCGTGGTCCTCGAGGGCCGCATGATGGCGCACGACTCGAGCTCATTCCCCCCGCCGCGGATACTGTCGGACGAGACGACAGCGGCTTTGCGCACGGCCGTGCTCGGTCATCTGCGCAAGGGCTCCGGCGACGGCGAGGCGTTAGGCAACGCCGTGGCCCGCGTCGTGGCCGAGGCGCGCGAACGCGAGATGCGCGCCGAGGAGCTCATCCTCGCCTTCAAGGCGCTCTACGACGCCCTCCCCGAGCCCGGCTCCGCCGCCGCGCGCGCCGAGCAGATGCACCTCCGCGAGCGGCTCGTCACCGCCTGCATCAACGCCTACTACGGGATCGACGGCGCGGACGGCAGGGGACGTTAGGCGCCGCCCCGCGCGCCGCGGTGGGCGGACCGCTGCGGCGTTAGGCCGACCACGGACAAGAAGTGATGACGCGAGGTGCAGCGCGCGGGTTAACCTCCGCGCATGCTCGCCGCCGTCCGCTCCGCCGCAGTGCTCGGCATCGAGGCCTACGCGGTCACCGTCGAGACGGACGCGGCGAACGGACTGCCGCAGTTCACCGTGGTCGGCCTGCCGGCGGGCGCCGTTCGGGAGAGCCGCGAGCGCGTCTCTGCCGCCCTGGTGAACGCCGGGTTCACCCTCCCGCCGCGCCGCGTGACGGTGAACCTCGCGCCCGCCGACGTGCGGAAGGAGGGCACCGCGTTCGACGTCCCCATCGCGCTCGGCATTCTCGCTGCGACGGGCCAGCTTCCCGCGGACCGCGTCCAGCGCGTGCTCGTGGTCGGAGAGCTGGGACTCGACGGCGCGATCCGTCCGGTGCGGGGCGTGCTGCCCATCGCCAGGCTGGCGGGGCGCGAGCCCGGCGGCCGAACGCTGGTCGTGCCACCGGCGAACGTCGCGGAGGCGTCCCTCGTCGCGGGGGTGCGCATCTCGAGCATGGCAACCCTGGCGGAGCTCGTCGCCGCGCTGCGCCGCGGCGTGCTGCCGGAGCTGGGCGAGGCGCGCCCGCCCCTCGCGACCGAGCCCGATCTCGACCTCGCGGACGTCGTCGGCCAGGACGCGGCGCGCCGCGCCCTCGAGGTGGCCGCCGCCGGAGGGCACAACCTTCTCCTCGTCGGTCCGCCCGGAGCAGGGAAGACCATGCTCGCGCGGCGCATGCCCGGTATCCTCCCCTCGCTCGCCGAGGATGAGAGGCTCGAGGCGACGGCGATCCACTCGGTCGCGGGCCTGCTCAGCGGCGGCGTGCTCGCCGCGCGCCCCTTCCGCGCCCCGCACCACTCGGTCTCCGCCGCGGGGCTTGTCGGCGGCGGTTCCGCGCCGCGGCCGGGCGAGGTGAGCCTCGCGCACCATGGAGTGCTCTTCCTCGACGAGCTCCTCGAGTTCCCACGTGCCGTCCTCGACGCGCTTCGCCAGCCGCTCGAAGACGGCCGCGTCGTCATCGCCCGCGCGAGCGCCGCGGTCGCCTTTCCCGCGCGGTTCACGCTCGTCGGCGCGATGAATCCCTGTCCGTGCGGATACGCGGGGGATCGCGACCGGGCGTGCGTCTGCGCCGCGGCGGACGTCGCGCGCTATCGCGCCCGGCTCTCCGGACCGCTCGCCGACCGGATCGACATGCACGTCACCGTCGGCGCCGTCCCCGTGGACGCGCTGGCGGGGAGCGGGGGCGAACCCTCGCGCGCGGTGCGCGCTCGCGTCGAGCGGGCGCGCGTGCGTCAGCGCGAGCGCTGCGCGTCGCTCGCCGGCGTCGAGTGCAACGCGCGCGTCCCCGGACGGTGGCTCGACGCGCACACACCGGTGAGCGCGACGGCGCGACAGCTGCTCGTCGCGGCGGCGAACCGGCTGGCGCTCTCGGCGCGCGGCTACCATCGCGTGCTGCGCGTCGCGCGCACCATCGCGGATCTCGACGAGTGCGACGAGATCGCCGACGCGCACGTCGCGGAGGCGCTTCGCTACCGTCCCGTCCAGCCCCGCGCCGAGCCGGCGCCCTTCCACGCCGCCGTCGCCGCACGATAGCTTTCGCGCATGGCAGCGAACGACGCTCGACGACTCACCATTCTCGACGCCGATCACGGCATGGCGGACGATGCGGCCACGGCGGAAGCGCGCGCGAAGGAGGCCACGCTCGTCGCGTGGCTCCGCGAGCGCGGACGCGTCGCGATCGGCTTCAGCGGCGGCGTCGACTCCGCGTACCTCGCCTGTGTGGCGGTTGACGCGCTCGGGGCCGGGGGAGCGCTCGCGATCATCGGGCGCAGTGCCTCCTACCCCGCGGCGCAGTGGGCCGCGGCGCGCGCGGTCGCCGATCGATTCGGGATCTCCGTGCTCGAGCTGGACACGCACGAGATGGAGGATCCGCGCTACGCGGCGAATCCCACCAATCGCTGCTACTTCTGCAAGACCGAGCTCTGGTCGCTCCTCGTCCCCGCCGCAGCGGCGCGCGGGATCGCCACCGTGATCGACGGAACCAACGCGGACGACCTCGGCGATCATCGCCCCGGCGCGGCAGCGGCGCGGGAGCATGGCGTGCTCTCCCCGCTCGCGCTGGTGGGCATGACGAAGGCCGAGATCCGCGCGCTCTCGCGCCGGCGCGCGATCCCGACGTGGGCGCAGCCGTCGTCGCCCTGTCTCTCATCGCGCCTGCCGTACGGCACGGCGGTGACGCCGGCGCGCCTCGCGCAGGTCGAGCGAGCGGAGGCGGCGCTCCGCGCGCTCGGTGTCGAGGGCGACCTGCGCGTTCGCCATCACGGCGACCTGGCCCGCGTCGAGCTGGGGGGCACGGAGCTCGACCGATGGCTCGACGCGGACTGCTCGGCGCTCGTCTCCGCCGTCCGCGCGGCGGGCTTCGCGCGCGTCGCGCTCGATCTGCGCGGCTTCCGATCCGGATCGCTCAACGTGCTCGGCGGGGTGACCGCGGCGTGAGCGCGTCCACGCTCCGCGACGCGTTAGGCGCGCTCGGCGTCGACGCCGCCGTCGAGGCACGTGACCGGCTGGCGCTCCTCCGGCCGCGCGCCGCGGCCGACGCGCGGCGGATCGCGGGGCAGCGCTCGCGCGTCGCCGCGCTCGCCGCCGAGCACGGGTTCACGCACGTCGCGCTCGAGATCGGCGCCGTCGCCACGGAGGGCGATGCGGCTCTTCCTCGCGATTAATCTTCCCGACGACGCGCGCGCCGCGCTCGATCGCGAGGCGCGTCCGCTCCGTGAGGCCGCGCCGGGGCTGAAATGGGTGGCGCCGGAGCGCGTGCACCTGACGGTCCGCTTCCTCGGCGAGCAGCCCCTGGAGCGGCTCGCCGCGATCCGCGGCGCGGTCGACGAGGCGACCGCCCGCCACGGCGAGGTCCAGCTCGCGTTAGGCGGCCTGGGCGCTTTCCCGAATTTTCGCCGGGCGCGCGTCGTCTGGCTCGGCGTCGCGCCGGATCCGCGCCTCGAGCTGCTGCACCACGACGTCGAGGACGCCTGCGTCCGACTCGGCTTCGAGCCGGAGGGGCGGCCGTTCCGCCCCCACGTCACCCTCGCCCGCGTGCCCCAGGGCGCACGCGAGGAGGAGCTGCGCGGCTTGCATCGCCGCGTGCGATCGTTCCATTTCGAGCAGGTCATCGAGGTGCCCTCGGTGGACCTGATGGTCAGCGAGCTCTCGCCGGACGGGCCTCGCTACCGAATCCTCCATACATCGCCGCTCGCCGCGGCAGTCTGAGCCCCGCATGCGAAAGATCGGATGCATCGTCGTCCTCCTGCTTGGCGTGGTCGTCGGCTGGCTGCTCCGCGATCAGCTCTTCCGTGGCCTGCGGTCCACGAACGAGTCGACCACCGCGAGCACCTGGGAGCGCCTCTCCCCCGAGGGCGCGGCCCGCATGCGGGCGGCCCTCACCAAGCTGCAGGACCCGCGGGGGCCGGTCTTCGTGAGCGTTAAGCCCGCAGACCTGGCGAGCTACGTGTACGAGCAGCTCGCGCGGCAGCTGCCGCCTTCCGCGGACAGCGTGGAAGCAGGTGCGTTCGCGGAGCGCCTCTATGTCCGCGCGTCGGTGAAGCCCGCGGACTTCGGCGGGCCGGAGGTGCTCGGCCCCCTCGCCGGTTTCCTGAACGATCGCGAGCGGATGCAGTTCGGCGGCACCTTCCACATCGTGAGACCGGGACTGGCGGAGTTTCGAGTGCAGGAGATCAGACTGCGCGACTTCCCCGTGCCGACCGGCGCGATCCCGCGGCTCCTCCGGCGGATCGAGAAGGGCGCGCGTCCGGCGGGCATCTCCGAGGACGGCCTCCCCCTCGTCGTGCCGTCGTACATCGGCGACGTGCGCGTGACCCCGGGAACGGTCACCCTCTACAGGAACGCCCCCGCCGCATGAGCCGCAGGATCCTCGTCGTCGACGACGAAGCCGGCATTCGCGCCGCTCTCTCCCAGCTCCTCGAGTACGAGGGGTACGAGGTGCACCAGGCCGCCAACGCCGTCGACGCGCTCGGCGAGTACGGCCGCTTCGCCCCCGACCTCGTCTTCATGGACGTGAAGATGGCGGGGATCGACGGCCTCGAGGCGCTGAAGCGACTGCGCGAGCAGGATCCGCGCGCCGTCGTGGTGATGATCAGCGGGCACGGGACGATCCAGACCGCGGTCGAGGCGACGCAGCTCGGAGCGTACGACTTCCTCGAGAAGCCACTCGACACCGATCGCATCCTCGTCACCCTGCGGAACGCGCTCCAGCACCTCGAGCTGCGCGACGAGGTCCGCTCCCTCCGCGAACAGGTGAAATCTCGCTTCGAGATCGTCGGCGCGTCGTACGCGATCAAGGCGCTCACCGACCGCATCGAGAAGGTGGCGGGGACCCCGGCGCGCGTGCTCATCACCGGCGAGAACGGCACCGGCAAGGAGCTCGTCGCGCGGGCGATCCACAACCAGAGCCCGCGCGCGAAGAAGCCGCTCGTCGAGGTGAACTGCGCCGCCATCCCGGCCGAGCTGATCGAGAGCGAGCTGTTCGGGCACATGAAGGGCTCCTTCACCGGCGCGGTGAGCGACCGGGCGGGGAAGTTCGAGCAGGCCGACGGCGGGACGCTTTTCCTCGACGAGATCGGCGACATGAGCCCGAGCGCGCAGGCGAAGGTCCTCCGCGTGCTGCAGGACGGCGTCGTGACGCGCATCGGAGGGAGCAAGCCGACCTCGGTCGACGTCCGCGTGCTCGCCGCGACGAACAAGAACCTCGAGGAGGAGATCGCTGCGGGGCGCTTCCGCGAGGATCTCTTCTACCGGCTCAACGTCGTCCCCCTGCACGTGCCGCCGCTTCGCGAGCGTCGCGAGGACATCCCGCTCCTCGTCGCGCACTTCGTCGCCCAGCTCTCCGAGCGCGACGGTGTGACGCCGCGCTCCTTCGAGCCGGAGGCCGTCGCGCTGCTCTCGCGCATGGAGTGGCCCGGCAACGTCCGCGAGCTGCGCAACACCGTCGAGCGCCTGCTGATCCTCGCCAACGGCCCGCGGGTCACGGTGCAGGACGTCGAGCGGCTCGTCGGCCGCGCCTCGGCGGAGCCCTCCGCGCTCGGTGCGCTCGGGAGCATCCGGACCTTCGAGGAGTTCAAGGACGCGGCCGAGCGCGCCTTCCTGCTCGCGAAGCTGCGCGAGTTCGACTGGAACGTCAGCGAGACCGCGCGCGCTCTCGACATGCCCCGCTCGAATCTCTACAAGAAGATCGAGCGTTATGCGCTCGTACGCGAGGCATGAGGCCCCACACGTCCCACACCATGGAGCGCCG
This sequence comes from Gemmatimonadaceae bacterium, assembly GCA_036392515.1. Taxonomy (GTDB): domain Bacteria; phylum Gemmatimonadota; class Gemmatimonadetes; order Gemmatimonadales; family Gemmatimonadaceae; genus JABFXC01. Next base: position 981 of record DASVXU010000198.1, on the reverse strand, counting down.
CGCTCCGGGGAGTCGATAGCATGTCCGATTGGGACAAGCGAATGGCGAAGATCGACAAGCAGCTGGAGTCGCTCTCCGACGACCAGCTCGTCGGCACCACGAAGGCCGCGACGCCCGCCGAGCGCGCCACGATCGAGAAGGCGCGCGCCGAGACTTCGAGCTTCGGCGTCTTCGCGCGGCTGCTGCTCTCGGTCGCGCTCGGCGTCGGCATCGTCTTCTGGCCCTACGGCGCGCGCTGTGGGCTCGGCCTCGCCGCCTATCTCGGCGCGGTAGGCGTCGTGGTCGCGAGCGGGATCTGGAGCTCGGTCTGGACCTTCCGCCACCGCGCGGGTCGCGCGCACGCGCTCTCCCTCCTGATCGTCCTGTGGGGGCTCGTGCTCGGATCGATCGAGGTCCTGCCGCGCATCGGCTACGCGAAGCCGACGCCCGGCCACCCGACGATCTGGAGCTGCCAGTGACGCGGCGGCCGGGTCGTTAGCTTGTAGAGAGCAGGTCGCGGCGCGAGCCGCCTAACGTCGGCGCCGCGCGGGCGGTGCTCATCACTTCGTTCGATCCATGAAAACCTTCAAGAACTTCATCGCCGGCGAGTGGGTGGCCCCCTCGTCGGGCGAGTACTTCGAGAACCGCAATCCCGCCGACACCACCGACGTCATCGGGCGCTTCCCGCTCTCGACCGCGGCTGACGTCGACCGCGCGGTGGAGAGCGCGAAGCGCGGCTTCCGTGAGTGGAGCCGCACCCCCGCCCCCGCGCGCGGCGACGTGCTGCGCCGCGTCGGCGATCTGATGAGCCAGCGGAAGGACGAGATCGCGGATCTCATGACCCGCGAGATGGGGAAGCCGGTCGCCGAGACGAAGGGCGACGTGCAGGAAGGGATCGACACCGCCTACTACGCGGCGAGCGAGGGACGGCGGCTCTTCGGCCACACGGTGCCGTCCGAGCTGCGCGACAAGTGGGCGATGAGCTTCCGCCGGCCGATCGGC
>DASVXU010000197.1:0-42842 GCA_036392515.1 Gemmatimonadaceae bacterium | reverse complement strand
ACGGTCGGGGTGAGGTTCTTGATCGCATCCACCGTCGGCGCGTCCATCGGCGCCGCGGTCGGATTGTCCTTGCACGCCGCGACGACGACCCCCGCCGCGAGTGCGATGCCAATGTATCGCTTCATTTATCTGCGCTCTCGCTCAGAAGGTGGTGTTGACGATGAGATAGAACGAGCGGCTCGGCGGGTAGGGCGTGACGTCCTGGAAGCGCCCGAGCGCCTGATTGCCGAAGTTCGAGACTTCCGGATCGAGGCCCGTGTAGCGCGTCCAGGTGTACAGGTTGCGTCCGCTGAGATCGATCCGCGCGGTCTGCACCCGGCCGTTGAACAGTCTGCTCGTGACCCCCGACGGGAGCTCGTAGCCGAACGTCAGCTCGCGGATCTTCACGAAGCCGGCGTTTTCGACGTACACCGCGTGGCCCTTGGTCCACTCGCGCGCGCGCTTGTTCCCGATCGCCGTGTCGGCGAGGAGCCCGGCGTCGAAGTAGGCGTTGGTCAGGTTGACCGCGAGCCCGCCCTTGCGCCAGTCGACGAGCGACCCGAAGCGGAAGGGGCCGAAGTTCACGTCGTTGTTGAAGCCCATCTGGAAGTCCGGCGCCGAGTTCCCCATGAACTTGAGGATACGGTTCGCGGTCGGACAGCTCTGGACGCCCGTCTTCGGATTCGTCACGAGCGCGGTGCAGCCGTCGACGGCCTGCAGCACGGTCGTGATCTGGCCCTGCTGCACGAACGCGTTGCCGTAGCGGCTCCCGAACGAGCCCGAGGGCGGGATGAACGGCGCGACGGGGAGACGCGTGAACTTGCCCAGGTTGCTGGCGTAGGTCGTGTTCGAGATCCACTCCACCCGGCCGGTCTGCACCGGCGTCATCCCCAGCTCGATCTCCGTGCCGTGCTGGACGATCTGGCCACCGTTGATCCACTGCGTGGAGAAGCCCGTGGAGGGCGCGATGCCAGCCGGGAGGAGGAGGTTGTCGGTCTGCTTGCGGAACTGCGTGACCGAGAGGCGGCCACGACCGCCGAGCATCGTCAGGTCGATACCGCCTTCGAGCTCACCCGAGACCTCGGGCTGGATGCTCGCGGCGCCGACCGTGGTCGAGGCGCGATATCCGCTCATCCCTTCCTGCACGAGGTTCGTCAGGAAGGTGTACTTGCCGGCGACCGGCTGGTTGCCCGCGCGGCCGTACGCGATGCGCAGCTTCAGTTCGTCCGTCACCGGCGGAAGCCAGGGCAGCCGGTACGAGGCCGAGAACTTCGGGTAGCTGTAGAACTTCTTCGGGTCGCCGTTGTTGCTCGTGCGCTCCGAGTTGACACCGGCCGTGAGGAGCAGCCGCTCGCCGAGGGTGAGGAACTCCTCCTGCGCGAAGAGCGACATCGCCTTGACGAGGTCCTGCGTCTCGAAGGCGACGACCTGCGTCGAGTTCGCGACGTTGGTGACACCCGGGAACACCCCGTGGCCGGTGTTCGTGATGATGTCGTACTGATTCCGGTCCTGACGGAAGCCGGTCGATGTCGTCGCGGTGAACAGGCTGGTGATGAACTTGTGGTTCAGCGCGCCCTGAAGGTTCGCGGTGACGACGTTGCCCTGGTTGTTCACCAGCGAGCCCGGCAGGGCGTTCACCTGCTCGACGTAGAGCGTGGCGGGCGCGATGACCTTCGCGTTGTCGGCGTAGGCGTCGACGCCGCCGGTCATCGTGAAGTCGAGCGTCTGCTTCTCCCGCGTCAGGATGCTGAACGTTCCGGTCGCCGACCCGAGGAGGCGATACACGTTCTCGGGCGTCTTCACCTGCTCGGCCACCTGGAACGGGTTGTTGTTGCCGACCGAGTTGTTCGGGTTGCGCGGGAAGCTTCCATCCGGGCGACGGCGCAGATCGATGAACGACGGCGTCTGCGAGAACGTCGTGTACGGGCTGATGCCCGTGTTGTCGTTGCCGCTGACACCGCGCTGCGTGAGACTGTGGATCAGCTCCGTGTTCGCGCGGATGTTGAGGCGGGCGCCGAACTGCTGGCCGAGGTTGGCGCGGAGCGACTGCTTGTTGTAGAAGTCGTTCTTCACGAGCCCGCCGTCATGCTCGACGAGGCCGGAGACGAAGAAGTTCGTTCCCTGCTGGGTCGCACCGCGGATCGAGGCGACGGTCTGGTAGTTGAACGGGTTCTCCCCGTACAGCTCCTTCTGGTAGTTGTGGCACTTGTCCGTCGACGCGCCCCAGCCCGTGGTGTCGAAGCCGAAGTCGAGCACCTCCTGCGCGGAGCTGAAGCACTTGATGTCGATCGTGTTCGAGATCGCCGACGTTCCGAAGCGCTGGTCGATGTCGAGCGTGGTCTTGCCGGCACGGCCACGCTTCGTCGTGATGATCACGACGCCGTTGGTGCCGCGCGAGCCGTAGATCGACGAAGCCGAAGGACCCTTGAGGATCTGGATGCTCTCGATGTCGTTCGGGTTCAGGTCCGCCGCGCGGTTGACGCGCTGGTCCTGGCTCGAGGGGCTCTGCTGCCGCGCCGCCTGGGTGATGACCGTCAGGCCGTTCGCGATTTGCGAGTTGTCGACGATGACCCCGTCGATGACGTAGAGCGGGGTGAAGGAGCCGTAGATCGTCGAGGGGCCGCGCACCTGGATCTGCGTGCCGCCGCCGGGCGCGCCGCTGTTCTGCGTGATCGTTGCGCCGGCGACCTTGCCCTGCAGGGCGTTGTCGACGGTCTGCGACGGGACACGGTTCAGCTGCTCACCCGAGACGACCGCCACCGCGTTCGCCGCGTTGACGCTCGACACCGTCGTCGCCGTACCGGTGACGACCTGCTCCTCGAGCTGCAGCACGTCGCGCTCGAGCGCGATGCTCGCCTGATCCTGTCCCGCGGGAACCGCGACGGTCGCGCGCTTGAAGCCGACCCGGCGCGCGAGAAGGGTGACGTCCCCGGACGGCGCCAGGATCTGGAAGCTGCCGTCTTCCGCGGTGTACGTACCGATCGTCGTGCCAACCACGGTCACCGCCGTGTTGGCGAGGGCCTCGCCGGATCCCGTGGCGGTCACCCGCCCCGTGATGCGGCGCTGCTGCGCATGGGCTTCGCTGCTGAACAGCGCGCCGGCGAGCAAGGCCAGAGCAAGAACACGATACATCCGCACGTCGCCTCCCTGTATGGTGAGAAGAACGCGCCGCGTCTCAGGATGGGCGGAGACGCGGACGTAAAATCGGCCCCTGTCGAGCGAGCCGGGGGCCAGGCAGCGCATAGAAGTACGGTTTTGTGAGGAATCTGTCAAGAAGAAGTTCGGGACAGATCAACTCGAGCGCCGCGCACGGGCCGCCCACTGCGGGTCGGCGGCGCCGCGCCTTCCGCGACCGCCGCTACTGATCGACGGGAAAGATCGTCGAGATGACGATCACGCCGTGCAGATGGCTCGCGCCGTAACGGTACGTCGCGTCCTTCGCATCCAGGAAGCGCAGCGACGCGATGCTCGTCGCCGCGATCTCGTGCAGGACGCTGCGATCCCCGAGCCTCGCGTCCCCGTTGTAGACCTGGATGTCGCCGTCGAAGAGGATGCTCTGCTGCCCGCGCTTGATCAACCACATCGGGCGCAGACTCTCGACGACGTCGTAGGCGGTGGCTTCACCTGATCGCCGGATCTCGTCCAGCGTGATGAAGTGCGGATCGGGCGCCGCGCCGCGAGCATGGGCGGCACGTGGGCCCAGGGAGCAGCCACCGAGTATCGGGGCGGCGAGCGCGAGGGTGAGGGACAGTCGTACGAATGCTCTCATGGCGAGCCTCCCGAAATCCCGGGCGTCACTCCCCGCGTGCGTGGCAATCCAGCACGCGAGCGCCAGTCCACAGCTTGTCGGGAATATGCGCCGCACCTCACGAACGCGCCATACGCTACCGACTCCGCCTTCGGGAGCGGAAAAGCGACGCGGCCCGCCGATCGCTCGGCGGGCCGCGTACTACGACTGTTTACTCGCCGATCAGGGCTTGTCCCAGAAGAAGCGATTGGTCATCGACGCGCCACTCTGGCGAGTGATCGCCGCCTGCAGGTTCCCGTTGTTGAACGACTGCTCGGACTGCGGATACTCGAGCCGCCGAGGAACGATGCGCGGGGTGGTCTTCGCCTGATCCGCGGGCTGGAGGACCGGATATCCCGTGCGACGGTACTCGTTCCAGGCCTCGAGTCCCTGCGCGTAAAGCGCGATCCACTTCTGCAGGCTGATCTGCGCCTGCGCCGTGGCGGGATTGTAGGCCACCGCGGGCTGGGCGAGGTACGCGGTCACCGCGGCACCCGTGATCCCGTACGTCGCCATCGACGCCGTGATGCCCGCGTTGTAGAAGGTCGCCGCCGCCGCGTCGCCGCCCGTGATCCATCCACGATGCGCCGCCTCGGCGAGGATGAACTGGTATTCCGCGTTCGACATCAGGACGGAGGGCGTGGTCTTCTGCGAGAAGTACGTCCCCACGCGCGACGTCACGCGCCCGAGGGCGCCGGCGGCGCCAGCCGTGAGACCGTTCGGCAGTCCCGCGTACTTCGCGCAACCGCAGCCGACCGAATCCGCGGTCCACGCCTGCGTCGGGCGCGCGTACACCGCGAGGCGCGGATCGTTCAGCGCGATGAGCGTATCGACGAGCGTTTTGCTCAGGCGATGATCGTCGCGGGTCTTGAAGGTCGTGTAGTACGGCGCATCGTTGACCCCATCGCCCGGCCACTTCAGCAGCGCGTCGTCCGCGTTGGAGGTGAAGCCTCCAGCCGCATAGGCCGCCGCGATCTCCGACGCCGCCTTCGCCGGATCCGCCTTCGACAGGTGAATCGCGACGCGGGCACGGAGCGAGTTCGCGAACCGCTTCCACTTGGTGTTGTTCCCCGAGTAGATGAGGTCCGCGTAGCCGTAGGGGTTCGCGGTCCCCATCGTCGTCGCCGCGGTCTTCAGATCGGCGAGGAGGCCCGCGTAGATCGTCTGCTGCGTGTCGTACTTCGGCGTGATGTTGCCCAGGTCTCCCTGGTTCGCCTCGGTATACGGGATGTCGCCCCAGAGGTCGGTCGCTGCCTGGAAGGTCCACGACTTCATCACGAGCGCCGGCCCCGCCTGATCGGGCTTGCCCTGGCTCTGGCGGAGAATCTGCTCGAAGTCCTGCAGGCCGCCGTTGTAGAAGCTCTGCCAGTATCCGTCGATCGTCGTCGGACGGATCGCGTACTGGTCGTCGTCCGGGTACTGATACTCGGCGATGTGCTGCGACCAGAGCTCCGTGAAGTAGAGCTGCATCGACGACCCCTCGACCAGCCCGACGGCGCTCGAGACGCCGGCGGGGAAGATCTTCTCGACGGGGACCTTCGTCGGCGCATTGGGGTTGTGCGCGTTCATGTTGGTCAGGCTGTCCGGGTTGCACGCCACGGCGCCCACGAGGAGCCCCGCGGCGGCGAGCCCGAGCCGACCGTTCCTGTATATGCTGTGCATTCTCATCTCTCTGATCTGTGGGAAGCCGTTTACGGCGTCACGGTGATCTGGAAGCCGACGCTGCGCACCGACGGCAGCTGGCCCATCTCGATTCCCTGCTGGTTGCTCGTGCTGAACGCCGTCTCCGGATCGATGTGCTTGACCTTCGACCAGAGCGCGAGATTGCGCCCGACAACGGCCGCGTTGATGCTCTTCACGCCGACACGGCTTCCCCAGTCCGCCGGGAGGCGGTAACCGAGGCGCACCTCACGCAGCTTCACGAAGCTGGCGTCGAACACCCACCGCTCCTGGATCGGCCAGAGCGAGTGGTAGTAGTCCTGCACCGAAACCTTCGTGGTGTTCGCGCTGCCGCTCGCCTCGTCGATCCCGGCGACGACCATCGGCTGGTCGCGATTCTCCGTCTCCTTCAGCTGGCCGGAGTACGACGCCCACATGATGCCGCTGCTGTAGACCTGGCCGCCCTTGTGCGCATCGACCAGGAAGCTCAGGTCGAGCGACTTGAAGCGCATCTCGTTGTTGATGCTGCCGATCCACTGCGGGTTGTAGTGCCCGAGGACGCCCTTCTGCGAGGACGCCTGCGGGAGCCCGTCGCGAAGCAGGAGCTGGCCCTGCGCATTGCGCTTGAACTTCGTGCCGTAGATCGCGCCGAACGGCTCGCCGACACGGGCCTCGACCGTCGCGCCCCAGTTCGACGACCCGAGCAGCACCGTCTGCAGGTTCGGGTAGAGCGACTCGACGCGGCTGCGGTTCTGCGCGTAGTTCAACGTCGTGTTCCAGGTGAACCCGTTGCCGAGCTGCACCGGCACGAGGCCGAGCTGCAGCTCGGTCCCCTTGTTCGTGACGCGTCCGGCGTTGAGGACCTTCGCCGTGAAGCCCGACGCCCGCGAGATGTCCGCCGACAGGATCTGATTCGTCGAGGCCTTGTTGTAGTAGGTCCCGTCGAAGTTGACCCTGTTCTGGAAGAACTGGAGCTCGGTGCCGACCTCGAAGCTGATCGTCGACTCCGACATCAGATCCTTGTTCGGCAGCGTGTTCGGCACCGGGAAGCGGCCGACAGGCCCGCCCGGCGTCCCGAAGTTGGTCGACGGGCTGTACTGGATCTGCAGCGAGTACGGAGCCGTGTCGCCGTTCCCGACTCGCGCGAGCGCCGCGCGCAGCTTACCGGAGTTCAGCAGGTTGCCGAACGTCAGCATCGGGAGCGCGTCCGTGAAGACGTACGAAAGCGACGCCGACGGATAGAAGTAGGAGTTGTTCCCCTTCGGCAGCGTCGACGACCAGTCGTTACGCGCGGTCGCGTTTAGGAACAGATAATCGTTCCACGACAGATCGGCCTGCGAGTAGAGCGAGTTGATCTGGCGCTGCTGGTAGGACTCGCCGGGGTTCACCGGCTTCGCCGAGTTTCCGATGTTGTACACACCGGGGATGATCAGCTGGTCGGTGCCGAAGCCATTCGCGCGGTAGCGGGCGGTCCGCTGCGATCCACCGAAATCGAGCTTGGTGCCGAAGCGACCATTGAGGAAGCCGTGGTTCGCGGAGAGGAGGAAATCGCTGTTCTGCTCGCGAACGAAGCGCGTCGTCTCCTGGAACCCGCCCTGCGAGTAGTCCCCGCCGTCGAAGAGACCCCCGATCCACCCCGCCGCGATGTTGTAGTTGCGGAAGTCGCGGTAGAAGTCAGTCCCCGACCGGACCATGCCCTTCAGCCAGGGCGCGAAGGTGTAGGTGGCCTGCGCCGAGCCGATCACGCGATCGCGATCGTCCCGGTTGCTGTTCATGTACTGGTTCCACCACGGGTTGTTGTGGTAGCTGTAGTTCCAGCTGATCTGCTCGCCGTCCGGCGTGACGTAGTGGTGCTTGAGCTGGGCGATGTCGACCTGCCGACCGAACCAGACGAAGCCCATCATGGGGTTCGCCTCGTCGTAGCCCGTGCCTGGGCGGTTGAGACCCTGGTTGTTCGTGTACGTGATCTCGCCGCTCGCCTGGAGCTTGCTCGTGATGGTCGCCCCCGCGTTCAGCGAACCGCTGAAGCGCCGGTAGGTGTTGTTGGGGACGATGCCGCTCACGTCCTGGTTGGTGAACGACAGGCGGAAGTTCGCGCGGTCGTTCGCACCCTGTGTCGCGACGTTCGTGATCTGCGTGCGACCGGTCTGGAAGAAGCTCTTCACGTTGTTCGGGTGCGCGATCCACGGGCGAACCTCGGCCGCACCTGGCGTCGTGAAGCTGAACTGCGAGCGGGGACGCCCGTCGAGGCGCGGGCCCCAGCTCTCGTCGACGCCGTCGTTCACGCCGCCATAGTTGCCATCGACGTAGGAGAACCCGCACTCCTGGTACGCGGCGCTGCCCTTGTCGGCGATGCTGTCGCACGACACGCCGTCGAAGCCCTGCCCCCAGGTGTTCTGGTACTCCGGAAGGCGGAGAGGCGACTCGAAGGTCGTGTTGGAGCTGGCGTTCCACGTGAAGCCGCGCGAGCCCTTGCCCGTCTTCGTCGTGATGATGATCGCGCCGTTGGCGCCGCGATACCCGTAGATGGCCGCTGCCGCCGCACCCTTCAGGACGCTGATCTCGGCGATGTCGTCCGGATTGATGTCCTGGGCGGCGTTCCCGTAGTCGTACCCGCCGTATCCACGCGACAGCGTGGTGCCGGCGAAGTTGGAGTTGTCGATCGGGATGCCGTCGACGACGTAGAGCGGCTCGTTGTTGCTGTTCGTGATCGAGTTCTGGCCGCGCAGCGTGATCTTCGCCGCGCCGCCCTGCGACGTCGAAGACGTCACGGTCAACCCGGCAACCTTGCCGCCGAGCGTGTTGGCGATGTTCAGGTCGCGCGTCCGCGTGAGCGCCGAGCTGTCGACCGACTGCTGCGCATACCCGATCGACCGCTTGCTCTTCTCGACGCCGAGGGCGGTCGTGACGACCTCCTGCAGCTGCGTCGGCATCTCTTCGAGCGTGAAGTTCTGAGTGACCGCACCGCCCGCGAGCGTGACCGTCGCGGTCGCCTGGCGGAAGCCGATCCGGCGCGCGATCACCGTCACGGTCTGTCCGGTCGACCGGGCCGCCGGCACGACGAAGCTGTACTGGCCGGCCTCGTTGGCCACGGTCCCGATTCCCATCGCCGTGATCGCCACACTCGCGCCTGGTATGGGCGCGTTCGCGGCGCTCGTCACGGTTCCACTCACCACCGTCGCCTGCTGTGCTCCCGCCGCGCCAGCGGTGAGGACAGACAGCACGAGGGCGCATCCCAGCGCACCAAGCTTTCTCACGAACCCCTCCTGCGTAGAAATGGTACCCGACCCGGTTCACCTGGACCCGGGGACCTACATGCCGGCGAACCTATGAGAGTGTAAGCGTCGTGTCAACGCAGGGTCAGCAACCGTCAGCCGCGAGTCAGGTCCGGCAGGAAAGCCGAACGCCCCGATCCGGCAGCGCCAAGCGGGCCCAACAAACGACACGGCCGGCGTCCCGGGACGCCGGCCGTGTCGGAAGAACGGGCCTAACGCGAACCGCTCAGTAGTCCGTGAAGAGCAGGTTGTTGTTCGTCGTCTTCGAGCTCGTCACGACGCCCTTGGTCGAGTTGGCGGAGATGGCCGCGGCGACCTCCGCCGGGGTCGCCGTCGGGTTCAGTGAGAGGTACTGCGCCGCGACGCCGACCACGTGCGGGGTCGCCATCGAGGTGCCGCTGATCGTGTTGGTCGCCGTGTTCGACGTGTACCAGGACGAGGTGATGTTGTTGCCCGGGGCGAAGATGTCGACGCAGTTCCCGTAGTTCGACCACGACGTCTTCGCGTCGGTGTTGGTGGTCGCCCCGACGGTGATCGCCTCCGCGACCCGGGCCGGCGAGGTCTTGCAGGCGTCCTGCGCGATCCCGAGGAAGTTACCGTTCCCCGCCGCGATGCCGAAGGTCACCCCGGAGGCGATCGCGCTGCGCACGGCGTCGTCGAGCGCGGTCGACGCGCCCCCGCCGAGGCTCATGTTGGCGACGGCGGGCGACGTGTGGTTCGCGGCAACCCAGTTGACGCCCGCGATCACGCCCGACGTCGAGCCGGAGCCGCCGCAGTCGAGCACTCGCACGGCAACGAGCGACACGCCCTTCGCGACGCCGTACGTCGCGCCGCCCACGGTGCCGGAGACGTGCGTCCCGTGGCCGTTGCAGTCCTGCGCATTCCCGCCGGCGGTGACTTCGTCGACGCCCGTGACGGCGCGCCCGCCGAACTCGGAGTGCGAGAAGAGGATGCCCGTGTCGATGATGTACGCGGTGACACCGCTCCCCGTCGAGGCGTACGTGAAGGAGCCGTCGGTCGGGCGCGACCGCTGGTCGATGCGGTCGATCCCCCAGGTGGCGCCGGTCTGCGTCGTGGTGGCGCGCATCACCTGATCCTGCTCCACGTACTTCACCCGCGGATCGCGCGCGAGCAGCGCCGCGGCGTCCGGAGTCATCTCCGCGGCGAAGCCCTTGAGCGCCGCCTCGTAGGAGTAGGTGATCTTCGCGCCGGCCGCGGTCGCGAGCGCGGAGCTCAGCTGCGGCCCGCCGTCGCGAAGCACCACGATGTAGTGGTTCGGGATGAGCTCGGGCGCGTCGGGCGCTTCGTTCGGACGAGCGGCGGTGGGTGCGTCATTGCACGCGGCGAAGCCAAGCGCGACGAACGCGAGGAGTCCAGCCTTCTTCATCGGCAACCTTCCGGGGTTGGGGGCAACGCGACGCCGCGCGGACGCGTGGCGCCAGAACCACTGGGGGACGGCGCGAATGCGCGGACCCCTCGGGACGCGGAAGAACGGCGCGCCGAGGGACGGTGGCGGATGCCCGTCCCTCGGCGCGAGAGGCTACAGCGTGCTCTTGTAGAGGAGCCGGTTCGGCGTCCCCGAGACGTTCCCGGTGATGACGCCGCTGGTGGCGTTCGACGTCAGCCAGCTGATGACAGTGGACGAGGCGGCATCCCCATACGTCGCCTTGTAGAGCGCGGCGACTCCGGTGACGTGCGGCGTGGCCATCGACGTTCCACTGATCGTGTTCGTGCCGCTGTTGATCCAGGTCGAGGTGATGCTCGATCCGGGCGCGTAGATGTCGACGCAGCCGCCGTAGTTGGAGTAGGAGGCGCGCGCGTCGCTGCTCGTCGACGCGGCGACGGTGATCGTGCCGCTCGCGCTCGACGGCGAGGAGTTGCAGGCGTCGGCGCTGCTGTTCCCCGCGGCGACGGCGAGGAGCACGCCGGAGCTCGCGAGATTCGTCGCGGCGGTGTTCATCGTCGCCGAGTAGCCGCCGCCGAGCGACATGTTCGCGACCGCGGGCTTGATGGCGTTGGTGCGAACCCAGTCCATCCCGGCGATGACGCCGGAGGTCGCGCCGGAGCCGTTGCAGTCCAGCACGCGGACGGCGCGCAGATAGACGTTCTTGGCGACGCCGTAGGTGGTCGAGCCGACGGTGCCGGCGACGTGTGTGCCGTGGCCGTTGCAGTCCTGCCCGTTGCCGCCGAAGGCGTCGTAGACAGCGCTCGCGCGCGAGCCGAACTGCGGGTGGTTGGTCTGGATCCCGGTGTCGATGATGTACGCGCGGACGCCGGTGCCCTGCGAGGTGTAGGTGTACGTGCCGGAGAGCGGCTCCGAGCGCTGGTCGATCCGGTCGATCCCCCACGTGGCGCCCGACTGCGTCGTCGTGATGTGTACTTCCTGATCCGGCTCGACGTAGGCGACGCCGGGATCGCGCGCCAGCGCGTCGGCGGCGGCCGCGCTCATCTCGGCGGCGAAGCCCTGGAACACGGACCGGTACTCGAGCTTCACCTTCGCCCCCGACGCGAGCGCGTAGCGCGCGATCGCGGTGTGGATGTCCCCCGGCGTCTCGCGCAGGACGACGATGTACTGGCCGGGGATCACCTTGCCCTGCACGGCGGCGACGCTGCCGCTGGCCGGCAGCTGCGGTGCGGGACTCGTCGCGTCCTGGCAGGCGACCATCGCGACGACGATCCCGGCGAGCATTCCCAGTCTCTTCACGGCTCCCTCCTCGAGTGGAAAAACCAGCTTGCTGGCGTGGACGACCGCCTGCAGCGTCGCAGGGCTTCCCGCGTCCAGCGAACGCGGGCCAGGCGAGACGCGCCGTGGCGCGCGTGTGACGCGCATGCCTAACGGCGATCGAGTTCCGTGAGATGAGCGCCGCGTCGGCGCGGCGAGGGGCCAAGAGTATCGGCGACGGTCACGCGGCGCAAGAGGCGCCGCGTCGGGCCTAACGCGCGAGGCGTGGCCGAGCCTGCCGGGGCCGCGCGGAGATTAGCGCGCTCTCACTCGCCGCCGGCGTCGCTCGCACCCGAGCGGCGGCGCGTCATGCGCTCGCCCTCGGCGCGCCGCCAGTCGGCGATGCGCTTGTGGTCGCCCGAGAGCAGGACGTCGGGAACGCGCAGGCCGCGGTACTCGGGAGGCCGGGTGTAGCTCGGCGCGCTCAGCGACCCCTCGAAGAAGGAGTCGGTGCGCGCGCTGTCGAAGTCGGACATCGCGCCGGGAAGGAGCCGCACCGTCGCGTCGACGATCGCCAGCGCCGCCGGCTCTCCCCCGCTCAGCACGAAATCGCCGAGCGAGATCTCCTCGGTCGCGAGCGCGTCGGCGACGCGCTGGTCGACGTCCTTGTAGTGCCCGCAGAGGATCGTCAGCTCGTCGCCCGCTGCATAGCGGATCGCGTCGGCGTGCGTGAAGCGCTTGCCGCGCGCCGACACGAGCACGATCGGCGCCCGCGCTCCGAGATGCTCCACCGCCTCGAAGAAGGGCGCGGGCTTCATCACCATCCCCGGCCCGCCACCATACGGGTAGTCGTCGACGGTGCGATGGCGGTCGTGGGTGAAGTCGCGGAGATCGACGACGGTGTACGCGACCCCGCCCGCCGCGGCGGCCCGCGCGGGGATGCTCAGCGAGAGCGGCCCGGCGAAAAACTCCGGGAAGATCGTGACGATGTTGACGCGGAGCACGGGCGCGTCAGTCGAGCAAGCCGTCGGGAAGGCTCACTACGACGACCCTTTCCTCGCGATCGACGCCGACGACGGTGCGCTCGTCGTAGGGGATCATCACGCTTCCCCGCTTCCCCAGATCCTCGCCGACGCGCTGGACGTCCATGACGAGGCCCTGCGGGAGCTCGTACACCGTGCCGACGGTGCCGACAATGTCCCCGTTCTCGAGCTGGACGCGCATCCCCGGGAGGTCGTGGATGTAGATCTCGTCGTCCGCGGGCGCGGGGAGCTCCTCTTCGGGGAGGAGGAAGTAGCGGTCGCGCCACCGCTCCGCCGCGGTGCGGTCGGGAATCCCCGCGACGGTGAGGATATAGCCCTCCTTGAACGGGCGCGCCGACTCGACCTCGACCGGCGCGACCTTCGCGTCGACGCGGCCGGCGGCGTCGCCCACGAAAAGACGACGGCCGGACGCGAAGATCTCGTCCGGCGCGTCGGTGATCGGCTCGACGACGAGCTCGCCGCGGATGCCATGCGCCTTCCGCACCCGGCCGACGATGACGTGGACCGCGGCGTCGCTCATCGTGCGCTCCGCGCGATTACTCGCTCTGCTCGCCGACCGGGACGGCGCGGGCCTGGAGCTGGCGACCGAGTCGCGCCTCGTGGCGGCGCTTGAGGACGCCCGCCTTGCGGATGATCGAGCGCACGGTGTCGGTGGGCTGCGCGCCGACGTTCAGCCAGTGCTCGATGCGATCCTCCTTCAGCGAGACCGCGTTCTCCGCCTGACGGGGAGCGTACGTGCCGACGATCTCGATGAAGCGGCCGTCGCGCGGGCTCGTGCTGTCGGCGACGACGATGCGGTACATGGGGGCCTTCTTCCGTCCGATGCGACGGAGGCGAATCTTGACCATCTTCTTCTCCCGTTAGGCAGAGTTGTCTCTGTACTGCGCCGGGCTCCTCGCGTACGCGGTAGATCCGCGCCGCACCCGGGTACTGCAGGGGTCGGGGGCCAGGGGCCGGGGGTCGGCGCTCGCGGGTGCCGACCCCTGATCCCTGACCCCGGACCCCTCAGAAGCGCGGAAATCCCATTCTCCCGCCAGACGCCGCCTTCTTCATCATCTTCTGCATGTCGCGGAACTGGTCGAGCAGGCGATTGACCTCGTTGACCGGACGGCCGCAGCCCTTGGCGATGCGCGCGCGGCGCGAGCCGTTGATGATCCCCGGCGTCTTGCGCTCCTCCGGAGTCATCGAGAGCACGATCGCCTCGAGGTGCTTCATCCGCTTCGGATCCGCCGCCTTCGCCTGCTTCAGCATCTTCGAGTTCACGCCGGGGAGCATCTTCAGCACTCCCTCGAGCGGACCGAGCTTCTCGATCTGCTTCATCGCGACGAGGAAGTCGCCGAGGTCCATCCCTTCCTTGCGGACCTTCTTCTCGAGCTTCTTCGCCTGGTCGGCGTCGAAGGTCGCCTGGGCCTTCTCGACGAGGGAGAGCACGTCGCCCTGCTGCAGGATCCGCCCCGCCATCCGCTCGGGGTGGAACTCCTCCAGCGCATCCGGCTTCTCGCCGACGCCGACGTACTTGATCGGCTTCTTCGTGACGCCGTAGATCGAGAGCGCGGCGCCGCCGCGCGCGTCGCCGTCCATCTTCGTCAGCACGACGCCGGTGACGCCGAGCGCCTGGTCGAAGCCCTGCGCGACGCGCACCGCGTCCTGGCCGGTCATCCCATCGGCGACGAGGAGGATCTCGTCGGGGTGGACCGCGTCCTTCAGGCGGACGAGCTCCTTCATCATCTCGTCGTCGATCTGCAGCCGGCCGGCGGTGTCGACGATGACGACGCGGTCGCGATCGCGCTTCGCCTGGTCGATCCCGGCGCGGGCGATCTTCACGACGTCGGTCGTCGAGCGGTCGGCGAAGACCGGCACCTCGAGCTGCTTCCCGAGCGTCTCGAGCTGATCGATGGCCGCGGGACGGTAGACGTCGGCGGCGACGAGGCGCGTGGCACGCCCCTCCCCCTTGAGCCGGCGCGCGAGCTTCGCGGCCGTGGTCGTCTTGCCCGATCCCTGGAGGCCGACCATCATCACGACCGTGGGCGGGATGGAGCTCAGCTTGAGCCCCTCGCGCCGCTCGCCGAGCATCGCCGTCAGCTCGTCGTGAACGATCTTGACGAGCTGCTGGGCCGGGGAGACGGTTCGCAGCTGCGAGACGCCGACGGCCTTCTTCTCCACGCGCTCGAGGAACTCGCGCGTGAGCTGGAAGTTGACGTCGGCCTCGAGGAGGACGCGGCGCACCTCGCGCAGCCCCTCCTTGATGTCGGCCTCGGTGAGGACGCCGCGCCCGCGGAGGCGCGCGAAAGTCGCCTCGAGTTTTTCGCTCAGCTCGTCGAACATAGCCCTTAAACGTAGCCGCGATTAGACTTCCGTTCAAGGCGCGCGCGGCGAGCGGTCACAGCCGGGTTACCCCGGGCCCGCGGCGTGCGTCAAAGACGCTCCCCGCCCTCTCGGCGTCCGCCACCTCGAGCACCGACGCATCGCTCCATGGCAAAAGCCCAACGCAAGGAAGAAATCCTCAAGTCCGAGCTCCCGCCGACGCTGCCGCTCATGGCGCTTCGGTCGACGATCGTCTATCCGCTCGGCACGATCGCCGTGCAGATGGGCGCGCCGGAGAACCTGCAGCTGCTGCGCGATCACGAGGAGCCCGGCCTGGTGGTCGCGCTCGTCGTCGCGACCGGCGACCACGACGAGCCGATCGACACCAAGCGGTTCATCGGGCGGGTCGGCGTCGCGGCGCGGGTGCACGAGCGGATCAACCTCCCCGGGGACACGGTGCAGATCACCCTCCAGGGGCTGCGCCGGATCGTCGTCGACGACGTCGAGCAGGACACCCCGTACCCGGTCGCCGTGATCCGCCCGGCGAAGGAGACGTCGGCGGACGCGAACGAGGTGGACGATCTCGTCTCGCGCATCGTCGCCGCCGCGGAGACGCTGGCCGATCTGGTCGACCGCATCCCCGACGAGGTGCCCGCGATCCTGAAGATGAACATCTCGGATCCGGGACGCTTCGCCGATCTCGCCGCGACCAACATGAACTTCCGCATCTCGGACAAGGACGAGGTGCTGCAGCGGCTCGACGTCGGTCAGCGGCTCCGCTTCATCCTCAACCGCCTCGAGCGCGAAGTCGCGCGGGCGCGCGTCATGGAGGACGTCAAGCGGCAGACCGAGATCAAGATCGAGCAGCATCAGCGCGAGTTCTATCTCCGCCAGCAGTTGCGCGCGATCCAGGCGGAGCTCGGCGAGACGGACCCGGGCGACAAGGAAGCCTCGGAGATACTCCGCAAGATCGAGGAGGCCAAGCTTCCCGAGAAGGTGCTCGCCGAGGCGAAACGCGAGACGGAGCGCATGCGCATGCTCTCCCCCGCGTCGAGCGAGTACCAGGTCATCCGGACCTACCTCGACTGGATTCTCGCGCTTCCCTGGCACAAGCGCTCGGGCGACGACGACATCTCGCTGGCGAAGGTCCAGGAAGCGCTCGACTCGCGGCACTACGGACTGGGCGAGGCGAAGGAGCGCATCATCGAGTTCCTCGCCGTACGCAAGCTGCGCGGGGGCGACCCGCATGGCCCGATCCTCTGCTTCGTCGGACCTCCGGGAACGGGCAAGACATCGTTAGGCGAGGCGATCGCGACGTCGATCGGGCGCGAGTTCTACCGCATCTCGGTCGGCGGCGTGCGCGACGAGGCGGAGATCCGCGGGCACCGTCGCACCTACGTCGGCGCGATGCCGGGGCTGCTCGTGCAGGCGCTGCGGCGCGTGCAGGTGAAGGACCCGGTGTTCATGATCGACGAGATCGACAAGATGTCGCACGGCGGCCCCTCGGGCGATCCGACGGCCGCGATGCTCGAGGTGCTCGACCCGTCGCAGAACGACGAGTTCGTCGATCACTACCTCAATCTCCCGGTGGACCTGTCGGGGGTGCTGTTCATCTGCACCGCGAACAACCTGTTCGACATCCCGGCGCCGCTGCGCGATCGAATGGAAGTCATTCGCATCGCCGGCTACACGATCGAGGAGAAGGTCGAGATCGCGTGGCGCTACCTGCTCCCCCGCCTGCTCGAGGAGCACGGCATCACCGACAAGGACATCCAGTTCACCGACGAGTCGCTGGGCTACATCTCGAGCCGCTACTCGCGCGAGGCGGGGCTCCGCAACTTCGAGCGCAACCTCGCGGCGATCATGCGCAAGCGGGCGCGCAAGAAGGCCGAGGGTGAGGAAGGCGCGTGGGTGATCGACATCGACAAGGTGAGCGAGGTGCTCGGCGTTCCGCGCTACCAGGTCGAGGAGGCGGAGAAGGAGCCGGAGATCGGCGTCGTCACCGGCCTCGCGTGGACGGCGACCGGCGGCGAGCTGATGACCATCGAGTCGCTGCGCATGCCGGGGAGCGGACGCCTCACCGTCACCGGGCAGCTCGGCGACGTGATGCGCGAGTCGGTGGACGCGGCGCTGAGCTACGTGCGCTCGCGCGCCACGCAGCTCGGGATCGACGAGAAGGAGTTCCGTGAGAGCGACATCCACATCCACCTCCCCGCCGGCGCGATCCCCAAGGACGGGCCAAGCGCGGGTATCACGCTGACGCTGGCGATCGCGAGCGTCCTCAGTCGCCGTCCGGTGCGCCGCGACCTGGCGATGACGGGCGAGGTCACGCTGCGCGGGCGGGTGCTGGAGATCGGCGGGGTGAAGGAGAAGGTGCTCGCCGCCTACCGCGCGGGGATCCGCGAGCTGATCATGCCGAAGGCGAACGAGAAGGATCTGCGCGACGTGCCGGAGGAAGTGCGCCAGCACGTGCGCTTCATGTTCGTCGAGAAGATGGACGAGGTGCTGCGCATCGCCCTCCTGCCGCACCCGGAGGGCGGGCTGGCCGACGTCGCGGTGCCTGGGGCCGGCAGCGAGTCGGTGACCGCGCCGTTAGGCGACGCCGGCGGGAACGGGGCGCGCGAGGTTCACCTCGAGCACCCGGAGGCGGTGAAGGCTAGCGAAGCCTGACCGCGGAAAGGTCGACGACGTCGCGCGGTGAGCCCGCGGGAACGTCGACGTACAACACGCAGGTGCGGCCCCCGATCTCGCCGCCGGTGACGCGAACGACTCGCGCGCCGGCGGCGAACTCGCTTCCACCGGCGACGGTCGTCTCGCGCGGGCCCCCGAAGCGCCGCTTGATCCCCTGCTTCACCGCGTCGGCGAACTCCCCCGCGTCGAGGGGCGTATCCCACACCGTCAGCCACACGATCCCGTCGCCGCGCGGGTCGTGAACGACCATGTAGCGATCGCCGTCCCAGCCGGCTGCCCCGCGGATCGCCGCGGCCTGATCGTGGTTGTGCTCGTAGAGGAAGAGCCGCGCCCCGAACTCGCCGAGCACGTCGTCATGGACGCGCGTCATCCCGCGCGGCGCGGGCAGCGTCACCGCGGTCGGCATGTCGGGCGGGTTCGACTCGAACGCCGCGGGAAACATCACCTGCTCCGTCGAGACCGGGAAGCGCGCCAGCGGCGAGACAGTGGAGTCGCGCTCGTGCGCGCGCCGCACGAACTCGGCGCCGCTGAGATACGGGAAGAGCAGCGTCTCCTGCACGTAGAGCGGCGCGGCCGAGAACTTCGGGAGCTGCGCCTGCTGCTGCCGCAGCGCCTGACGAATCCCCGCCCATCCGCCGAGCCGCTCGGGATCGAAGGTGCCGCCCGTCGAGATCTGCAGCTGCTCGTACGTCGCGTGACCCTCGATGAGCGCGGCGGCGGCGAGCTTCCGATCGGAGTCGTCGTCGTTCGCCTGCTGGATCGAGTCGAGGTTCACGTACTGGTCCTGGAGCGCGTGCACCAGCTCGTGCGTCACGGTGACGTTGACGAGATCCTGGTTGGCGCCCTTCACTACGTACAGGACCTTCGGCTTCGGGTCGTAGTACCCGACGATCTGCTCGGTGAGAAGATCGAGCATGAACGGGCGAAGGTGCATCGTGTCGGGCACGAGCCCGAGGAGCTGCAGCGCCTTCTCCTCGCCGGCCATCTGCGCCGCCGGCGCCTGCTCGTCGAACTGCTTCTCGAGGAAGGCGCGCACCTGCTCCTTGCTCCGCTCCTCGACCTTGGGCGGAGTCTTGAACTTCAGCTTCGTCGCCGCCTCGATTCGCGGAATCGCGTCCGCGACCTCGCGCGCGTAGGGCCCACCGGCGCCGGCGTCGCCGCCGCGGCAGGCGAGGGTCGTGACGAGCGCGACGAGGGTGCAGCGGAGGAGCGGCGTGCGGCGCATGAAGTCGATCGGGTTCGAGGCGTCTAGGCGCCGGCGAGATACGCGAGGTAGAGCTCGATCATGCGGCGGCCATAGAGAAGCGTAACGAGCGCCGCGGGCGCAAGGAACACCCCGAACGGCACCTGGGGCATCTCGCGCCTGCGCAGCTTCGCCACCGGGAGCACGAGCGCGAGAAACGCAACCGCTCCCAGCGTCGCGCCGACGAAGACGGTGAGCAGCGAGAGCTCGGGGCCGATCGCGGCGCCGATGAACGCCATCAACGTGACGTCGCCGAAGCCCATCGCCTCGCGCTTCAGTGCCACCTCTCCGAGCCATCCGATGATCGCGATCGCGCCCGCACCCGTGCAGGCGCCGAGCAGCGCGCCCATCGGCCCCACGAACGGATCCTGCGCGCCGAAAAAGAGGCCGACGAACGACGCGACGAGAAGGAAGAGCAGGCCCGTGACGGTGAAGCCGTCGGGGATCGTGTACGTCCGGAGATCGGTGACGGCGACGCCCAGCAGCAATGTCGCGAAGATCGCGACGCGCAGCCCGAGGAAGGTCGCGCCGAACCACCACGCGCTCGCGAGCCAGATCAGCGCCGTCACCAGCTCGACGCTCGGATAGAGCACCGAGATCGGGAGCCCGCAGCCACGGCAGCGTCCGCGGAGAACGAGCCAGCTCACGATCGGGATGTTGTCGTACCACGCGATCCCCCGCTCGCAGCGCGGGCAGCGCGAGCGCGGACGCACCACGGAGAGCTTCTCGGGCCAGCGCGTGATGCAGACGTTGAGGAAGGAGCCGACGCAGGCGCCGACGAAGGCCGCGTAGGCCAGGATGAGACCGCGCATCTAGGAGCGGAGAGCGTAGAGGAGGATCCCGGCGGCGACCGCGACGTTCAGCGACTCGACATCGGGCGCGATCGGGAGCGCGACGAGCGTCGAGGCCCGCTCGCGGGTGGCATCGGTGAGCCCACCCCCTTCGTTCCCGACGGCGAGCGCGAGACGAGCCGGCCGCGGGCGGGCGCCGATCGTCTCACCACGCGCGTCCGCGCCCCAGAGCTCGGTGCCGGTCGTGTCGAGGAACGACGCCAGCGCTTCGGCGGTACAATGGAAGGCGGGATGATTGAAGTGGGCACCCATCCCGCTACGGACGACCTTGGCGTTCCAGAGGTCAACTGTCCCCGGCAGGGCGACGGTCGCCGATGCGCCGAGCGCGGCGGCCGTCCGGATGATGGTGCCCACGTTGCCGGGATCCTGCACCGCGTCGAGCACGAGCAGGGTCAGCGGCGAGACGCCGGTGAAGGTGTCGAGGGAACGTTCGGGGATCTCGGCGATGGCGAGAACGCCCTGCGGAGACTCCGTCTCGGCGGCGGAGGAGAACTCGCGCTCGGAGAGCTCGACGCTCTCGACGTCGGTGCGGCGGGCGAGGGTCGCGAGAAGGGACGCCCCGCGCGGCGCGTCGGCGAGCTGCGGGGCGACGAGCGCGCCACGAATGCGGAGCGGAGAGCGAAGAAGCTCCTCGACGGAGCGCACCCCTTCGGCGACGAAGAGGCCCGCTCGCTCGCGCGCCTTCCGTCGGCGCAGGTCACGCGCTAAGGTAAGCAGCTTCAATGTCTTAGAGTCGCGGGGCATGGAATGGGTCTTGCCATGACGTCACTCGCTCTCACAACGAAGGGAGAACGCATGCGACGCAACGGATTCGCCGGGCTCGCGCTGGCCTTCACACTTGCCGGCTGCGCGATCTCGCAGCAGCAGGAAGTGCAGATGGGGCAGCAATATGCCCAGGAGATCAACGCTCAGCTACCGATCGTCCAGGACGCGGAGCTGAACCGCTACATCAACGTACTCGGCGACTCCATCGCGAAGCTCGCCGACGCGCGCGACCTCGACTGGCACTTCTACATCGTGGACAGTCCCGAGGTGAACGCGTTCGCCGTCCCGGGCGGCTACATCTACGTGAACCGCGGTCTGATCGAGCGCACCGACCGGATGGACGAGCTGGCGGGTGCGATGGGCCACGAGATCGGCCACGTCGTGAGGCGCCACTCGGTGAAGCAGATGGAGAAGCAGAACGCGGCGAGCCTCGGCGTGAACGTGGCCTGCGTGCTGACGAGCGTCTGCAACAGCCAGGCGGCCGCGGCCGCGATCAACATCGGCGGCGCGGCGGTGTTCGCGAAGTTCAGCCGGCAGGACGAGGCGGAAGCGGACCAGGAAGGGATCAAGAACGTGGTCCGCGCGGGGATCAGCCCCGAGGGGATGCCGAGCCTCTTCCAGAAGCTGCTCGACGAGCGGAAGGCGAAGCCGGACGCGGTCTCGAGCTGGTTCGCGTCGCACCCGATGGAGGAGGATCGCATCTCCGCGACGCAGGCGGCGATCAACAAGTACGATCCTGCGATCCTTCGCTCGCTGACGAAGGACACGCAGCTCTATCACCAGTTCGTGTCGCGACTGAAGTCGCTCCCGCCGTCGCCGGTTCAGAGGAGCGGAAACTGAGGAAGGGGTCGGGGGTCGGGGGTCGGGGGTCAGCGCTGACCCCCGACCCCCGATCGCTACGCGCGCACCGCCGCCCTCGCCGCCGCCAGCTGCTCGGCGACCGCGCGCGGACCGGTGCCGCAGTCCACTTCGCGGCGCGCCACCGAGCGGCGCGGATCGAGCGCCTCGCGCGCGTCCTCACCGAGCGCGGGATGCGCTTCGCGATAGGCCGCGGCCGGAAGACCGCTGAGCGGAACTTCCTGCTCCTCGGCGCGACGGGCGAGGCTTCCGACGACGGCGTGGGCCTCGCGGAAGGTGGCGCCGTGCTCGACGAGGAAGTCGGCGAGATCGGTCGCCATCATCGACGGATCGACGGCGGCGGACATGCGATTTCCCTGGAAGCGGAGGTCGCGCACCGTACCGGCGACGGCGGGGATGACGAGCAGCGCCGCATCGACCGCGTTGAAGAGGATCGCCTTGTCCTCCTGCAGATCCTTGTTGTATCCCGAGGGAAGCCCCTTG
This sequence comes from Gemmatimonadaceae bacterium, assembly GCA_036392515.1. Lineage (GTDB taxonomy): Bacteria > Gemmatimonadota > Gemmatimonadetes > Gemmatimonadales > Gemmatimonadaceae > JABFXC01. Next base: position 21,242 of record DASVXU010000197.1, on the reverse strand, counting down.
AGCAGCGCGAGCATGCTCGTGAGGTCGCCGAGCCGGCGCGCGGCCGCGGCGCGCGCCAGCTCGAGCGCGTCGGGATTCCGCTTCTGCGGCATCATGCTCGAGCCGCTGGAGAAGGCGTCGCCGAAGCGCACGAAGCCGAACTCGCTGGTGCCGTAGATGATGAGGTCCTCGGCCATCCGCGAGACGTGCGTGGCGTTGAGGGCGAGCGCGAAGAGCAGCTCGGCGACGAAGTCGCGGTCGCTCACCGCGTCGATGCTGTTGCGCGCGCGGTCGGAGAAGCCGAGGGTACCCTGGAGGAGGGCACGCGAGACCGGGAAGCCGGAGCCGGCGAGCGCGCCGCTGCCTAACGGCAGGACGCTGGCGCCGGCGAGGGCGTGCGCGATGCGCGTGCGGTCGCGCTCGAGCGGCCAGAAGTGGGCGAGCAGCCAGTGCGCGACGCTCACCGGCTGGGCGCGCTGCATGTGCGTGTAGCCCGGCATGAGGGTGCCGACGTTCGACTCGGCGCGCTCGAGGAGGGCGCGCTGCAGGTCGCGCAGCGCGGCGTCCACGCGGCGGCAGGCGTCCATCGTCCAGAGCCGCGTGGCGGTCGCCACCTGATCGTTGCGGCTGCGCCCCGTGTGCAGCTTCGAGGCGACCTCGCCGATCTCGGCGTGGAGGAGCCGGTCGATGAGGGTGTGCACGTCCTCGTCGGATGGGAGCGCGGTGACTCCGTCGGCGAGACGGCGACCGACGGCGTCCAGACCGGCGACGATGCGATCGCTCTCGTCGAGCGTGAGGACGCCCGCGTGCCAGAGGCCGATCGCCCACGCCTTGGAGCCCTGGATGTCGAAGGGCCAGAGGCGCGCGTCGACGGCGAGCGAGTTGTTGAGCGCCTCGAACTCGCGCGAGGCGCTCCCTGCGAAGCGACCGCCCCAGAGCTTGTGCGAGCGCTCGTCGGCGCGCGTCGCCTGACGGGGCGCCGTCACGCCCCCACCTCCGCCTCGACGGGCGCGGCACGGTCGCCGACGCTCGCCGCGGCCTGATGGCGCGCGGCGGCCTCCTGGTCCTTCAGCGCGCGGACGCGCGTCGGGAGCGCGAAGAGGCGGATGAAGCCCGCCGCGTCGCTCTGCTGGTAGACGTCGTCCTCGCCGAAGGTGACGAAGCGCTCGTCGTACAGCGCGTGCTCGCTGGAGCGGCCGGCGACCTGCACGGCGCCCTGCCGCAGCCGGAGCGCGACGACACCGGTGACGTTCTGCTGCGTCGCCTCGACGAAGGCATCGTACGCCTCACGCTCGGTGGACCACCAGCGGCCCTCGTACACGAGGTCGGCGTAGCGCGGCGCGATGATGTCCTTCGCGGCGAGGGTACGCCGGTCGAGGACGAGCTGCTCGAGCTCGGAGTGCGCCGCGTAGATGAGGGTGCCGCCCGGGGTCTCGTAGACGCCGCGCGACTTCATCCCGACGAGGCGGTCCTCGACGAGATCGATGCGCCCGACGCCGTGCTTCGCGCCGATGGCGTTCAGCGTCTGCAGGATCGCGACGGGCGACATCGCCTTTCCGTTGACGCTGACCGGCGTGCCGCGCGAGAAGCCGATGGCGACGACCTCGCTCGCCGCGGGCGCCTCGTCGGCGTGGGCGGTGAGCTGGAAGAGGTCGCGCGGGGGCTCGAGTCCCGGATCCTCGAGGGATCCGCCCTCGTGCGAGAGGTGCCAGATGTTCCGGTCGCGCGAGAAGATCTTCTCGCGCGTCGCGGTGACGGGGATGCCGCGCGCCTCGGCGTAGGCGATCGCGTCCTCGCGACTGCGGATGTCCCACTCGCGCCAGGGCGCGATGACGGGGAGCTCCGGCGCGAGCGCCGCGTAGGTGAGCTCGAATCGCACCTGGTCGTTGCCCTTGCCGGTGCAGCCGTGGGCGAGCGCGTCGGCACCGATCATCTTCGCGACCTCGACCTGGCGCTTCGCGATGAGCGGGCGCGCGATCGAGGTGCCGAGGAGGTAGCGGCGGTTGTAGATCGCGCCGGCGCGAACCATCGGCCAGATGTACTCGCTGACCAGAGTCTCGCGGAGGTCCTCGATGTAGCACTCCTCGGCACCGGAGGCGAGTGCCTTGGCGCGGATGCCCTCGAGCTCCTCACCCTGCCCGACGTCGCCGGCGACGCAGACGACGCGCGCGTTGTAGTTCTCGCGCAGCCAGGGGACGATGATCGAGGTGTCGAGTCCGCCCGAATAGGCGAGGACGACGAGGGGCGAGGACATGGCCGCTCCGGTCAACTAGGGAATGATTATACTGCCGCCATGCATATATAATCAGACCGAGGGGCGGCGTCAATCCGCCGGGAGGGCTCGAACAGGGCCGGTGCGGCCCGGATTGGGTCAGCGACCGGCGAGGTCGCGGATGCGGCGGGCGATGCGGTCGCGGGCCGCGCCGGAGCGGCAGATGAGGAGGACGGTGTCGTCGCCGCCGAGGGTGCCGAGGACCTCCGGCCACCCCTCGCGATCGAGCGCGGCGGCGACCGGCTGCGCGCCCCCGACGACGGTGCGGACGACGAGCAGCTCGCCGACGCCGTCGACGGAGAGCACGAGGCTCGGCAGCAGTCCCTCGACGGCGGCCGCGCCTCCGTCGCCGCCCGGCGAGGCGCCGGCGGCGAGATAGCGCGGGCCGTCCGGCGTCGGGACGCGCGCGAGCCGGAGCTCGCGCAGGTCGCGCGAGAGCGTCGCCTGCGTGACGTCCCAGCCGCGCTGGCGGAGCAGGCGGCGCAGCTCCTCCTGGCTGTCGACAGGGTGAGTCCGGACCATCTCGAGGATGGCGTTCTGGCGATCGCGCTTGGCTGTCGTCATGCGGTCGGTGGCGTGAGGCCCCCAGCTTAGCGCGCCAGCGAGCCCGGCGAAAGGGCACCCGTTGACGCGGGGCTGCATAATTATTATGCATTCCTGGTGAATAAAATTCCTGTCGCCGTCCTTGGCGGCACCGGGTACGCGGGGAGCACGCTCTGCGCGCTGCTCGACCGTCACCCCGGCTTCGACCTCCGTTTCGCGACCGCGCGGGCTCGCGGCGAGCTGCGCCCCGAGGGGAGCTCGCGCGCGGTGCCGGTGCTCGCGCTCGAGGAGGCGCCGCTCGACGAGGCGGGCGTCGTCTTCAGCGCGCTGCCGCACGGCGTCTCGGCGCCCTGGGTTTCGCGCGCGCGCGAGGCTGGGGCACGCGTCGTCGATCTCTCGGCCGATCTCCGGCCGGGCTCGGGCGCGCCGGGGATCCCGTACGGACTCACCGAGCTCGCGCGCGAGGAGCTGCGGGACGCGCCCGTCGTCGCGAACCCCGGCTGCTACCCGACGGCGGTGCTGCTTGCGATCGCTCCCCTGCTCCGCCGCGGGCTGATCGCGCCGGGCGCCGCCATCGCCGCGACCGCGGCGAGCGGTGTCACCGGGGCCGGGGCCTCGCCGAAGCGCGAGCTGTTGTTCGCCGAGGTCACGGAGAATTACCGTGCGTACGGCGTCGGGAACGCGCACCGGCACGTCGCAGAGCTCCAGGCGGTCGTCGCCCGGCACGGCGCGGACGCGGACCTGATCTTCACTCCGCACCTGCTCCCGGTCGCGCGCGGGATCCTCGCGACGGTGACGGTTCAGGTCGCGGAGCCCATCGCCGATCCCGCGGCGCTCTGGCGCGCGCACTACGCGGGGGAGCCGTTCGTCGAGGTCGCGGACGCGCCGCCGGCGCTGCGCGACGTCGTCGGGCGCAACGTGGCGCGCGTCTACGTGACCGCCGCCGCCAACTCGCGCCGCCCGACGCTGATCATCCTCTCGGCGATCGACAACCTGCTGAAGGGCGCGGGCGGTCAGGCGGTGCAGAACGCGAACGTGATGCTCGGCCTCGACGAGTGCGCGGGGCTTCCGCGATGAGCGAAGCAGCGGTGCGGCGGAAGCCGCGGAGCGCACCAGCGGGCGCGACGTCGCTGCGCGTCGTGAAGGTCGGCGGCCGGGCGCAGGAAGACCCCCTGCTCGTCGAGCGGATCGTCGCGGCGTGGCACGCTGCCCCGGGCACGCTCTGCATCGTGCACGGCGGCGCGGCGGAGATCGACCGGCTGCAGCGCGCGTTAGGCGCGACGCCCCGCTTCGTCGGCGGTCGGCGCGTCACGAGCGCCGAGGACATCGACACGGTGCGGATGGCGCTCTCGGGGGCGGCGAACAAGCGGCTCGTCGCCGCGTTCAACGCCGCCGGCGTGCCGGCGGTCGGCGTGTCCGGCGAGGACGCGGCGATGCTGCGCGCGGCGCGCTTCGACTCCGAGCTCGGCCAGGTCGGCCGCCCGCGGTCGGTGCGGCCGGACCTCGTCCGGCTGCTGCTCGGCGCGGGCTATCTGCCGGTGATCGCACCACTCGCGGCGCCTCCGGACGGTGAATCGGGCGCGCTGAACGTCAACGGCGACGACGCGGCGGCGGCGATCGCCGAGGCGCTGGGCGCGACCGAGCTGTTCTTCGTGACCGACGTGCCCGGAGTGAAGCGCGACGGAGCGACGCTGTCCCAGCTCGACGCCGCGGACGCCGCGGCACTCCTCGCTTCGGGTGTAGCCGAAGGGGGGATGGCGGTGAAGGTCGCGAGCGCGCTGGGCGCGCTCGCCGCAGGAACGGCGCGGGTTCGCATCGGCGGGAGCGAAGCGATCGCCGACCCCACGCTGGGCACGACACTGACGCTCCACGGAGAGGAGTCATGACCGCGATTGCACCTGTCAGCACCGACGCGCTTCTTCCCGTCTACCGGCGCCTTCCGCTCGAGATCGTGAGCGGCTCGGGGGTGCGCCTGACCGACGCGGAGGGTCGCTCGTATCTCGACTTCACGAGCGGGATCGCGGTCAACGCCCTCGGCTACGGCGATCCGGGGCTCGTCGACGTGATGCGCTCGGCGGCGGAGGGGCTCATCCACGTCTCGAACCTCTACTCGACGGCGCCGGGACGAACGCTTGCCGACGCGCTCGTGTCGAAGTCGTTCGCGTCCAACGTGTTCTTCTGCAACTCGGGAGCGGAGGCGAACGAGGCGACGTTCAAGTTCGCGCGCCGCTGGAGCCGCACCACGCGCGACGCGTCGGCGGTGGAGATCCTCGCGCTGCGTGGCAGCTTCCACGGGCGGCTCTTCGGGTCCCTCGCGGCGACGGATCGCCCCGCCTATCGCGCCCCGTTCCGCCCCCTCGCGCCCGGGATCTCGATCGTCGAGCGGGACATCGACGCGATCGAGGGCGCCCTGCTCGGCGGCACCGTTGCCGCGGTGATCGCGGAGCCGGTGCAGGGCGAGGGAGGTGTGCGCGTGCTCGCGCCGGAGTTCCTGCGCGCGCTGCGCCAGCTCACGCGCGCGCACGGCGTCGCGCTGATCTTCGACGAGGTGCAGTGCGGCCTCGGTCGCACGGGAACCTTCTTCGCGTACGAGCAGGCGGGCGTGGAGCCCGACATGCTGACGCTCGCGAAGCCGCTCGCCGGCGGGCTGCCGATGGGCGCCGTGCTCCTCTCGGAGGAGATCGCGGCGACCATCAAGCCGGGCGACCACGCGACGACCTTCGGCGGGGGTCCCTTCGTGTCGAGCGTCGCGAACTACGTCGTGGAGCGGCTGTCGGATCCCGACCTGCTCGACGCGGTGCGCTCGAACGGGGCGTGGCTGGGAAGCCAGCTGACGTCGATGGCGCAGCGGCTGCCTTCGGTGCGCGCCGCCCGCGGCATCGGCTACATGTGGGGCTTCGACGTCACCATCCCCGCGGCGCAGGTCGTCAGCGCGGCGATGGAGGCGGGGCTGCTCGTCTGCTCGGCCGGGGAGCACACGGTGCGACTCCTCCCTCCCCTCGTGGCGACGCGCGACGAGCTCGCGGAAGGCGTCGCGATCCTCGAGGACATCCTGCGTTAGGCAGCGCGTCGCGCGCCCGGGTCGCCGTCAGAGCGCGGCGACCCAGGCGGCGACGAGGTTCTCGAAATCGCGCGCGACGCGCGTCGTCGTCTCGATCACTTCCTCGTGCGAGAGCGGGTGCATCGACAGCCCGCACGCGAGATTGGTGATGCAGCTGACGCCGGCGACGCGGACGCCGAGCGCCCGCGCGACGATCGTCTCCGGTACGGTGGACATTCCCACCGCGTCCGCTCCCATCCGCTCGAGCATCCGCACCTCGGCCGGCGTCTCGTACGCGGGGCCGAGCAGTCCCGCGTAGACCCCGTCGCGCAGCGCGATCCCGACGCCCCGCGCGGCGTCATGCAGCTTCGCACGCAGCTCGCGATCGTAGGGATCGGACATGTCGGGGAAGCGGACGTCGCCGGGCTCCAGCGGGCCCTCGAGCGGATTGCGCCACATCAGGTTGATGTGGTCGGCGATGACCATCAGGTCACCCGCCTGGAAGGTCCGGTTCACGCCGCCCGCGGCGTTCGACACGAAGAGCGTGCGAGCGCCGAGCGCGTGCAGGACGCGCACGGAATAGCCGGCGACGCGGGCGGGATGTCCCTCGTACATGTGGAAGCGACCCGCGAGCGCGAGCACCGGTCGTCCCGCGAGACGACCCGAGATGAGCTGGCCAGCGTGGCCGTGTACCGTCGCGGCGGGAAAGCCGGGAACCTCCCTGAACGGGACCCGGCGCGCATCCTCGATGCGCTCGGCGAGTTTGCCGAGCCCGGAGCCGAGCACGATCGCGGCGACCGGCGCGCCGCCGAGCGCGAGGCGGTCGCCGAGCGTATCCGCCGCGGCGCGGGCGGCGGCAGCGGAGGCGGGGGGAGTCGCGGCGCTCACGGGGCCGCTCGCAGCGCGGCGATCTCCGCGCGCGCCCGCTCGACGAGCACGCGGCGCTCCTCGAAGGGGAGGAAGCTGCTCTCGAATCCGTTGAGCGCCATCCGCGCGAGGTCGTCGAACTCGAAGCCGAGCCTCGTCGCGTGCTCGTACTCGTCGACGAGGGTGACGCCGCTCATCAGCCTGTTGTCCGTGTTGAGCACCACGTTGAGCCCGCGCTCGTAGTACCGGCGCAGCGGGTGCGTCTCGTACGAGTCGGTCGCGCGCGTCTGCACGTTGCTCGTCAGGCAGATCTCGAGCGCGATGCGGCGATCGTTCACGTACTCCGTGAGCGACTCGTCCTCGATGAGTCGCGTCGCGTGCCCGAGCCGGCTCGCGCAGCAGACGTGCACGGCCTGGCGCACCGAGTCCGCGCCCGCGCCTTCACCCGCGTGGCAGGTGCAGGCGAGGTCGTTGCAGCGCGCATGCTCGAACGCTTTCGCGTGCAGCGTCGCCGGGTTGCCGAGCTCACCGCCGGCGAGATCGAAGCCGACGACGCCCTGCTTGCGATAGGCGACCGCGAGGCGCGCGAGCTCGAGCGACACGTCGGGCGACATGTTGCGCAGCCCGCAGACGATCACCCGTCCGACGATCCCGTGATCGCGCTCGGCGCGGGCGAGGCCGCGCAGCGGCGCCTCGACCGCGGCGCCGAGCGAGAGCCCGCCGCGGACGTTGAGCACCGGCGCGTAGCGCACCTCGATGTAGCGCACGCCCTCGGCGGCCGCGTCCTCGGCGAGCTCGTAGGCCGTGCGCTCGAGCGACGCAGCCGTCTGCATCACGGAGAGCGTGATCTCGAAGCGGGCCAGATACTCCTCGAGGTTGTGCGCGTCGCGGACGATCATGAACTCACGCAGCGCCTCGGGTGTCTGCGCGGGCATCGTGACGCCCTGCTCGCGCGCCAGCTCGAGAAGCGTTGCGGGGCGCACCGATCCATCGAGATGGCAGTGCAGCTCCGCCTTGGGAAGCCGGCGGAGCAGCTCGCGATCGACGCGGGGCATCAGCGCCGAGCTCCTTCGCGTCGCGCGCGCCTCACTGCGACACCGCCGGGGCGACGTCGACGATCCGCGCCCCCTCGGGAGCGGCGACGGCCCCCTTGCGGCTGCGCAGGTAGCCGACGAGCGCGTCGAGATCGACGATCTCGAGATTCTCGACCTTCATGGCGTTGGCGCCGAGCGAGAGTCCGTCGCCGCCGGTGGACATGAAATCGTTCATCGTCAGAGTATACGTCCCGCTGTCGGAGACAGTCGTCCCGTCGGATAGCGTGAGCGCGACGATGCGCGCGTCGGCGGGGCGCGACGAGTCGTAGCGCACGACGAGGCCACTCACGTGAGCGTTGAGCTTCTTCGCGACGATGCGCTCGACGTAACGGCGGAGCACCGCCCCATTCACGGTGTAGCGCACGAGCGTGTTCGCGAACGGCTGCACCTCGAAGAGATCACCGAAGGTGACGACGCCGGCGCGAAGGTCGGCGCGGATGCCGCCGTTGTTCATCACGGCGACGTCCGACTTCGCCGCCCACCTCTGCGCGTCGGCGACGAGATTGCCGAGCGGGTACTGCGCTCCCGATCGCGTCATCGTGGTCGCGACGGTCGCGACCTGCTGCGCCATGCGCAGACGGACCGCGGCCACCGCGCGTTTCACGAGCGCCGCGACCGCGACGTCGGCCTGGAGCGAATCGGCATACACCTCCCGCACGTGGCCGGTCGCGGTGTCGGCCCGGCCAAGCAGCGACGGATAGACGTCCGCCCATGCGATCGCTTCGCCGCTCGAGCGGGCCTGGATGATCGGCATCCCGTTGACGACGGCGTCGACGCGGGTGTGGGTGTGCCCGGACACGATCGCGTCGACGGGCTGCGTCAGCTCGTTCGCGAGATCGACGATCTCGCCCTTGCAGTCGCTCGCCCCCGTGCTGTCACAGAAGGCCCCGGCGTGGGCGATCACCACGACGAGCTGCGCGCCGCGCGCCCGCAGGCGGCGATTGAGCGAGTCCACCACCGGGGCTTCGTCGAGGAAGCGCAGCCCCGCGACGTTCGCGGCGCGCGTCGTCCGCGGCGTGCTCGTCGTGGAGAGTCCGATGATCCCGACCTTGTAGCCACCGCGGGTGACGATCGTGTCGTCGCGAATCCAGCGGACGTCGTTGCCGGCTGTGTCGCGCACGTTGGCGCCGAGGATCCCGTAGCGCGCTTCGCGCATGCGCGCGCGCAGCGTGTCGATCCCCCAGTCGAACTCGTGGTTGCCGAGCGCCGACGCAGCGGTGCCGATGCGCTCGAAGATTCCCACGCCCGGCCGTCCGTGCGCGAGATTCGACGCTGGGGTTCCCTGCCACTCGTCGCCGCCATCGAGGATGAGCGTGGCGCAGCGCGGCGCCTTGCAGTCGGCGGCAGCTTCCTTGATGGCGGTCGCGACGTAGGCGAGGCCGCCGCGCCGGGCGCCCTTCGCGTCGGGGCGCGGCTCGAGCGCGCCGTGGACGTCGTTCGTCGAGATGATGCGGATGTAGCGCTCGTTCGCGGGACGCGGCACCCAGCTCGCCGCGCGGCGCGTGCCGTCGCGGTCGGCGGCGGCGCGATGCATCGCATCATACGCACGCGCGACCGCCGCTGCCGGCTCGATGCGCCAGTTCTGCCGGAAATAGTCGCTCGGCCGGATGGTGCCCCGGCGGCGCACCTCGCGCTCGAGAAGGACGCGGATCTCGTCCGTTCCTTCGTAAGTCACCGGGGCGCCCGAGATCATCGAGTAGCCGCCCCCGCCCGTCTGGCGATAGTTGTTCAGCGCGATCGTAAAGCTATCCGCGGGCTGCACCTCGCGACCGTTGACGCGGAGCGAGGTCACGCGCGAGCCCTTCGGCCGCGAGAGATCGAGCACGTAGTCGGCACCGGCGACGATGTCGAAGTTGTACCCGGGGATGTTCGGATCGGTGACGGGCTGCGTGCTGTCGCCAAGCGTCCCGTAGTAGCGCGCCGCCTGCTCGAGGTAGGCGCGGAGCTGCGCCCCGGAGATCTTCACCGCGCGCAGGGTGTTGTCGTACGGGTAGATGCGCGCGAGATCGGCGATGCTGATCGCGCCGCTGTCGAAACCCGCGAAGGTGAAAGCCGAGCCCGCGGCGAGGTCGGTGCGCGCGGTCGCGCGCATCACCTCGAGGACGAAGTCGACGATCGGCGTGTCGCGCACGCGTGCGGAGTCGCCGGTCCAGGCGACCGGCGTGGTGCCGAGGGGCGCGGTGACGTATTCGACGGTCGCCTTGTGGAGCGCGTCGGTCGCGGCGAGCACGGCTCCCTGCTCCGCGTGGCCGGCGACGGGGACGATCCCGCTCTGCTCGGCAGCGGTGACGACGTGCGCAGCGCCGCCGCAGCGCGTGACGGGGAGGGTAGCCCACGCGACGCTCCCCGCCCAGTTCTTCGCCTGGACGACACGTGTCTCGCCGATCATCTGGCCGGCGTTCTGCTTGTGCGAGTGGCCGTACACGACGAGTGCCAGTCCCGGCACCTCGCGGGCGAGGCGCGCCGCGACGTTCTCGCTCGGCAGCCCGGTCGCGGCGGTGTCGTAGCTCGATGGCTCGTCGAGTCCCGAATGCACGGTGACGACGACGATCTCCGCGCCGGCGAGCCGCGCGGAGTCCGCGGCGGCCCGGACCGCGGGGACGATGTCGCCGAGGCGCACCCGGCCCGCGACGTTGTCGCGGTCCCACACCATCACGCCGGGGGTAGTCGCGCCGACGATCCCGACGCGAACACCCGCGCGCTCGACGATCGTGAAGGGACGGTAGGCGTGCGTGCCGTCCATCCGGTAGGTGTTCGCGGAGAGGAATGGGAAGCGCGCCTGCGACACCGCGCGGTCGAGATAGGGGACGCCGTAGTTGTACTCGTGATTGCCGATGGCCGCGGCGTCGTAGCGCATGACGTTCATCGCGGCGACGATCGGGACGACGGAGTCGCGCGAGACGCGCGCCGCGACGTACGCGAGCATGTTGCCCTGCAGCAGGTCCCCCGCGTCGAGGAGGAGGACGTGCTCCGGATTCGCGCCGCGGATCGAGTCGACGATCGTCGCCGCGCGCGTGAGGCCGCGCGCCGAGTCGGCGCGATTCAGCTCGTAGTCCCATCCGCGCAGGCGCCCGTGGACGTCGGTCGTGGTCGCGATTACGAGGGAGGTCGTATCGCCGCAGGCGGCGCTCGCGGCGACGGGGGGCGTGGCAGGGGTCGGTGCGGGAGCCGGTGTGCTGGTGCAGCCGGCCGCCGCGGTCGCGGCGAGGATCCAGCGTGAAACTGTGGGTCGCATCCAACCAAGCTAGCGGCCGCAACTTGGGCATGGGAGTGCGCGTTGACGCGTCCGCCGCGAGTGGCGAGCTTGCACCGCGACCGACTTCTTCACCATCACCGATACCGAATCGTGACAACCGTGGCGCTCCCGGATCGCGGCCGTGAACATGAGCTTTGGGTGTCCACCCGAACCGCGGGTGGCCGGTGTCGCTGATCGTCGGGATCGCGGGCGGGTCGGGGTCGGGAAAGTCGACGGTGGCGCGTCGGATCGCCGGCTCGCTCGCGGCGCCCGACGTCGCCTTCATCGACATGGACGCGTACTATCGGAACTTCTCGCACCTGCCGATGGAGGAGCGCCGCCGCGTGAACTGGGATCACCCGGAGGCGCTGGACATCGACCTGCTCGTGCGTCACCTCGCGGAGCTGCGCGCCGGCCGGCCGATCGAGAAGCCGATCTATGATTTCGTCACCCACACGCGCACGGCGCGAACCGAGCGCATCGAGCCGGGGCTGGTCGTCGTCATCGACGGGATCCTGCTCTTCGCCGACGAGCGCGTGCGCACGCTCTGCGACGTGAAGGTTTTCGTGGACGCCGACGCCGACATCCGGCTCATCCGCCGGATCCGGCGCGACATCGCCGAGCGCGGGCGTCCGCTCGACGAGATCCTCGAGCAGTATCTCTCCACCGTGCAGCCGATGCATCTGCAGTTCGTCGAGCCGAGCAAGCGCTACGCGGACGTCATCGTGCCGCGCGGGGGCCACAACGAGGTGGCGATCGAGATGCTCGTCGCGAAGATTCGCGGCCGCGTCGCGGCAGAGCGCGCGTGACGACGCCTTCGGCCGGGCCGGGCGCGGGCGAGCGGGTGCTCGTCGTCGACGACGAGCCGGATATCTGCGCGCTGGTCGCCTATCACCTCGCGAAGGCGGGATACCGCGTCTCGACGGCCGCCAACGGGAACGACGCCCTGGCGAGCGCCCGCGAGGAGGAGCCGGCGCTGATCGTGCTCGACCTGATGCTCCCGGGCCTGTCGGGCTACGAGGTCCTCGAGCGACTGCGCGGCGAAGCGAACACGCGCGACGTGCCGGTGCTCATGCTCACGGCGCGCCGCGACGAGGAAGACCGGATCCGCGGGCTGTCGTTAGGCGCCGACGACTACCTGACGAAGCCGTTCAGCCCGCAGGAGCTGGTGCTGCGCGTGGCGGCGATCCTCCGGCGCACGGGCCTCGCGCCGTCGGGAGGAAGCGGTGACGCGCTCGTCATCGGGCCGCTGCGCATCGACCGCGGCGCGCATCGCGTGACGGTGGACGGCTCGGAGATCGACCTGACGGCGACGGAGTACAAGCTGCTGCTCACGCTCGCCGAGCGCCGTGGTCGCGTGCAGTCGCGGTCGCATCTGCTGGAGACGGTGTGGGAAGCGGCGCCCGACATCCAGACGCGCACCGTCGACATGCACGTGCAGCGACTGCGCACCAAGCTCGGCGCGGCCGGCACGCTGATCGAGACCGTGCGGGGGTTTGGATACCGGCTGAACGCGCCGCAACGCAACCCGGCGAGACCGTGAGGCTCGCGCAACGGCTGCTGGTCGGCTCGCTGGTCGTGATCGGGGTGCTGGTGCTGTTCATGGTCGCGCTGGCGAGCGAGCGACTCCGGACCCGGCTCTACACGCAGACGACGGACGAGCTGGAGCGGGAAGCGCGCGTCGTCGCGGCGCGCTGGACGATGCGCTCCGGCGCCGACGCGCTCGCCGACAGCCTTGGCGCGATTCTCGGGCATCGTGTCACGCTCGTGGATTCCACCGGGCAGGTGCTCGGCGACTCCGACTTTCCGGAGTCGGATCTCGGGAGGCTGGAGAATCATTCCACGCGGCCGGAGATCGTCGACGCGCGGCGGAGCGGGGTCGGCCGCTCGCAGCGGGCGAGCCCGTCGCGGGGCGACGACGAGCTGTATGTCGCGGTCCGCGCGCCGTTAGGCACGGCGCGCGTCGCGGTCGGCACGGCGACGGTCGGCCGCATCGTCGCCGATGCACGCCGGCAGGTGCTCGTCGCGGGCGCCGCCGCCACGGTCGCGGCGCTCCTCCTCGCGTGGCTCTTCTCGCGCAGCGTCTCGCGGCCGGTGACCGAGCTGAGCGCTGTCGCCCGCGCGATCGCCGGCGGGGATCTCATGCGCCGGCCGAGCCTCGCCGCCCCCGGAGAGATCGGCGACCTCGCCGAGGCGCTCCACCGCATGGCCGAGCAGCTCGCGGCGCGGCTCGAGGCGCTCGAGCGGAACGATGCCCTGATGACGGCGCTCGTCGATTCGCTCAACGAGGGCGTGCTCGCCGCCGACGCGCGCGGCACCGTGGTCCGCGTCAACGCCAGCGCGCGACAGCTCCTCGCGATCGACCGCCCGACGCCCTTCGCGGCGGAGCTGGTCACACGCGACCGCACGCTGCGCGACGCCCTGGCGGGCGCGCTCGCCGGCGAGGCGACCGACGGCGTGGAGCTCTCCATCGGCGGCCGCACGCTGCTCCTGACGGCGCGGCCGCTGCCGGGCGGAGGGGGCGCGGTGCTCGCGCTGCTCGACCTCACGACGCTTCGCCGGCTCGAGACCGTGCGCCGCGACTTCGTCGCGAACGTCTCCCACGAGCTCAAGACTCCGCTCACGATCATCGGAGGCTTCGCCGAGACGCTCGACGACGACGATCCCCCGCCGGAGAAGCGCCGACAGTTCATCCAGGCGATCCGCACGAACGCGCAGCGCATGCAGCGACTCGTCGACGACCTGCTCGACCTGTCACGAATCGAGTCCGGGGGCTGGCGGCCGCGCGTCGCCGCCGTGAACCTCCGCGCGGCGATCGCGGACACGGTCGCCGCGGTCGCGGGCGCCGCGCGCGCGAACGGGATCGAGGTGGAAGCGATGGTTCCGGACGACGCGGCGACGATCGATGCCGATCCGCTCGCCGTACGGCAGGTGCTCGCCAACCTCGCCGAGAACGCGGTTCGGTACACGACCGCGGGGCGCGTGACGGTCTTCGCGCGCCGTGAGCGGGACGGGGTCACGATCGGCGTCACCGACACCGGCGTCGGGATCCCGCCGGAGCATCTCTCGCGCATCTTCGAGCGCTTCTATCGCGTCGACCCCGGTCGCTCCCGCGATGCGGGAGGCACCGGCCTCGGCCTCGCGATCGTGAAGCATCTCGTCGAATCGCACGGCGGTCGCGTGGCAGCGACGAGCGTCGTCGGTCAGGGAACGACGGTGACGGCGACCTTCCCCGACGCGCGCGGCTGATCGCGGTCGCGGCCGCCTAACGGTGACCCTCGTCACCGTGCGCTGCGCGAAACGTCGTAAACGGATCGCGCGTCATGTAGCAATCGTGTCACGGTCGTTGCGAGCGACCGGTCACGGTCGTTATCACTCCGTCGCTCGCAACCGGCGGCGCGACGCCGCCGGTACTTCGAGCCAGGCACCACGATCACCTCCCAGAGACATATGACCCGCACGCTCATCAGCCGCTCGCTGCTCGCGCTCGCCCTCGTCGGCCTTCCCGCGGTCGCGGTCGCGCAGCAGCCGACGCAGCACCCTGGCTCCGCGCCATCGGGCCAGGCGACTCCCGCCTCCTCGCCCGTCGAGTTCTCCGGCGTGCTCTACCCGCAGTTCATCTACGGCGGCGCGAAGGGGAACACCCGCTCCAACAACCAGTTCCAGCTCGAGCGCGCGTACCTCAACGCCCGCGCGAAGGTCGCCGACCGCACGAGCATCCGCCTCACCGCCGACGTCTATCGTCCCGGCGCCGGCCTCGGCTACACGATGCGCGCGAAGTACGCGTACGTGCAGTACGATTACTGGATGAACAACGAGGGCTACATGGGCACCGTCGGCCAGGCCCGCCTCGGCATGCAGCAGACCGTGATCATCGACCAGGAAGAGCAGCTCTTCCCGCGCTGGATCGCCCCGACCGCGGTCGAGCGCGCGGGTTTCTTCTCCTCGTCCGACCTCGGCCTCTCGACGACCATCGGATTCGGCAACGGCACCGGTGAAGTCTACGTCATGGCGTCGAACGGCCCCGGGTACACGCAGCCCGAGGTCGATCGGTTCAAGGACTATCAGGCGCGCATCACCTTCAACCTGCTCGGCAACATCGCGCAGCCGACGGGCGGCTTCATCGTGACGCCCTGGTACTACAAGGGCACCGTCGCGAGCGCGCTCCGCCCGGCGGAGGGCCGCAAGCACGACCGCGTCGGCGTCCTCGCGGGATGGAAGTCGCCGGTGCTCACGCTCGGCGGCCAGCTCGCGCAGTCGACGAACGAGAACGAGCGCCTCAATGCCGGGAACGTGGTGACGGAGGATCGCTCGGGGAAGGTGCTGAGCGTCTACACGGTCGCCCGGCCCTTCGCGCTCCTGAACGCGAACGGCAACAAGACCTGGGGTGCCGTGCTGCGCTGGGACGCCGTCAGCGGCGACAACGCGTACGTGCCTAACGCCGGCGCCTTCCCGGTGGTGAAGGGGAAGTTCCTCGTCGCGGGCATCGTCCACGACGTGAACAACAAGTTCTCGTGGTCGGTCGATTACCAGCAGCAGTCGCCGCAGGGGGCGCCCGCAGCCCCGCTCGACCTGCGCACGTACAACGTGCACGCCGCGGTCAGTTTCTGATCCGGCGTGGGAAAGACGAGCGGGGGCGGCCGAGGGCCGCCCCCGCTTTTCTGTCGCCTGATGCAGGACGGATTGTAACGCGTCGGTAACGCGCGCGGTCTGATCGCGTAAATCGGAGCCGGTTGGCCTAGTTTTCGGCGACCACGGAGTCTGAACCCGATCACGGAGAGACCGGTGAGAATCACCGCATTCGTCCTCTCGGCCGCCCTCCTCGCGGCCTGCTCGACCGATACCCACCGCGGCAGCGACAGCGCCGGCGCCCGCCCGACCAGCGGCGGCTCCGTCGACCTGACCGGCGCGGGCGCGACCTTCCCGTATCCCATCTACTCCAAGTGGTTCGCCGACTACGCGAGCCAGAAGGGAGTGAAGATCAACTACCAGTCGATCGGCTCGGGGGGCGGGATTCGCCAGCTCAGCGAGCAGACGGTGGACTTCGGCGCCTCCGACGCGCCGATGAAGGACGACGAGCTGGCGAAGGCGAAGGGCGGCGCGATCCTCCACGTCCCGACGGTGATCGGCGCGGTGGCGCTGACCTACAACCTCCCCGAGCTGAAGCAGCCGCTGAAGCTCGACGGAGCGACGGTCGCCGACATCTACCTCGGCACGATCAAGAAGTGGAACGACAGCCGGATCGCCGCCCTGAACGGCGGCGTCCCCCTGCCGAACACCGACATCCTCGTCGTGCACCGGTCCGACGGCAGCGGGACCAGCTACATCTTCACCGACTATCTCGCGTCGGTGAGCCCCGCGTGGAAGAGCGGCCCCGGCGTCGGGAAGGAAGTGCAGTGGCCGACCGGAATCGGCGCGAAGGGGAACGAAGGGGTCGCGGGCCAGATCAAGCAGACCCCGGGCGCGATCGGCTACGCGGAGCTCGCGTACGCGAAGCAGAACAGCCTCCCCGTCGCTGCCCTCAGGAATTCGGCGGGCGAGTTCGTGACGCCCTCGCTCCAGTCGGCGACCGCGGCAGCCGCGGGAGCGGTGAGCACGCTCCCGGCGAACACCGACTACCGCATCTCGATCGTGAACGCGAAGGGCGCGGGGGCGTACCCGATCGCCTCGTTCACCTGGATCCTGGTGTACCAGAACCAGACCGACGCGGCCAAGGGGAAGAAGCTCGTCGACTTCCTCACCTGGGCGCTGACGGAAGGTGAGAAGGAGGCGAGCTCGCTCGACTATGCGCCGCTCCCCGAGGCGATGTCGCGCCAGATCGTCGATCGACTGAAGACGATCAAGGTCGGCGCGGGCGCGTGACCGCTCCGGAGATCGTCGTCGGGCCGCCGGCGCTCGACGCGCCGCGAGGCGGGCTCGCCGCCCGCCTCGCGAGCGCGAACGTCGGCGACCGGATCTATCGGGCGGCAATCACCTTCTTCGCCGCGTGCGTCCCGCTCCTGCTGGTCCTCATCGCGGTGGAGATCGGGCGCGCCGCGTGGCCGGCACTGCACGCGTTCGGCTTCGGGTTCCTCACCTCCAGCGCCTGGGACCCGGTGAACGGCAGCTTCGGCGCCGCGCCGGCGCTCTACGGGACGATCGTCTCCTCGTTCCTCGCGCTGATCATCGCGACTCCGCTCGCGATCGGCGTCGCGATCTACCTCTCCGAGTTCGCGCCGGCCTGGCTCCGCCAGCCGGTGTCGTTCCTCGTGGATCTGCTGGCGGCGATCCCGAGCGTCGTCTACGGGCTGTGGGGGATCTTCGTCCTCATCCCCCTGCTGCGCACGCACGTCGTTCCCTTCCTCAAGGACACGCTGCACCTGGGCGCGACACCGCTCTTCTCCGGTCCCAACTACGGGCCGAGCATGCTCGCCGCGGGGGTGATCCTCGCCATCATGGTGCTGCCCTACATCTCCGCGGTGTCGCGCGAGGTTCTTCTCGCCGTCCCCCGCGCACAACGTGAGGCGGCGCTCGCCCTCGGCGCGACACGCTGGGAGATGATCTGGGGGGCGGTGCTGCCTTACGCGCGCTCGGGGATCATCGGCGGGATCATCCTCGGCCTCGGGCGCGCGCTCGGCGAGACGATGGCGGTGACGATGGTCATCGGCAACACGCACGAGATCTCGTCGTCGCTGCTCGCCCCGGGGTACACGATGGCGTCGCTGATCGCGAACCAGTTCAGCGAGGCGACGGGCGACCTCCATCTCTCGGCGCTGATGGCGGTCGGCTTCACGCTCTTCGTGGTGACGCTGATCGTCAATGGGATCGCGCGCTGGCTCGTCTGGCGCGTCGGACGCGAGGGCTGACCCATGGCGACCGCTCCTCTCCCGACACCGGCGCCTCCCCGCGCTCGCCCGAGCATCTCACAGCGCGCGTACGCCGAGCGCACGGTACGCACGATCCGCCGCCGCAAGGCGGTGAACTACGTGATGATCGGGCTGACGTGGGTGGCGGCGATCGTCGCCACGCTGCCGCTGCTCTTCATCCTTTTCTACCTCCTGAAGAAGGGTGCGGGCGTCATCTCCCTCGAGTTCTTCACGGCGATGCCGAGGCCGATCGGCGAGGAAGGTGGCGGAATGGCGAACGCCATCGTCGGCACGCTGATCCTCGTCGGAATAGCGATCGTCGTCGGTCTCCCGATCGGGATCGGTGCGGGGCTGTACCTCGCGGAGCATCGCGGGACGAAGCTGGCGACGGTGGTCCGCTTCCTCTCGGATGTGCTGAACGGTCTGCCATCGATCGTCGTCGGCATCTTCGCCTGGCAGTTTCTCGTTCGACCGGTCGGACATTTCTCCGCGCTCGCCGGCGGGATCGCGCTGGCGGCGATGATGATCCCGATGGTCACGCGCACGACGGAGGAGATGGTGCGCCTCGTCCCCGTCTCGCTGCGCGAGGCGGCGCTCGCCCTCGGCTACTCGCGCTGGCGCACCTCGCTGACGATCGTCCTGCGCACCGCGACGGCCGGGATCGTGACCGGCGCGCTCGTCGCGATCGCGCGCGTGGCCGGTGAGACCGCGCCGCTCTTCTTCACGGCGCTGGGCAACCAGTTCATGTCGACCTCGCTCCGGGAGGCGATCGCCGCGCTCCCGCTGCAGATCTTCAACTATGCGATCAGTCCCTACGAGTCGGCCCACGCGCTCGCCTGGGCGGGAGCGCTCGTCCTCATCGGACTCGTCCTCGTCGTCAGCATCGCCGCCCGCATCGCCACCCGCGCACGCTTCGGCCGTGTCGCCGACTGAGATGGCCGCGCCGCTCCGCGCGCCTGCTGCGGCGCAGCCGGCGATCGCGGTGGAGTCCCTCGACGCATGGTTCGGCACGCATCACGCGGTGCGCGGCGTGAACGTCGACTTCGCGCAGCGCGAGGTGACCGCGATCATCGGTCCATCGGGATGCGGCAAGTCCACCCTGCTGCGTTGTCTCAACCGGATGCACGAGACGGTGCCGACGGCGCGCGTGTCGGGACGTGTGTTGCTGCAGGGCACCGACATCTACGCGCCGGGCATCAGCCCCGTCGCGCTGCGGCGTCACGTGGGGATGGTGTTCCAGCGCCCGTCTCCCTTCCCGACCATGTCGATCCGCGACAACGTGGCGGCGGGGCTGAGGGTGCGTGACGGAGCGAAGCCCTCACGCGCCGAGACCGATCGCATCGTCGAGCGGGCGCTGCGTCGCTCGGCCCTCTGGGACGAGGTGAAGGATCGGCTCAAGGCGAGCGCGATCGGGCTGTCGGGCGGCCAGCAGCAGCGACTCTGCATCGCGCGCGCGCTCGCCACCGATCCGGCGGTGCTTCTGCTCGACGAGCCGACGGCGTCGCTCGACCCGATCAGCACGCAGAAGGTCGAGGAGCTCGTCTACGAGCTGCGGCGGGAGGTGACTCTGGTGATCGTCACGCACAACATGCAGCAGGCGGCGCGCGTGTCCGATCGCACGGCGTTCATGCTGGCGGGCGAGCTGGTGGAGCTCGCACCGACGGCGAAGCTGTTCACGGCCCCCGGCGACGCTCGCACCGAGGCGTACATCACCGGGAGGTTCGGATGACCGCGCCCCCGCCGATCGTCGTCGCGCCGCGCCGCACCGACACACCGCGCGCCGCGGGGGAAGGCCATCCGGGAACCATCGCGGCGGAGAGGTTCTCGTTCTGGTACGGAAAGAAGCAGGCGCTCCACGAGATCGAGCTCGTCATCCCGGCGCGCTGCGTGACCGCGCTCATCGGTCCGTCCGGCTGCGGGAAGTCCACCTTCCTCCGCTCGATCAACCGCATGAACGAGACGATCCCCGGGACGCGCTACACCGGCGCGATCGCGCTCGACGGCGAGAACATCTACGACAAGGGGATGGACGCCACCGCGTTGCGGCAGCGCATCGGGATGGTGTTCCAGCGCTGGAATCCCTTTCCCAAGTCGATCTACGAGAACGTCGCGTACGGCCCGCGGATCAACGGCTCGCTCCCCAAGGGCGAGCTCGACGCGCTCATCGAAAGCTCGCTGCGCCGCGCCGCGCTCTGGGACGAGGTGAAGGATCGCCTCCGGCAGAGCGCGTTGGGGCTGTCCGGCGGTCAGCAGCAGCGGCTCTGCATCGCCCGCGCGCTCGCCAACGAGCCGGAGGTGCTCCTGCTCGACGAGCCGGCCAGCGCGCTCGACCCGATCGCCACGCAGAAGATCGAGGAGCTTCTCTACGAGCTGAAGAAGGAGTTGACGGTGGTCATCGTGACGCACAACCTGCAGCAGGCGGCGCGCGTGTCGGACTACACCGCTTTCTTCTACATGGGCCATCTCGTGGAGGTCGGTGCGACGCAGCGCATCTTCACCAGTCCGCGCGAGGATCGCACGGACGCCTACATCACCGGGAGATTCGGATGACCGCGCCAGACGCGACCCGATTTCGGCACTTTCACGACCAGCTCGCCGAGCTGAAGCAGCGCATGCTCGACATGTCGGCGAAGGCCGAAGCGCTGGTCGAGCAGTCGGTCACCGCGCTCGCCGAACGTGACACCGCGAAGGCCGACGCGATCATCGAAGCCGACCACGAGGTGGACGCGCTCGAGCTCGAGGTCGAGCAGCTCGCGATCGCGCTTCTCGCGCTGCAGCAGCCGATGGGTCGCGACCTGCGCTTCATCATCGCCGCGATCAAGATCTCGAGCGATCTCGAGCGCGTCGGCGACCACGCGGTGAACATCGCGCAGTCGGCGCAACGGCTCGCCGCCTGGGGCGGGACCTTCCAGCTCCAGCCGCAGATCGAGGACATGGCCCGCCGCGCGCGGAAGATGCTCAGCGACGCCCTCGACGCCTTCGTCCGTGCCGACGGTGCGCTGGGCCGCGCGGTCTGCCGGGAGGACGACGACGTCGACGCGCTGCACAACTCGGTGTTCCGCGTCCTGCTCACGCACATGATGGCCGACCCGCGGACGATCAACCCGTCGCTGGAGGTGCTGCTCGTCAGCCGCAACCTCGAGCGCGTCGCCGACCTCGCGACGAACATCGGCGAGGACGCGGTATTCCTCGCCGAGGGGAAGAACATCAAGCACGGCGGGGGAATGGTCGGGACGCCGGTTGCGGCGAGAGGGTGATGCTGGTGAATTAGTGAATCGGTGAACTGGTGAACGGGTGAAGTGGTGTACTCACCATTCGCTGATTCACCAGCTCACCAATTCACCATTTCACAGTCCTCCGTGCCCTC
>DASVXU010000196.1:0-24510 GCA_036392515.1 Gemmatimonadaceae bacterium | reverse complement strand
ACGCCCCAGCCGAGGACGCCGAGGCCGTTGATCATCGTCGTGTGCGAGTCGGTGCCGACGAGGGAGTCGCAGTACGCGACCTTGTTCCCGTCCTCCTGCCCCGTGAACACGACCTGGCCGAGGTACTCGAGGTTCACCTGGTGGCAGATGCCGGTGCCCGGCGGGACGACGCGGAAGTTGTCGAACGCCGACTGGCCCCAGCGCAGGAAGACGTAGCGCTCCTTGTTCCGCTCGAACTCGAACTTGGTGTTGAGGAGGAGCGCGGCGTCGGTGCCGTATTCGTCCACCTGCACCGAGTGGTCGATGACGAGATCGACGGGCTGCAGCGGGTTGATGCGCTTCGGGTCGCCGCCGAGCTTGCGCAGCGCGTCGCGCATCGCGGCGAGGTCCACCACCGCGGGGACGCCGGTGAAGTCCTGCAGGAGCACGCGGCTCGTGCGGAAGGCGATCTCCTTCTCGACCTTCGCCTTCACGTCCCACTTCGCCATCGCCTCGATGTCGCCCGCCTTCACGAAGGCGTCGTCCTCGTTCCGGAGGAGGTTCTCGAGGAGGATCTTGAGGGAGAAGGGAAGCCGCTCGGCGCCGGGAGCCTTCTGCTTCAGCGCGTCGAGGCGGTAGATGACGTAGGGCGTGCCATCGACGTTCAACGTCGCGCGCGCGCCGAAGGAGTTCTTCGAGGCCATGGTGGGTCCGTGGTGACGGTACTGGCCGCGCCCTACCGCACGCGGCGGGTTCCTTCAATCTATTCGAAGGGAAAGACTTTTTGGGGGTCGGCCGTCGGCGCCGACACCCGACCCCGACGGCCGCCCCCCCGACCCCTGACCCCCGCGGATCCCGGAACCCGGTACGCCTCTCGCGCGCTCACACTGCACCACGATCACACGAGGAACCCCATGAAGATCGTCCTATTCGGCGCCACCGGGAACGTCGGGCAGCGCATCGCGAAGGAGGCACTCGCGCGCGGGCACACGGTCATCGGCGTCGTGCGCGACCCGGACAAGGTGACGCCCCCCGATCCGCGGGTGAAGCTCGTGCAGGGGGACGCGACCGACGCGGCGAGCGTGGCGAAGGTCGCGCTGGGGGCGGACGCGATCGTCAGCGCGATCTCGCCGCGGCCTAACGCGCGCGGGCGCGCCGCGCCCTCGCTCGCCGCCGCGTCGCGCGCGCTCATCGCCGGCGCGAAGCAGAGCGGGGTGAAGCGCGTCATCGCCGTCGGCGGCGCGGGCTCGCTCGAGGTCGCGCCCGGGAAGCTGCTCATGCACGCCCCCGGCTTCCCCGAGGCGTACAAGGCCGAGGCGCAGGAGGGCTACGACAGCCTCGTGGTCTTCCGGAAGGAAGGGGAGGACGTCGAGTGGACCCTCGTCAGCCCCGCCGCCGAGATCGGGCCCGGCGCGCGCACGGGGAAGTTCCGCCAGACCATCGACCAGTTCCTCGCCGACTCCTCCGGGCACAGCCGCATCTCATACGAGGACTTCGCGGTCGCGATCGTGGACGAGCTGGAGAAGCGGGAGCACGTGGGGCGGAGGTTCGGGGTGGCGTACTGAACTACCATGCGGCATGAGGCTAGTGTCATGACTGCTGGGGCATGAGCCAGGTGGCAGAACGGCCATGAGGCGGGGGGAATGATGAGGGGGACGTAAGACCGGGGGGATACACTCGGGGGCATGGAGCTCGACGAGTGGATGGGCACCCTTCCGAGGGCGCTCCGGATGGATCCGATGTGGAAGATCCGCGCGTACCAGATTGCGTCGTACTGCGTGCACCTGGCGGGTGGGGACGCGGCGCGAGCCATCAAGGATCCGCGCCTGTCCGAGAACGTTCCTCAACTGATACGCGCGATCGGGGGAGTCACCGCGCACATCGCCGAGGGCTACTCCCGTCTCTCGCGCAAGGACCGCATCCGCTACTACGAGTACGCGCTGGGCTCCGTCAACGAGACGAAGTCATGGTACATGGGCGCATCGATCGCACTCGACCCGGCGACGATCGAGCATCGTCTGGAGCATCTCTGCCGCGTCAGTCAGCTCCTGCTCGTCATGATCCGCAACGAGCGCAACGGCGGCACCTGGGGCCCCGGTCGTCACGCCGGCGACTGAGCATCGTCGAGCCACCACTGCCTCCTGGCCGTCCTGCCTCATGGCTCATGCCGCCGCAGTCATGACACTAGCCTCATGCCCCATGGCATCAGGCCTAGCCTCATGCCCCATGGCATCAGGCCTAGCCTCATGCCCCATGGCGGTTACGCCGCCTCTTCCCCCGGCGGCTCCGCGTGCGGCAGGTCCAGCGTCTCGGCCGCGTTCTCGTCGGCGACGTCGAGTCGCCGGACCGTGATCGCCGCCGTGGGGCAGTGGCGGACGAAGTCGCCGTCGGCGGGGGACCATTCGCGCTCGGGGGAGAGCGGGTACGCTTTCCCCTCCGCGTCGAGCGCCATCGTGCGTGGCGCGAGGGCGACACATGTGGTGCAGCCGGTGCAGCGGCCGCGGTCGACCTGGATCGCGACGGGGCGGCGCGGGTGGACGCCGCCGTGCGCCGCCAGCGCGGTCTCGAGGCTGTCGAGCGCTTCGTTCGCGGCGCGGTAGCCTTCCTCGATCACTTCCTTCGTGTTGCCGAAGCCGAGCCAGTCCACGTGGCCGAGTCGCGGACGCGCGAGCACCATCGGCGGGCCGTTCCACGTCGAGAGCGGCCAGCCCTGCAGCGCGTGCATCATGATCGTCGCCGAGCGCATGTAGATCGCGGCGAAGCCCTTCGTCGTGACGTCGGTCGCGGGGGAGAGATCCGAGCTGCCGACGTCGCACGCGAACACCGCGTCCATCCCGAGCGACGCGATCGACGCGGGCAGGTTGTCGATGACGCCGCCGTCGACGCAGACGCGGCCGTCCACCTTGCCGGGAGGGAACGCGCCGGGGAGCGCGCACGACGCGTACACGGCGTCGGCGACGGGGACGTCCTGCAGCCCGGGGAGTCCCCACACGACCTGCGTCCCGCGCTCGACGTCCACCGTGTTGACGAGGAGCGGGATGCGCAGCCCCTCGAAGGTCCCCTTCGGCGCGACCGACGCGCAGAGGGTGCGCAGCGGCTCCTCGAGGTAGATCGACGCGCCGCGGAACCTGTTCACCAGCATCCCGACGTGATCGACGCGGAAGAGATCGCGCCGCTGCAGCGACTCGGCGCGTCCCTGCATCTCGTCGATCGACATCCCGCCGACCCACGCCGCCGCGATGAAGGCGCCGATGCTCGTGCCCGCGATGCGCGTCGGCACGATCTTCCGCTCCTGCAGCGCGCGCAGCACGCCGATGTGGGCGAAGCCCTTGAGGCCTCCCCCGCCGAGTACCACCGCGATCTTCAGTTTGTGCTTGGCCACTATGCTATTGGCGATTCGGCGATTCGTACGCTGATGGTGGCGCGTCGCGCGGGGGCTCGAAGCCGGAGGCTATAGGCAGGAGGCTGAAAGCCGCTAGCCTCCTGCTTCCAGCCATAAGCTTCCAGCCACGAGTCATGTCAATCCCCGTGCCGCGCGCCGGAAGCGCTCAGCGATGCTTCTTCTTCGCGCTGGACGACCTGGAGGACGACGAGGAGGGTTTCTTCGACACGGTGCTCTTCGACACAGGCTCGGTCGCCTGGACGGTGAGGGTGCCGCGGACGTCGTGGCCCTTCACCACCGCGACGAGCGCCTGCTCGCCGGCGGTGTGGCCGAGCGTCCAGCGCGTCTGCGCGTGGCCCTTCGTGTCGGTGACGATGCGCGAGGGAGTCGTCGAGCCCGACTTCGCGGTGAAGACGAGCTGCGCGTCGGGGACGGGGTTGCCGTAGCTGTCGGTCACCGTCGCGACGACCGCGTCGGCGAGCGCCTTGCCGGCGACGCCGCCCGTCGCGTCGGAGGAGAGCGTGAGGTTCGCGGGAGACGCGGGCACCGCGGTGGCCGCGACTTCCGTGCGGCGCTCGATGCCGTCGACGCGCATCGTCAGGCGCGCGGCGCCGGCCTCGCGCGGCATCGTCCAGTGCACGCGGACGTTGCCCGAGGAGTCGGTCGTCGCGACGCTGTCCGCGAGCGTACCGTTCTGCGTCGAGAGCTGGACGCGCACGCCGGGGACGGGGTTGTCGAGCTTGTCGGCGACGTGGAGGACGATCGGCTTCTTGAGCGCCGCGTTCACGGTCGCGCGCTGGTCCTCGCCGCTCGCGAGCTCCGCCTTCGCCGGCGCGCCGGCGGTGGCGATCGCCCTGAGCGTGACGGGCGGCACGCTGCGGCCGCTGCCGATCTGGACGCGGACGCGCTGCGTGCCGGCGACCGCGCCGAGCGTCCACTTCGCGTGCGCCTCGCCGAGGGAGTCGGTGCGCTGCGCGGCGCCGGTGACGCTGCCGCCGTCGAGCGCGACCCAGGCGAGGGGGATGTCGGCGAGGGCGCGGCCGGTGCTGTCGGTGAGCCGGAGGCCGACCTCGCTGCCTAACGCGGTGCCGGCGACGGCCGTGGGCGCGTCGCCGATCTGCGCGGCGCGCGTGTTCGCGGCGACCGGCTCCGCCTCGGCCACGACGACGAGCGCGCTGTCCACGTGGTCCACGGAGACGTAGAGCCGCTGGCGGCCCGGAAGGCTGCCTAACGTCCAGGCGGCGCGGACGCGGCCGTCGGCGTCGGTGGTGGCGACGGAGGGATCGGGGGCGCCCGCGCCGTCCTCGGCGCGGAATCGCACGGACGTGCTGCTCACCGGGCGCGCGCGCTTCGAGAGCACGCGGATGACGAGCCGCTGCGGGAGCGCCGCGCCGGCGAGGGCGCGCTGCTCGCCGCCCGCGACCAGCTCGAGCGCGGCGGGCACGGCGACGACCTTCGCGGGGACGTAGGCGGTGATCCCGTCGATCGTCGCGCCGACGGTGGTCGAGCCGGGGTTCTTCGCGGTCGCGATGCCGAGCGAGTCGATGGCGATGACGTCGTCGTTCGCGCTCTTCCAGAGGACGGGGCGCTGCGGGATCACGTGGCCGCGCGCGTCGATCGCGCGCGCCGCGAGCGGCGCCTGCTCTCCGTCGGAGATCGTGATGGTGCTGTCGCCGTTGACGCGGACGCTGGAGACGGTCTGCTTCACGGTGACGCGCGAGCGGGCGATCTTCTCGCCGACGGTCGCGAGGATGGTGGTGGTCCCGGGCCCGCGCGCGATCACGGTGCCGTCGGTCTCGACGGTCGCGACGCGCGGGTTGTCGCTGCTCCAGACGAGGGAGGAGCCGACGAGGACGGAGCCGCTCTTGTCGGTGACGGTCGCCGCGAGGTGGACCGTGTCGCCGATCGCGGTGACGGTGTCGGTGGTGGGCGAGACGCCGACCCACGCGGCACCGAGGTCACCGACGGTCATGTGGGACGCATCGCGTCCGATCAGCCCATAGGTGCGGGCGAAGCTGAGCACGGAGACGAGCGCGGCGGCGCTGGAGATGGACGCGACGAGGATCCTCGCCGCGCTCTTGGCCGCGCCGTGAGCTTTGAGCACCTGACTCATGCAAACCAGACGAGCCCGGCCGTTGTGGAGTCACGGTGGCCCGTGTGATTTCGCTCACCTCACTGCTTCATAGGTAGGGTTGCCTGCATACACGAAGGGCCCACGTGTCGGCGCGGGCGGCAGGAAGCAGGAAGCAGGAGGCTGATGGCCTATGGCCTACAGCCTCCTGCCTACAGCCGAAGCCTACTGCAGGTAGATGTACAACCCGTAGAGTCCCACCGCCGCGCCGCCGACCATGATGATGGTGCCGGCGTCGCCGCCGATGATGGCGCCGGCGAGGAAGGCGGCACCGCCGACGATCATGAGGGCGGTGGAGTTGTCGGTGCGGCGCGCCGCGACCACGACGGGAGCCTTCGTCCCCTGCTGCTCGCTCGCCTGATGCTTGATCGTGATGGTCGCGCTTTCCATCGTCGGGCCGGCGGAGGGCGTCGCGGCGGGGGCGGGCTGCACCGCGGGAGGGGCGTCGGGCGCGGGCGCGAGATCCTGGGCGCGCGAGACGCGGGGAAGGGCGATCGCCGCGAGCGCGACGAGGGCGAGCGGTGCGAGACGACGCAGCATGAAGGGGCCTCCGTGAGTTGGTGCGAAGCGGCGCGCATCCGCGAAGCGCTGCGCGCGCGATGACTCGGCGAGGGCTGGCCGCCCCACTCGCCACGCCGCTAAGATAGCGGATCGTGTCTCGGATTGAACCTCCTCACGGAATGTCGCGCCACATGGCCAGAATCTCTCGCTCGTCGCTCGTTGGCGTCGCTCTCACGTCCCTCGTCGCCATCACAGCCCACGCTCAACAGACGAGTGTGACTGCAATCACCCCGAACGAGATCGACGGCCATCTGCGATTCCTCTCCTCCGATCTCCTCGAGGGACGCGCGCCGGGGACGCGCGGGGGACGGCTCGCGGCGGAGTACATCGCGTCGCAGCTCCGCGCGGTCGGCGTCGCGCCGGCGGGGGACAGCGGATCGTACTTCCAGCGCGTGCCGATCGACATCGTCGGCGCCGATCCGGCGAGCATCCAGCTCGGGGTCGGGATGACGATGCCCTCGGCGCCGAACACGGGCGGCCCCGCGGTCTCGCCACGCTCGCTGCCGCAGCTCCGCTACCCGGACGACGTCGTCCTCTGGGCGGGCTCGGCGACCGAGCGCAGCAACGCGAGCGGGGAGATCGTCTTCGTCGGCTACGGTGCGAAGGCGCCCGAGTACAGGTGGGACGACTTCAAGGGGATGGACCTGAAGGGGAAGATCCTCCTCGTGCTCGTCAACGATCCGCCCGCGCCGGCGAGCGAGCCGACGCTCTTCGGCGGGAAGGCGATGACCTACTACGGCCGCTGGACGTACAAGTTCGAGGAGGCGGAGCGGCAGGGCGCGGCGGGGATGCTCATCGTCCACACGACGGAGCAGGCGGGCTACCCCTGGCACACCGTCGTCGGCTCATGGGCGAAGGAGCAGCGCATGCTCCCCCGCGACCCGAAGCTCCCCGCGCCGTTAGGCTTCCGCGGCTGGGTCACCGACAGCGCGGCGGCCGCTCTGCTCAGGCAGGCGGGGCTCGACCTCGCGACGCTGCGGACGCAGGCCGCGTCGCGCGACTTCAAGCCGGTGTCCACCGGCATCATCTTCAGCGCGAGCTTCCGCAACACGGTGCAGCACCTGATGTCGGAGAACGTGGTCGGCAAGGTGACGGGACGCGACGCGAAGGCGCGCAACGAGTACGTCGTCCTCAGCGCGCACTGGGACCATCTCGGCATCGGCCCGGCGGTGAACGGGGATTCGATCTACAACGGCGCCAGCGACAACGCGAGCGGGGTCGCCGACCTCCTCGCCGTCGCCCGCGCCGCCGCGCAGGGCGCGAAGCCGCGCCGCTCGCTCCTCTTCGCCTTCGTGACCGCGGAG
The DNA here is from genome assembly GCA_036392515.1 of Gemmatimonadaceae bacterium. Taxonomy (GTDB): domain Bacteria; phylum Gemmatimonadota; class Gemmatimonadetes; order Gemmatimonadales; family Gemmatimonadaceae; genus JABFXC01. The sequence continues at coordinate 17,153 of DASVXU010000196.1, read as the reverse complement.
GAGAGCGGCCTCCTCGGCTCGGAGTGGTTCGCGACGCACCCGCCGGTGCCCGTGAAGCAGATCGTCGCCGACCTGAACCTCGACGGCGGGAACATCCTCGGCCGGACGCGCGACGTGACGGTGCTCGGCGAGAACAAGAGCACGTTAGGCAGCACGATCGCCGCGATGATCCGCCCGCAGGGGATGCGCATCTCCCCCGACGACCACCCCGAGCGCGGCCACTTCTACCGCTCCGACCACTTCTCCTTCGCCAGGGCCGGGATCCCCTCGGTCTCGATCGGCGCCGGCAACGACTTCACCGACCACCCCGCCGGCTGGGGCGCGCAGCAGGAGGAGGACTACACCGCCCACCGCTACCACCAGCCCTCGGACGAGTACCGCGAGAACTTCGACCTGAGCGGCGCCGCGCAGCTCTCACAGCTGGTGTACCGCCTCGCGATCAAGCTCGGCAACGACAGCGCGTGGCCGGCATGGGCGAAGGACGCGGAGTTCAAGCGATAGAGCATCCTCGCGGGTCGCGTCGGGGCTCGTCGACAGGCTAGCATCGCGCGGTTTGGCAGGGAGATGGCCGAGGCTCTGAGGGTCTTGAGGACTGCCACAAGGCAGTGCTCAGGCGGTAGTGACACTCAGAGCCTCATCGGCTCGGTGTCCTCCCCGCCGATGAACCGCGAGATGTCTGCTGGACGACGAGCACCGACGCGACCCACAGAGCGGCCGGACCCGCAGAACGACTAGAGCGAACCTCCCGCCGCCAGCCTAGATTCCCCGCATGTCCGACCCCCGCATCAGCGCGCCGCGCACCGGTCCCACGCTCATTCGCGCCGTCGGGATGTGGGCGCTCGCGGCGAGCATCTTCAATGTCACCGTCGGCGCGGGGATCTTCAGGCTGCCGCAGATCGGGGCGGGGATGCTCGGCGCCGCGGCGCCGCTGGCGTACGTGATCTGCGCGATCGCCATGGGGCTCATCGTGCTCTGCTTCGCCGAGGCGGGGAGCAGGGTCGCGCGGACGGGGGGACCGTACGCGTACGTCGAGGTGGTGTTCGGGCCGTTCGCCGGGTTCCTCGCCGGGGTGCTGCTCTGGCTGATGGGGACGCTGGCGATGGCGGGGGTGTCGATCTTCTTCGTCGGCAACCTCGCGAGCGTCGCGCCCGCGTTAGGCAGCGGCGTCGTGCGCGCGCTCGTCCTCGCGGCGCTGCTCGGCTTCTTCACCTGGGTCAACGTGCGCGGGGTGAAGGAGGGGACGCGGCTGATCGAGGTGGCGAGCGTCGCGAAGCTGCTCCCGCTCCTCGTCCTGATCCTCCTCGCGCTCCCCGCGGTGCGCGCGTCGAACCTCGCCATCCACGAATGGCCGACGGCGGCGAGCCTCTCGCGCGCGTCGATCGTGATCATCTTCGCCTTCATGGGCGTGGAGAGCGCGCTGGTGCCGAGCGGGGAGGTGCGCGATCCCGCGCGCAGCGTGCCGGGAGCGATCGCGATCGCGATGATCGGGGTGACGATCCTCTACATCGCGACGCAGGTCGTCGCGCAGGGAGTGCTCGGCGCGGGTCTGGCGACGTCGGGCGAGGCGCCGCTGGCGGCGGTCGCGGGGGCGGCGCTGGGCAGCTGGGGCCGGACGCTCATCGTCGCGGGCGCGGCGATCTCGATGTTCGGGTACGTGAGCGGGATGACGCTGGCGATCCCGCGCGCGCTCTTCGCCTTCGCGGAGGACGGGCTCCTGCCGCGCGCGCTCGCGTCGGTGCATCCGCGCCATCGGACGCCGTGGATCGCGATCATCGTGCAGTCGGTGATCGTCTTCCTCGTCGCGGTGAACAGCACCTTCGAGCGGCTCGCGGTCACGGCGAACCTCTCCGCACTTCTCCTCTACGGCGGGTGCGCGATCGCGGCCTGGGTACTGCGCCGGCGAGGGGTGCGCATGGAGGGACAGCCGCCGCTGACTCTTCCGCTCGGCCCCACGGTGCACGTGCTCACGCTGCTGGTGATCGGCTTCCTCCTCACCAGCATCACCTGGAAGGAGTGGTCGATGGTGCTCGGCGTGCTCGCCGTCGCGTCGCTGCGCTTCGCCTTCGGCCGGCCCAAGCGCGCGATCTCGCCGGTGGAGCTGGAGAGCCCGGCGTGAGCGACGCGCTGCTCCGCTTTCGCGAGCGCTTCCCGATCCTCGAGACGACGACCTATCTCGTCTCGAACTCGCTCGGTGCGATGCCGCGGACGGTGCCCGACCGGCTCGCGGAGTACGCGTCGCGCTGGGCGGAGGAAGGGGTGCGCGCCTGGGGAAGCGCCTGGTGGAAGATGCCCCTCGAGGTCGGCGACGTGATCGCGCCGCTGATCGGCGCGGGCGAGGGCGAGCTGGCGATGGTGCCTAACGTCACCGCGGCGCAGGCGCTGATTCTCTCGGCGCTCGACTTCCGCCGCGGGCGCGACACGATCGTCATGACCGCGCTCGACTTCCCCTCCGTCCGCTACGTGACCGACGCGCTCGCGGCGAAGCTCGGCGCGCGGGTGGTGGTGGTGCCGAGCGAGGATGGGCTCTCGATCGCCGAGGACGCGGTGATCGCCGCGGTGGACGAGCGGACCGCGCTGGTGTCGGTCTCGCACGTGCTCTTCCGCAGCGCGTGGGTGATGGACGCCGCGCGCATCGTGAAGGCGGCGCACGCGAAGGGCGCGCTCGTCGCGCTCGACGCCTTCCACTCGGTGGGCGTGCTGCCGGTGGACATGAAGGCGAGCGGCGCCGACTTCCTCACGGGTGGAGTGCTGAAGTGGCTCTGCGGCGGGCCGGGGGGATGCTTCGTCTACGTCGCGCCCTCGGTGCGCGAGACGCTCGCGCCCGCGCTCGCCGGGTGGATGGGACATGCGCGTCCCTTCGCCTTCGAGGACTCGATGGCGCCGGCGATCGGCATCGCGCGCTGGCTCGGCGGGACGCCGGCGATCCCCGCGCTGTACGCGGCGGCGGAGGGTCCGAAGATCGTGCGCGAGGCGGGGATCGCGGCGATTCGCGCGAAGAGCACGCGTCAGACGGAACGCCTGATCGCGCTCGCGGACGAGCGCGGCTATAATGTGGCTGCACCGCGACAGGCCGAGCGGCGCGGGGGCACGGTCGCCTTCGACGTCCCCCACGCCTACGAGGTCTCGCGATGTCTCCTCGAGCGGGAGATAATCGTCGATTACCGTCCCGGCGCGGGAATCCGCGTCGCCCCACACTTCTACACGTCCGACGACGAGCTGGAGCTCGCCGTCGCGGCGATCAATGAGATTCTCGCGAGCGGCGCCTGGCAGCGTCACGCCGGCCGCTCTACGGTGGTCACCTGAAGCCCGTCAACCAATGCCAGAAGCCAAGAAGCTGCGCCGCCAGTACGTGAACTCGGAGTACCCGCACGTGATCCTCCGCTTCGAGGACGGCCACGAGATCCAGGTTCCGAAGGGAGTCGGGAAGACGTTCGACGCGTGGCAGGGAGAGACGGTGAAAGTCCTCGCCGTGTGGGATCCGACATCCGGGGAGCGGGAGCTCGTGGAGTCGAAGAAGGGGGAGGAGTTCGACGAGGTGAAGAAGTAGGTAGTACCACACCCACATCGACGTGGGATTCGACGTGGGACGGCGGAGCGAGTAGGGGATCCGGGGACGACGTGGGAGGCGGAGACGACATGGGATGACCGATGGGAAGCTCCGACTTCCCACGTCCCACGTCGAGCCCGTCAGACCGGCACGCCGTATGCCCTCCTGAACGGCAGCCACCAGGAGGCACCCCGCCAATGAATCGTCGTCTGCTCATCGCGCTCTCGGCGCTTTCGATCTTCGCAGCCGCCTCTCCGGCTGCCGCTCAGTTCACGACCGTCGTCGCGCCGCAGAAGAAGCCGGTCGATCAGGCGGCGGTGCTGGAGCAGCGGCGGGTCGCGCAGGCTCGCGCGGATACCTCGCATCGCGCCACGATGCAGGAGATGTCGGCGTGGGTGGACTCCGTGGCCGGGGCGCCGAAGCCGGGGACGGTCGTCGCCGACAGCGCGACGGGTGATGTCGCGACGGACAGCGCGACGGTGACCGCCACCACGAAGCAGACCGCGACCACGCGCTTCCAGGATGGAGCGCGCGCGCCCAACACCGCCTCGGCACTGCCCATCCTGCTCATCACGGGGATCGGGATGACGCTTTTCGGGCTCGGCGTGATCTTCACGTCGCGTCGCGCCGTCCCCGCGCCCGCGCGGCGGCGTCGTGCACCGTAGGGCGGCACTCGGACTCTCGCTGGTCCTCGCAGGGGTCGCGCTGGCCGGCTGGGCCGGCGCGGCGTACGGGCGCGGGTGGCTCGCCCAGTCGCATGCCCGCGCCGAGTGGGAGGCGAAGCTCGCCCACGCGGCCGTCGAGCGTGCGCGCAATTACGGCGCCTCCTCCACCGCGAGCCTCGCCGAGGGCGCGCCCGTCGCGCGGCTCCTCGTCCCGAAGATCTCGCTCGACGACATCGTCCTCGAGGGAGTGACCGCCGAGGTCCTCAACGGCGGACCCGGCCATCTTCCCGGCTCGGCGCTCCCGGGCGACGAGGGGAACGCCGTCGTCTCCGCGCATCGCGACCGGCACTTCCGCCGGCTGGGCGAGCTCGCGCTCGGCGACACCGTCGTCACCGAGACCGAGGCGGGGCGCACGAGCTGGCGCGTCGTCGGGCGGAAAGTCGTGCACAAGGATGCGCCTGTGATCCGCCGCGAGAGCGGGCGTGTGCTGACGCTCACGACCTGCTGGCCCATCGGGTATCTCGGCGGGGCCCCCGAGCGTCTGATTCTGAGAGCCGTCCCGCTCGACGCGCAGTCAGTCGCCGCGCGCTACTAACCAGCTCCGGTTCACACGATAGATTCCCGATCGGTGCCCGACTCGTCGCTGGTGCGCATCCTACCCGACGTCGCCTCCGCTCTCGCGAGCGGGGCACCCGTCGTCGCCCTCGAGAGCTCGGTGCTCGCGCAGGGGCTCCCCATCCCGCACAACCGCGACGCGGCCCGCCGGATGACCGGCGCCGTCGCCGCCCAGGGCGCGATCCCCGCCATCACCGCCGTCGTGCGCGGCGTCCCGACACTCGGCCTCACCGACGAGGAGCTCGAGCGATTCCTCGCGCGCGAGGGAGTGCGCAAGGTCTCGGCGCGCGACCTCGGGGTGGCCGTCGCGCAGAAGCAGGACGGCGCGACGACCGTCGCCGCGACGCTCGCGCTCGCGTCGATCGCCGGCGCGCGGGTCTTCGCGACGGGCGGGATCGGAGGGGTGCACCGCGAGCCCGCCTTCGACGAGAGCGCCGATCTTCCGGAGCTCGGGCGCACGTCGATGGTCGTCGTCTGCGCGGGCGCGAAGTCGATCCTCGATCTCCCGGCGACGATGGAGCGGCTCGACACGCTCGGCATCCCCGTCGTCGGCTATCGCACCAGCGAGCTTCCGGGCTTCTTCACCGCCGAGACCGGCCTCGCGCTGTCTGCGCGCGCCGAGAGCGCGGAGGAGATCGCGCGGATCTTCGTGGCGCATCGCGCGCTCGGGCGGCGCTCCGCGGTGCTCGTCGTCCAGCCGCCGCCGGCGGAGTTCGCGCTGCCGCGCGAGACGGTCGAGGGCGCGGTCGAGCGCGCGGTAGCGGACGCAGTGAAGCGCGGCGTGCGAGGCGCGGCGATGACCCCCGAGCTGCTCGGCGCGATCGTGCGCGAGACGGGAGGGAAATCGCTCGCCGCGAACCTCGCGCTGCTCGAGAGCAACGCCGCGCTCGCCGCGGAGATCGCGGTCGCGCTCGCGCGAATCGACGGCCGCGCCGACGAGGAAATGAATCGCGGCGCGGAGCGTGCGAAAGCATTGAACTTGGCGTCGTCCGGATGGTACAATAGCTGAACCTTCATCCGCGGAGGAACGCTCTCCCATGGCCACCCCCTTCCTGAGCTCGGAAGAGTACGACGAGAGAGCTCATCAGCTGTACAGTGAGGGGCAGTACGACGAAGCACTCGACGTGTTGCGTGAGGGGCTGTCGCTGTACCCGAATTCCGTCGAGCTGCACATCGGCGTGGGCTACGCGCGCCTGGCGCGCGAGGAGTACGCGTGGGCACGTCGCGCCTTCGAGGAGGCGCTCGTCCTCGAGCCGGAGCACGAGGACGCGCTCGCCGGGCTCGGCGAGACGCTGCTGAAGCTCGGCCAGCGCGAGGCGGCGCTGCGCTGCATGAAGCGCACGCTCGAGCTGGGCTACGCGGACGACATCGACCTCATGCTGCAGATCGGGCGTGCGCTCTTCCGCGAGGGAGAGATCACCGAGGCGCGCGACTACTTCGAGGCGGCGATGCGGCACGCGCCGGATTCGGCCGAAGTCGTGAGCTGCGTCGGCTATGTCGAGCACCGGCTCGGCGACGACGAAGCCGCGCTCGCCACGCTGCGCAAGGCGCTGCAGCACGACTCCGAGTATCACGAGGCGCGCATCTACCTCGCGAACGTGCTCTACGATCGCGGGGACTACGAGGCGTCGCTCTACCACCTCGAGCAGACGAAGCCCGAGGATCACTGGGACGAGCTCGCGATCTGGCGGCTGCTCGAGATGAAGCGCTCGCTCTTCTCGCTCCCGGAGAACGATCCGGAGCTGAAGCCGTGGGAGGAGCGTCTCACGGAGCTCGGCGGCGAGATGGACGACATCGACGAGATGCTCGCCGAGATCGAGGGGAAGGTCGCGGAGGAGCTGGACCAGCAGCGCGGCGCGGCGATCGGACAGCTCGAGCTGTTCGGCGCGCTGCTCGCCGATCTCGCGTCGCACCGCGACGAGGACGCCGATCCGGCGACCGCGACGGAGCACGCGATCACCACCCGCGAGGGGAAGCAGTTCGCGGGGACGTGGGAGCAGATCGTCCAGCGGATGCGCGAGGCGAACGGCAGCGGCGCGCGCTCGCTGCACGAGTACATGCTGGCGGAGGCGCGGCGCGGCTACTCGCTCACCGGGGTGCGCATCCCGACGAGCGACGCGGAGTCGTTCATCCGCGGGAGCGCCGACGCGGGACTTCTGCGGATCGTCCGCTGATGCCGGCCGGCCCGGCGGAACGATCCGCGCTCGCCGCCCTCGACGCGGCGAGACCGGCGATCGCGAGACTCGACGTCGCGCGGAACAGCGAGGACGTCGCGGCGGACCTGATCGAAAGCTGGAGCGCGGTGGAAACCGCGCTTCGCTCTTTGGTGGGTGGGTCGTCGCTCGGCGGGCAGGCATTGATCCGCGAGCTGCGGCAGCGGCAGATGCTCTCCTTCGAGCAGGCGAACTCCCTGGCCGAGTTCCAGGCGGCGCGCGACCGCGCGCAGCGCACGGACTACAAGCCGAGCGCGCAGGACATCAACGCGGCGCGCGACGGCTTCCTCAAGCTCGAGGCGGGGCTGATGTCGTCGGTGAACCCGCCGCCGCCGGTCGCCGCGCCGGCGGACGCGGTGAGCACCGCGCCCACGCGTCCGATGCCGAGCGGGGAGGCGCTGGCGGGCCGCCGCTCGCGCTTCCCGTGGGGGCTCGCGCTGGCCGCGCTGCTCGTCGTCGCGCTCGTCGCGGGGGGCGCGTGGTGGTGGATGAACCGCTCCTCCGGCGACGGCACGCGCGAGGGGCTCGTGCTGCTCAACCAGGGGAAGCGCGAGGTGGCGCGCGACGTCTTCAAGAAGGCGGCGCGCGACGATCCGCACGACGCGCTCCCGCTCGTCTATCTCGGGCGGATGTTCCGCGACGAGCAGCGCTACGACTCGGCGACCGCGTACCTGCAGGCGGCGATCCGCCGCGACCCGAAGAGCGCGCCCGCCTATCGCGAGATGGCGAAGCTGCTCTTCCTCGAGGGGAACAACGACCTCGCGCGCACCTTCTTCATCCGCGCGATCAGCGCGGACCAGACCGACCGCGAGTCGATGGGCTTCCTCGGCTGCACGCTGATGCGGCTCGGCCGGGCGCAGGAGGCGCAGACGTGGCTGCAGCGCGCGGGGCAGGGCGCGTGGCAGGCGTGCGCCGCGGGGGCGCCGATGCCCGGGACGCTGCCGCCGGCCTGACCTCGCCGCCGGCCAGGGCATGATCGAGTACGCCGGCGTCGGCCACACCTACGCGCCGTTAGGCGGCCGTCGGGTGCGCGCGGTCGAGGACATGACCTTCACCGTGCGCGCCGGCGAAGTCTTCGGGATCGCCGGTCCGAACGGCGCCGGGAAGTCCACGATGATCGCGATGCTGCTCGGCTTCCTCGCGCCGAGCGAGGGACGCATCACGGTGGACGGCCGCGCCCCGCGCGACTTCGTGGAGCGCGAGGGGATCGGCTACCTCTCCGAGCTGGTGGACATCCACCCGCGGTGGCGCGCGCGTCAGGCGATGGTGCGCTTCGCACTGCTCGCCGGAATCCCGGCCGCGACGCTCGACGCGCGCGTCGGCCAGGTGATGCAGCTGCTCGCGCTCGAGGAGCATGCGGGAAAGCGCATGAAGGAGCTCTCGAAGGGGACGCGCCAGCGCCTCGCGCTCGGCCAGGCGCTGCTCGGCGAGACGCGCGTGCTCGTCCTCGACGAGCCGACGCACGGGCTCGATCCGCTCTGGACGCAGCACTTCCGCGAGCTCGTCCCCTCGCTGCGACGCCCCGACCGCGCGATCCTCATCGCCTCGCACAACCTCGACGAGCTGGAGCGGCTCGCCGATCGCGTGGCGATCGTCGATCGTGGCCGGCTGCAGCGCATCGTCGAGACGCGCGGCGAGGTGAGCGACGTCGCGGTGACGCGCTATCGCATCGCCTATCGCGGGGACGCAGCCGTGCTGCGCGCGATCTTCCCCGACGCGGTCGAGCTGGCGCCGGACGAGGTCGAGGTCGCCGTCGTCGGGCTCGAGGCGCTGAACCGCGGGCTCGCCGCGGTCATCGCGCGCGGCGTTCTCATCTCCTCGGCGGTGCCGTCGTACTCGGCGCTGGAGGAGCATTTCCGCCAGGCAGTGCGGAGCGACGGATGAAGGCGCGACTGGCGCGGTACGGTCTCTGGCAGGCGCGCGACTTCGTGATCGATCGCGCGCTCGCGATCCTCTTCACGGGGGCGGCGGTCATCTTCGTCAGCTGGCAGATGTTCACTGCCGGATCGCATGCCGCGATCGCGCGCGGCGGGCTCGACGCGCAACGCTTCGGCGCGGTCGTGCTGAAGGGGATCGTCGAGCTCGTCTGGATCATCATCCCCCTGCTCGCGGTGCGCGGGATCAGCGCCGACGACCGGAAGGAAGGGCGCTATCGTCTGCTCTTCGCCAAACCCGTGAGCGTGCCACGCTTCTACGCGCAGGCATTCGCGATCCACGGGGTGCTCGCGATGATGTGTGGCGCGCTCGTCGTCGCGGGGACGCGGATCATCGTCCCGCTCTCGCCGATCTCGGTGAGGGGCGCCCTGATGATCTTCCTTGCCAGCTATCTTCTCGTCGGGGGGCTGCTCTTCCTCTTCTCCGCCGTGTGGCGGTGGGACTGGCTGGCGACGGGGGTGGTCCTCGCGGGGGCGATGTACCTCGCGGGGGAGTTCCCGAAGGCGGCGTGGCTGAAGCTACTGCCGCCGGCGTGGGAGATCGGCCTGCAGCTCCGGGTGCTCCAGGAGATGCAGCCGCTCGACTGGCGCCCCCTTCTCTGGGCGTGCGGCTACGGCGTCGCATGCTTCCTGCTCGGGCTCATCGTTCTCCGGCGACGCCCGCTCGCGACCTGACATGACCACGATCCTCCGCTCGACCCTGCCACCCGGACTCCTTCCCGCGCTTCCCCGCGCCTCGGTGAAGCGGATCGTCCTGCCTAACGGACTGACGGTGCTCTTCCGCCGCGATACCTCGGCGCCCGTGGTCGCGATCGTCACCTACGTGAAGGCGGGCTACTTCGACGAGACCGACGACATCGTCGGGATCGCGCACGTCCTCGAGCACATGTTCTTCAAGGGGACGACGAAGCGCCGCGTCGGCGAGATCGCCAAGCAGACGAAGGCGGCGGGCGGCTACCTCAACGCGCACACGATCTACGACCATACGAGCTACTACGCGGTCCTCCCCGCGGGCGGCTTCGTCGAGGGGCTCGAGGTCCAGGCCGACGCCTACGCCGACTCGGTGATCGACGCGAAGGAGCTCGCCAGGGAGCTCGAGGTGATCATCCAGGAGGCGAAGCGGAAGACCGACAACCCGCAGGCGGTCTCCACGGAGACGCTGTACGAGGTGCTGCACGACCGGCATCGCATCCGTCGCTGGCGCATCGGGAAGGAGGACGAGCTGCGCGCGCTCACGCGCGACCAGCTCTTCGCCTTCTATCGCAACTTCTACCGGCCGAGCAACACGATCCTCTCCGTCGTCGGCGACGTCGACGAGGACGAGGCGATGCGCCACATCGAGCGCCTCTACGGCAGCATCCCCGACGCCGGCGTGACGCGCTCGGTGGGGCCGAGCGAGGACGGGCAGCCCGGCTTCCGCTGCCGCGAGCTGAGTGGGGACGTCGCCGAGACGCAGCTCCTCATCGGCTGGCGCACGGTGCCCGCCGAGTCTCCCGACTCCCCCCTGCTCGACCTCGCGGCGACGGTGCTCGGCGCCGGACGTGCCTCGCGCCTCTACCGCGCGGTGCGCGAGCGGCAGCTCGCGGCGAGCGTGAGCGCATACGACTACGGGATCAGCGAGGTCGGCGTCTTCGTCGTGCACGCCGAGACGACGCCGGAGAACACGCTGCACGCGGGGCAGGCGATCTGGGCGCAGATCGACGACCTCCGCAGCAACGGGCCGGGCGAGGCGGAGCTCGAGCGCGCGCGCCGGCTCTACGAGTCGCGCTGGGTGCGCCGCTTCGAGACGATGGAGGGGCAGGCGAACTATCTCGCCGAATGGGAGGCGATGGGGGACTGGCGCCTCGGCGACGCGTTCCTCGAGCGCATCATGACCGCGACCGCCGCCGAGGTGCGCGAGGTCGTCGAGCGGTATCTCGATCCCGATCAGGCGGGCGTGGTGGTGTACCGGCCGGCGAGCGCACCGCCGGTGATCCGCTCGCCGCGGATGCTGCGCGAGGAGCTCGCGCTGGGCGCGCCCCCGCTCGACGGCGAGCCGCCGCGCGCGGCGCGCATCCCGACCCCGCTCTCCTCGACGCCGCTGCGCGAGCGCGAGGAGGAGGGGATCGTCGTCTACCGCACGAACGAGGGGGTGCCGATCCTGGTGAAGCGGAAGCCCGGCGCGCCGCTGGCGAGCATCGGGATGCTGACGCTCGGCGGGGCGGTGGACGAGCCCGCGGACGAGGCGGGGCTGACGATGCTGATGGCGCGCAGCGCGACGAAGGGGACGGGGATCCGGACCGCGGCGCAGATCGCCGAGGACGCGGAGATGCTTGGCGGGAGCGTCGCGGCGTCGGTGAGCGCGGAGAGCTTCGGCTGGTCGATCACCGTGCCTAACGCGCGCGCCGCGGCGGCGGTGGAGCTCCTCGCCGACGTCGTGCAGCACCCGTCGTTCCCCGAGGAGGCGTTCGAGACGGAGCGCACGGTCGCGATCGCCGACGCGCGGATGCTGCGCGACGACATGTACCGCTGGCCGATGCGGCTCCTCGTCGAGCGCGCGTGGGCGGGCCATCCGTACGGGCAGCCGGCGAGCGGGGACGAGGAGTCGCTGCGCAACATCGGCATCGGCAGCGTGCTCGAGTGGCATGCGCGCCGCGTCCTGCACTCGCCCTCGGTGCTCGCCATCGTCGGTGACATCGACCCGGACGAGGCGGCCTCCCTCCTCGCCGGCGAGTTCGGCGAGCTGCGCGTCGCCGAGGCGGAGCGAGCTGTCCCGCCGGAGTGGACGGCGCGGATCGTCGAGAGCGTGGAGTCGCGCGAGAAGGCGCAGACCGCGCTGGCGATCGGCTTCGAGGGCCCCTCGCGCAGCGACGACGACCGCTACGTCGCCGCGCTCATCGCGACGATCGCCAGCGGTCTCGGCGGCCGCTTCTTCGACGAGCTGCGCGACCGCCAATCGCTCGCGTACACGGTCCATGCGTTCAACGCCGAGCGCCGGGGCGCGGGGATGTTCGTGTCGTACATCGCGACGTCACCGGAAAAGGAGCAGACGGCGCGCGCCGGTCTCCTCAACGAGTTCGCCAAGCTTCGCGAGGCGCCGGTGACGGCGGAGGAACTGACGCGCGCCCAGCGCTACGCGATCGGGACGCACGCGATCCGGCAGGAAAGCAGCTCGACGCAGCTCGGAGACATGCTCGACGCCTGGGCGTTCGGGACGCTTCGAGAGCTGAGCGAGTTCGAGGCGCGCGTTCGAGCGGTCACCGCGGCGCGGATACTCGAGGTGGCGCGTCGGTACTTCGACCCGGACCGAAGAGTGGAGGGCGTGGTGCGGGGGGCGGGGCGGAAGGTCTAGAGTTGCGTTCTGATGCGGGGCGTCGGGAACGAGCGATGCGGGGTGGCCGGCGCTGCGCGCGGCGATACCGCGAGTCGGGATGCGCGGATGCGAGAACGGCACGCTGTTCGGCACGGAGAGCACCGAGTACACGGAGGACACAGAGGGCACCAGGGCCTCATCCCGCGCGGAGCCCTCGGTGCTCTCCGTGATCTCCGTGTGCTCTGTGTCGATCAGCAATCGGCATAAGCCACCGTCGACGTTCCTGCATCGCTGCTCCCTAATCCCGCATCCCGCATCCCGCATCGCGGTCTCCCGCCGCAGGCGGACACCCCGCATCGCTCGTTCCCGACGCCCCGCATCCCCCCAGCGCTCGTTCCCGACGCCCCGCATCCCCCCACCGCTACTCTCCTCTCAACGCCCGGATCGCCCGCGCGACCGTGAACGTCCCCGGCCGCAGTCTTCGGTTTGCCGCGCGGAGACCGATGGTAGTGTCGTAGTCTCCCGCCTCCGCCACGATCACTCCGCGGATCATGGAGCGCGACGTCGCCCAGGCGAGGATCCCGGAGAGCGTGCGCTCCTGCGCGGCGTCCCCGTGGACGCTCGGCAAGGAACCGGCGGTCCAGACCCAGTGCTCCTTCGGGGAGCGAGTCGCCCGGATGAAGCGGTCGGCGGCGCGCATGTCGGCCTCGAGGCCGCGCGCGCCGTGGTCGGAGGGGAAGATGGAGAAGCCTAACGCGTCGACCGGCGAGCCCTCGGCGGCGGCCCAGGTGAAGAGGGCGCTGTCGAGCGCGTCGTAATGGCTCGCCGCGTAGGAGATGCGCGTGCGCGGGCTCACCTGGCGCGCGGCGGCGGCGGCGCGCGAGAGGTAGCGCGTCCAGCTCGCGACGGGGAGCACGCCGTAGGCGTCCGCGGCGCGGCCGTAGGGCGCGTCGATCGGGAGGAGATAGTCGGGGCGGAGCCGGCGCGCGATGCTGCGCACCGCGTCGAGCCGCCGCTCCGCGTCGAGCGCGACGCGCTGTCCCGGGACGAGCGGGGGCGCGGCGTCGCCGAGCGTCACGACGAGGAGCGTGCTGTCGCTGCGCGCCGCCTCGAGGACGCGGGCGAGGGAGTCGAGCGTCGCGCGGCGCACGCCGTCGGGGGCGATCGTCACCGCGATGACGTCCACGTCCACCGTGTCCACGAGGGCGAGGTCCTCGCGCACCGCGACGGGCGGGGGCGCGCCGTGCAGCGTCGGGAAGAGCTTGACGCCGATCGCGAAGTCGCCGCCCGGGCGCTCGCGCATCCGGGCGCTGTCGTAGATCGTGTAGCTCTGCACCGCGGCCGCGGCGGGCCAGAGCCGCGCGATGATGAACCCCGCCCACGTCGCCGCCATCGTTGCGAGGATCACGCGCGCCGTCGCGCTCGAGCGGTAGCGCGCGGGAAACGCGGGGGCGAGCAGGGGCGCGTGGAAGAAGAGCGGGGAAGTGAGGGCGCGCGGCGACGCGGTGACGGCGAGCGCGCTGTACTGCGCGGCGAGGAGCGCGAGCAGGGGCGCGGGCGGCGTCGCGCCGAGCCTCACCGCGAGCTGCACCGATGCCGCGACCGCGATGAGGGAGTCGTAGACGGCGATCGGCACCCCCAGCGTCGGGATGACCAGTCCCCGCGAGGTCGCCCACCACGCCTGCACCGCGAAGAGGATCAGCGTCGCGGGCCAGACCCAGGCGACGGCGGCGAGTGCGCGCCCGTAGATGAGCGACGACGTCGCGAGGGCGACGATCACTCCCGGGATCAGCATGAGCCCGGCGAGCCCGGTGATCCCGACGAAGCGGCGCGGCAGCGAGCGGGCGCGCGCGATGCGCCCCGTCATCCACACGCTCCAGACGATGACGACCGCGGTCGCGGCGAGGTGGAGCGTGCCTAACGCGGCGATCATCCGCGGGCGCGGACTTCGCTCCGCACCTCTCGGGCGCCGAGCCGGCGCGCGAACACATCGATCGCCTTCTGCGGGTCGTGCTGCGGCGTCGCGAGGATGTCGAGGAGCAGCAGCTCGCGCGCCGGGAAGGCGTGCGCCACGAGGTGGCACCCGTCGATCATCAGCAGCCCGGCGACGACGTTCTCGGGAAGCGCGCGCACCACCGGGCTCCCCGCGGCATTCAGCCCCGCCGCGCTCGCCGCGGCGATGACGAGCCCGGAGATCAGCGACTGGTCGGCCAACTTCGCCGCGGGCACTCCCGTGAAATCGGTGGTGACGTGCGTGAAGGGAGCACCCTCCGCGCCCGCTCGCCCCGCGCCGCCCTGCGAGCGAGTGCTCACCGCGACACGAACGCCGCCGCCGGCACGACCGCGGCGAGAGAACGGTGCCCGTCCGCGCCCACCGCGCGCACGCCGGCGTACGCGTCGTCGAGCTGCACGGGGAGGAGCATCGTCGTGTCCGCGCCGACGCCGATCACGCGCTCCCACCGCGGCGCGGTCGTGCGGCGGATGAGCACCTCGTACGACACCGCGTTCGGGACGCGATGCCAGGTGAGACGCCAGCGCTGGCCACCCGACGCCTGGTCGCGACGCGCCGTCGTCGAATCGGGGGTCGCCGGCGCCGCGGCGAGGGTGCCGATCGTCGCGCCGTTCAGCCGCGCGACCTTCGCGACGTAGCCGAAATCCACCGCGCCGAGCGTGTCGGTCGGCAGGTGCTGGCGCTTGTAGTTCTCGAGCCGCTCGGTGAAGCGCACCGCCGCGTCCCCCTTGTTGTGGAAGGGGATGTGGTCGCCCCCGCGCTGGATGCGGTCGAGCCGGAACACCGGCAGCACGCTCACGGCCGGCTGATACAGCTCGCCGACGCTCCAGACGTGGCGCAGCAGCTCGCGGCTCGGATGGTTGTCGGGGTCGCCCGCGTAGACGCGGATGCTCGTCGAGTCCACGCTCCCGTCGTCGGCGACGACGTTGCCGTCGATGTCGTCCGTCATCCCGGCGACGACGGTGTAGCCCTGCGCGTGCAGGCGATCCGCGAGGTGCGTCGAGCCGAGCAGCCCCTGCTCCTCGCCGGCGTAGATCGCGAAGACGATCGTCGCGTCGAGCCCGTGCGGGTAGCGCTTCGAGAAGACGCGCGCCAGCTCCATCACCGCCGAGCTCCCGGAGCCGTCGTCGTCGGCCCCCGGCGCGTCGGATGTCGCGTCGAAGCGGTCGACGTTGCAGACGCAGGAGTCGTAGTGGCCGCCGAGGACGATGACGCGCGAGGTGTCGCGCCCGCGCAGCCAGGCGAGCACGTTCACGACGTTCACGCTCGGCTTGTCCGGGTGGCGGGTGACCGTGATCATCGCCGGGTCGTACTCGACGCGCAGGCATCCGCCGCAGTCGGCGGCGACGCGCGACAGCTCGCCGAAGATCCACCGCCGCGCCGCGCCGACGCCGCGCGTCCGCGAGAGCGTGTCGCTCATCGTGTGGCGCGTGCCGAAGGAGACGAGCGTCGAGTCCGTGCGGCGGATGCGCGCCGGGTCGACGTCGGCGAGGGCCGCGGCGAGGGCGGCGTCGCGCGTCAGGCCGCCGGCGCTGCCTAACGCTCCGCCGGCGGCGATCGGCTCGGCGGCGGCGGGGGTCGTGGTGGCGACGCGGCCGGCGGTCGTGCAGCCGGCGAGTGCGAGCGCGGCGAGCGCGGCGCGGGAGAGCTGGCGGAGTGACGGCATGAGGGGCGCTGCGTGGAATCGTGGCGGGCCGCGCGCGCGGCCCGCGGCGCTCAGAACATCGACATCGCGAGGAACGACTTCAGCGAGTCGTTCGTCGAGCGGAGACGGTGCGAGAGCAGCCGGACGACCGCCCAGAGCACCTTGTACGCGATGTCGCGGTTGAAGTCGAGGAGGAGCTCGAAGTCGGAGCGGGCGATCGTGATCACCCGCGTCCCGCCGTTCGAGATCGCGTCGGTGGAGCGCTCGCTGCGGTCGAACACCGCCATCTCGCCGAAGAGCGCGCCCGGCTTGAGCACCGCGAGCGCCTCCTCGCCGCTCCCCGGCACCTCGCGGCTGATCCGCACCTCGCCCTCGACGATGAGGTAGAGGCGGTTGCCGGACTCGCCCTCGCGGAAGATGTACTCCCCGGAGTTGAAGCTCTGCTCCCTGCAGACCTCCGCGACGCGCGCGAGCTCGCCGGAATCGAGATCCCGGAAGATTGAGACGTTGCGGAGCAGCTCGAGGATGGCAGGGGGCATGGTCTCCGGTGCGAAAGGGCCGGCCGCCCGCCGGCGTCGACGCCTGCGGCAAGCTAGAGCGCGCCCGGAGCGCTGGCAAGGCGAAGAACGACCGTTAGCTTCCATCACGATGAGCGAACGTCGCGCGCTGGACCTGCCGAATCTCCTCTCGTGGTCGCGCATCGCGCTCGCCGCGGCCTTTCCGTTCGCGCGCGAGCCGATCCCGCAGGTCGCGCTGATCGTCGTCGCCGGCGCGTCGGACTTCCTCGACGGCTGGATCGCGCGCGCGCGGCACACGGCGTCACGCTGGGGCGCGCTGCTCGATCCGATCACCGATCGCGTGTTCGTGGTCGTCGCGGTGGTGACGTACGTCGCGCTCGGCGCGCTCACGCCGGGGGAGCTGGCGATCATGCTCATCCGCGACATCGCGACGGCGACGGGCTTCCTCGTCGCGCGCTTCGTGCCCTCGCTGCGCCGCGTCACCTTCAAGGCGCGCTGGCTCGGCAAGCTCGCGACGACGGGGCAGCTCCTGGTCCTCCTCTGCGTTCCGCTCGCGCCGCGATTCGTCTGGCCGCTCGTGCTCGCGGTCGGCGCGGTCTCGGTCGCGGCGGTGATCGACTACACGCTCGCGCTGCGCCGCGCGCGCGACGCCGTGTGAGCCGCGTGGTCTCGCGCGCGGCGACGCTCGCCGCTCTCGCGCTGCTGGCCGCGCG
>DASVXU010000195.1:0-32931 GCA_036392515.1 Gemmatimonadaceae bacterium | reverse complement strand
GATCAACCGCCTGCGGAGCGATCCGACCCCGATTCGCGCGATGCGCCCGGACCTGAACTTCAGCGAGGGGATCGAGTACGTGCTGAACAAGGGGATGGCGCGCGACACGAAGGACCGGTACCAGACGGCTCTCGAGTTCGCAGCCGCGCTGGCGGCGGCGGTGAGAGGGGAGAACGTCGGGGGGGGAATGCTCGGTCGCCTTTTCGGGCGATGAGTGACTCGTGGTGCGTGAAACGACCCTGCGATGGGTGAGGTGTGAGGGTGAGTGACTCGTGACTCGTGACACGCGTTACCTGCCGTCGACGCCGGTCACGAGTCACTCCCCACTCGTCCCCACACCTCACCGCCCGTAGTTCCGTTTCACGAAGCACGAGTCGCGAAACCTCACACGTCGGACCTGCGAGCGGAGACTCGTATGCGAAACCGGATCTGGTTGGGCAGTCTCGCAGTTCTCCTCGCCTGCCGGGCGCAGGAGAGCCCCGCGCAGCAGCAGGCGACGCGGCCGGGAGCGGAGCGGCGCGACACCGCGCTCGCGCCGCAGTTCCCGCTGCACGCGACGCTCGGCGGGAAGCTGCGTGCCCCGCAGGGGCTCGAGGTCGACTATTTCGCGCGCAATCCCGGGTCGGTGCGCTTCATGGTGCTCGGCCCCGACGGCGCGGTGTACGCGTCGCGGCCCGGAGAGGGAGACATCATCCGGCTCGCCGACACCAACGGGGACGGGACCGCGGACGACATCACGACGGTGCTCGCGGGGCTCAACCGCCCGCACGGGCTGGCGTTCCTGCGCGACAGCTTCTACGTCGCGGAGACCGGACAGCTCCTCGCCTTCGCGGTGGGAAGCAACGGGCGCCCCGGCGGGACGCCGCGGCGCGTGGCGACGATGGCGAGCGGGGGCGGCCACTGGACGCGGACCGTGATCGTCGGGCCGGACAGCCTGCTCTACCTCTCGGTGGGATCGCGCTGCAACATCTGCGAGGGCGATGTCCCGGCGCGCGCGGTGGTGCTCCAGGTGCAGAAGAGCGGGATGACGCGCCCCTTCGCAATCGGGCTGCGCAACGCGGTCGGGCTCGCGGTGAACCCGACGACGCACGAGATCTGGGCGACGACGCACGAGCGTGACAACCTCGGCGACGACGTGCCGCCCGAGGAGATCGACATCCTCAAGGACGGCGCGGACTACGGTTGGCCCTACTGCTGGGGGGACCGGCAGCCGAACCCCGAGTACAAGGACGCCGGGCGCTGCGCGTCGACGACCCCGCCGGCGCTGACGATGCAGGCGCACTCCGCGCCGTTAGGCATCACCTTCCTCCGCGGAGCCACGCAGCTCCGCAGCGAGTACCAGGGCGACGCGCTGGTCGCCTTCCACGGCTCGTGGAACCGCAGCGTACCGACGGGGGCGAAGGTCGTCCGCATCCGGATCGCGAACGGGAAGCCGGTCTCGTACGAGGACTTCGTCACCGGGTGGCAGGACGCGAGCGGCAACCGCTGGGGACGCCCGGTGGACGTCCTCGTGCTCCGCGACGGCTCGGTGCTGATCTCGGACGACAGCGGCAACGCGATCTACCGCGTGCACCGATGACACGGCGCCGCCCGCTCCTCGTTGCAGTCGTCCTCGCCGCGGCATGCAGCACGAGCGAGCGGGCGACGTCGGACACCACCGCGCGCGCGGCCGCGGCGGTGCCCGTGACACCGGTTTCCTCCGCGCCCGAGTCGGTGCTCGCGGTTCAGCTGGGCGCCTTCTCCGACTCGGCGAACGCGCGTCGGATGCGTGATTCGCTCGCGCGCGCGGGATGGACGGCGTACCTGCGCGGCGGGACGGGACGCGGCGTCCCCGCGGTGCAGGTACGCGTCGCGGCGTCGCGCGACAGCATCCTCCCGCGGCTCGTCGTCGCCTCGCTCACCGGGGCGCGCCGAGAGGCGGTGGTGGTGCACGACGTCGTCGGCGGGGACAGCCTCACGACGACGAGGGTGATCCCCGTGAGCACCGGTGCGCACGGGATGGCGGCGTCGACGCGCTGGGCGCTCGCCGGGAACAGGCGCGCGCTCCTCGTCGTCGAGGATCCGACGGCGGTGGAAGCGGAGCCCGTGCCCGACGGATTCGTCCTCGCCGACGAGAGCAGCGGGGCGGTGGTGCAGCGCGACAGCGTGTGGGACGTCGCGCCATCCCCAGATTGGCGACGGCTCGCGGTGGGGATCGCGTTCGTCGTGCCCGGGCGCGAGCGCGCGACGATCCCGGCCGCCGAGTGGAGCGCGCTGGCGCGGCGCAGCGGGCTGTCGAGCGACTCGGCGCGGAGGGGCGCATTCCAGAGCAGCGGGATGTCGACCGCGTACGGGCTCGCCCAGCCCGCGATCTACGACCTGAGCGTGGCGCCGGTGAACGGCGCGCGCGCGGCGGTGGTGCTGCCGATGGCGGGCGGATGGCGGATCGGCTGGAGCGCGGGCGGGGACGCGCTGCTCGTCGGGACGAACCCGAAGCGCGCGGGGGACGACGAGCCGGCGAGCGGGTGGATCGCGGTGGACCTGCACGGGAAGCGGGTGAGCGACGCGGGGGACACGCCGGCGCCGGTCGCGTGGACGAGCGGGCCGACGCTCGACATGAGCGTGCCGGTGGATTTCGTCTCCGCGCACACCATCGCGGCGGGCGGGCGCTCGATCGAGAGCGCGGGCGGCTGGATCAGTGTGCGCGAGGGGAGCGCGTCGCGGATCGTCGGGCCGGGGACGGCGCTGGTCGCGACCGCGAACGGCCGCTTCGTCGCCGCGCTCGTGCCTAACGCGCCGGGGAAGGCCGGGACGCCGGCGGACCAGCCGGCGCGGCTGGTCGTGTACGACCTCGGGCGCTGATGCGCCGCACGCTCGCGACGCTGGGCGTCGCCGCCGCGGTGGCGATGCTCGGCGACTGCGCGCCGGCGCAGATCGCGCGGGAGGCGTCACCGGCGCCGGAGTCGATCGACGTCAGGCACTATGATTTCGCGGTGACGCTTCCCGAGAGCGGCGCCGTCATTCACGGGGTCGCGACGCTCGCGATCGGGAAGGCGCGCGGGGTCGCGGCGCTGCCGCTCGACCTGCTGCTGCCGATCGACAGCGTGGCGGTGGACGGACACGTCATCGCGGCGACGAGACGCGACAGCGGCGCGTCGATCCCCCTCGACGCACAGGCGGACAGCGCGCGAGTCACCGTGTGGTACCACGGAGCGCCGCAGGACGGGCTGATCATCTCGCGTGACCCGACCGGCGGATGGCAGGCGTTCGGCGACAACTGGCCGAACCGCGGACGGCACTGGCTTCCGCTCGTGGACCGGCCGGGGGACAAGGCGTCGGTGACGTGGACCATCGACGCACCGGCCGCGCTCACCGTCGTCGCGAACGGGACGCGCACCGACAGCACGACGCGCGGGGGACGCACCGTCTGGAGGTGGCGCGAGAGCCATCCGATCCCGACGTACGTGATGGTGATCGCGGCGGCGCGGATGACCGCGAGTCCGATCCCGAGCCAGATCTGCTTCGAGACCGGCGGGGGTGGGTGCCTCGAGCAGCGTGTCTATCGCGCCGCCGATGTGCCGCGCGTTCCCGCGGCGTTCGGCGAGGCCTTCGCCATCGTGCGCTTCTATGCGAGCGTCGTCGCACCCTTCCCGTACGAGCGGCTCGACCACCTCGAGTCGTCGACGCGCTTCGGGGGGATGGAGAACGCGACGGAGATCTTCTACGCCGACCAGACCTTCCGCCGGGGGACGATGAGCTGGCCGCTGATCGCGCACGAGACCGCGCACCAGTGGTTCGGCGACGCGGTGACGGAGCGCGACTGGCCGCATCTCTGGCTCTCCGAGGGCTTCGCGACGTACTTCGCGGAGCTCTACGGGGAGAGCCGCTGGGGGCACGACACGCTCGTGGCGCGGATGCGGACGATGCGGAAGGAGATTCTCGCCGATGCACGCGCGGTCGCGAACCGACCGGTGATCGACACGATCGAGCGCGATCCGCTCGCGCTCCTCAACACGAACAGCTACCAGAAAGGGGGCTTCGTCCTCCACATGGCGCGGCGGCTGCTCGGCGATTCGGCGTTCTTCGGGGGAGTGCGGAGCTACTGGCTGGCGCACCGCGACGGGAACGCGACGACCGACGACCTGCGCCGGGCCCTGGAAGAGCGGTCGGGCCGCGAGCTGGGCTGGTTCTTCGAGCAGTGGCTGCGTCGCCCGGGGTACCCGGAGCTGACGACGAGCTGGAGTTATGATCGGCGGGGGCGGCGCGTCTATCTGGAGATCGCCCAGGGGCCGCGCTTCGGGAGCTATCGCTTCCCGCTCGTGGTCGAGGTGACGAAGGCCGACGGTTCGACTGCTCGCGCGACGGTGGAGATACCGGCGCAGGAGCGGTCGCGCGTCGCGGTGCCGCTCGATCTCGATGCACCGCCGGCGCGGCTGACGCTCGACCCCGACGTCGACCTGCTCGCCGCCATCGACACGCCACGGCAGCGCCAGTAGCGGGCCCCACGGGCAAGCACGAAAGTCGCACTCTCGAAGCCCAGATGACCCGCCGCCTGACGTCCGCTCTCGCGCTTCTCTTCGCCTTCCTGCTCGCCGCGCTTCCGGCGCGCGCGCAGCGATACGTCGCCCGCGCCGACTCGCTGCTCCGCCAGGGGCGCGTGTCCGACGCCGAGCAGCTCTACTACTACGCGGTGCGCAAAGCGCCGCGCGACCCGGCGGCGCGGCTCGCGCTGGGCCGGTATCTCGCGGCGCGCGGGGCGCTGCGCATCGGCGCGGTGCTGATGGAGGAGGCGCGCTTCTTCGGCGGGGACGCGAAGCTGGTCGGGACGTACCTCGCGCCCGTCTACGCGCGGCTCGGCGACTACAAGGCGCTGACCACGCTCCCGGGCTCGCCGCTCCCCTACGCGCAGCGCGCGCGGGCGGAGTGGCTGACGGCGAACGTGCCGGCGACGACGGGGCCCGATTCGGCGGTCGTCCCGCTCGTCGCGGCAGACAGCGCGCCCTTCGGCGCGATCGCGATCGTGCTCGGGCACGACACCCTCGCGGCGACGATCGATCCGCGCGTGCAGGGGCTGACGCTCGACACCGCATGGCTGCGGCGGAAGGACGTGAAGCGCTTCAGCGCGACCTACGACGCCGACTGGCGCAACGCCGCCGGCGTCGCGCTGACGACGGAGATCGGCCCCTTCGTGCTGACGAACGTCCCCGCGACCTTCGCGGTGACGGGGAGCGAGCGGAAGGCGCGCGTCGGGCTCGACTTCCTCGGCGGGCTCGCGCCGACGATCGACCAGGCCGCTGGAACGCTGCTCCTGCGGCGGAGCGGCCGCATCACGACGCCCCCGTCGGGGGAGCGCATCCCGACGCTCGTCTACCCGGGCGGCCTCTGGATCGTGCAGCAGGACGGCGTCTGGCCGTTAGGCGGCGCCGCCGCCCGCGCCACGCTCGGCGGCCGGCCCTGGATCCTCGACGCGAAGCGCGGCGACCTGATCCTGCTCGACCGGTAGCGGCGACCTTCGCTCCTCGTTGTCGAGACACGAAGGGCACGAAGCACACGAAGGCTGCCTCAGCAACGTCTTCGTGCCCCTTCGTGTTTTGACGGCTGTTGCCAGAGCCAATCGCACTCGGAGCAATCCGGTACCACCTACTTCGTGAGTGCGACGAGCGCTTCCTCGCACGCGGTCAGACAGAGCGCCAGCCGGTCCGGCGTGTGGTCGCCCATGTGGCCGATGCGGAAGGTGGTCTCGCGCAGCTTGCCGTACCCCGAGCCGATGACGAAGCCGCGCTCGCGCACCGCGGCGGCCATCTGCGGGCCGGTGATGCCGGCGGGGAGCCTGATCGCCGTGACGGTGAGCGACCGTTCCCCCTCGGGCGACAGAACCTTCAGCGGCAGCCCCGTGCGCCGCGCGGCGTCGGCCACCCACTCCCACGTCTGCTCGGCCATCGCGCGGTGGCGCGCCCAGCGCGCCTCCATCCCCTCGGCGGCGACGCGCGCGAGCTGCGCGTCGAGGGCGTAGAAGAGCGGGAGCGCCGGAGTGTTCGGCGTCTGGTTCTTCGCCGCGTAGCTCTCGAACTCGACGAGGTCGAAGTAGAGCCCACGCCCCTTCGCCGACGGCGCGGTGCGCATGTACTCCCCCGACGCGACGCCTAACGCGAGGCCGGGGGGAAGCGCGAGCGCCTTCTGCGAGCCGGTGAGCGCGAAGTCCATGTCCCACGCGTCGAAGAGCAGTGGGACGCCCGCCACTCCGGTCACGCTGTCCACCAGACAGAGCGCGCCCGCCTCGCGGCAGATCCGCGTCGCCTCGCGCGCGTCGCTCAGCGCGCCGGTGGAAGTCTCCGAGTGCACCAGCGTCACCGCGGCGTAGCGCTTCGCCTTCACGCGACGCCGCAGCTCGTCGAGGTCGACGGCGCGGCCGAGCGGGACGTCGAGGACGTCGGTGTCGCGCTCGCAGGAGCGCGCGATGTGCGCGAAGCGCTCGGAGAAGGCGCCGTTCACCACGGCGAGCACCGGCCCGGGCGGCGCGCAGCGCACCGCCGCCTCCATGAGCCCCGTCGCCGAGGAGCTGCTGATGAGGATCGGGCGCGTCGTGCGGAAGACGTCGCGCATCCCCGTCTGCAGGCGCGCGAAGAGCGACTCGAATTCCTTTCCGCGATGCGCGATCATCGGCCGCGTCATCGCCTGCAGCACCACCGGGTGGACCTCGGTCGGGCCGGGAAGGAAGAAGGTGCCGAACGGCTGGGCGCTGCTGCTCATGCGAGGACCACCTGCTCGAGTTGAGCGAACGATTCGAGGACGAAGTCGGCGTCGCGCACCACCGGCTCGCGGCGGACGAAGCCCGTGTACGCGGCGAAGGCGTTCACCGCGGGGCGCATCGCGAGATCCGTCGCGCCGTCGCCGACGGCGAGCACGGGGGCGGGGAGCGCGAGCGCCCGGACCACCTCCGCCTTGCCGCGCTGCGTCGCGAGCGGGGAATCCTTCTCGAACCCCGTGTACTCGCCATGCTCCTCGAAGTACACCGAGACCGCGCGGAGAGCGCTTCCGTGCACACCGATCGAGAGGGCGAGGGGGACGATCGCTTCACGGATTCCCCCGCTCACGACGGCGATCGCGACGCCGGCATCGCGCAGCCGGCCGACCGCCTCGCGCGCGCCGGGCGCCATCGCCTCCACGTAGCGCTTCGAGAGCGCGCCGATCTCGCGGTGCGTCGGCCGGATCATCGACAGCCGCCGTCCGTAGATCTCGTCGAGCGAGATCTCGCCGCGCATCGCCATGTCGGTGAGCTCGGCGATGCGCTTCGCCATGTCCGGTCCGCGCTGCGCGGCGAGCCAGTCGATCCCTTCGACGCCGGCGAGGGTCGAGTCGACGTCGAGCACGACGCTGGCGAACTTCGGCGCGCTCACAGCACGTTCCCCGGCGCGAAGATGCCGTTGGGGTCGAGCTCGCGCTTCATCGCTCCCATGGCTGACGTTTGCAGCTCGGAGAGCTGCAAACGCAGCCACTTCCGCTTCAGCTTCCCGATCCCGTGCTCCGCGGCGACGGTGCCGCCCATCGCGATCACGGTGCGCAGCGTCTCCTCGACCACGCGCTCGATCCGCACGACGTCGTCGGCATCGGCGGCGATGAAGTTCTGGTGCGGATGGCCGTTGCCCGCGTGGCCGTAGATCACCGCCTGCTCGATCCCGGCGCGATCGGCGCACGCGCGCGCCGCGGCGATCGCCTCGTGCAACCGTCGGAAGGGGACCGCCCAGTCGGTGGAGACCTTCCGGCCACCGTGCGGGCGTCGCCGCGCGCCGCGCTCGTTCATCGTCGCCGGGACGGCATGACGCGCCTCGCGCGCCTCGCGCAGCGCCGCCTCGCCCTCGAGCACGCGCAGGTCGTCGGTGACGGCACCGCACGACTCGGCGAGCTCGAGCCACCGGTCGAGCGGAGGCTCGCCGCTCCCCGCATCCTCCGCGTACACGAGCGCCGCCGTGCCCGGCGCGGCGAGACGGTCGCCGTGCGCACCGGCGGCGATCGTCAGCGCGAGCGCGTCGAAGTACTCCAGGCAGCGCGGCGCGAGCGAGGACTCGCGCGCCGCGACGACGAAGCGCAGCGCGTCCCGCTCGCTCGCGAAGGGCACCGCGAGCCCGACGACGCGCTCCGGCAGCGGCAGGAGCGCGAGCTCGGCGCGCGTGACGACGCCCAGCGTCCCCTCGCTGCCGACGAACCAGTCGATGGGGTCGTGCGCGAGCGCGTAGCCGACGGTGTTCTTCTCGAGCGGATTGCGACGCAGCTCGACCGTCTCGCCCGAGGCGAGGATCACGGTGAGGGCGCGGACGTGAGCGCGCGTCGCGCCGTAGCGCAGCGTCCGCGCGCCCGATGCGTTGCAGGCGATCGCGCCCCCGATCGTGCACGACTCCTCGCTCGTCGGATCGGGGGCGAAGAGCAATCCCTCCGCGGCCGCCGCGCGCTTCACGTCGGCGACGATCGCTCCCGCCTCGACGCGCACGGTGCGCGCGCGGGCATCGACGTCGAGCACGCGGTCCATCGCGCGCAGGGAGAGCAGCACGCCCTGATCGGTGATCGACGCGGCGGTGGTGCTCGTCTGGCCGCCGGCGGGAGTGATCGCGGTCCTGCTCGACGCGCACTCGCGCACGACGTCGGCGGTCTCCTCGTGGCTGGCGGGACGCGCGACGGCGTCGGGGATCATGCGCAGTCCCGACGCATCCTGGGCGAACCCCTCGCGGAGCGCGGGATCGCGCTCGAGCGCGCGCGTCACGTCGCGACGCTGCTACCGAAGCGGACGATGGTCGCCGTGAGCACGTCGGGGAGCTCGAGCAGCCGCTTGCAGATCTCCGTGCTCACCGGCGGATCGACGGTGATCGCCGCCAGCGCCTCGCCGCCCTGCGCGAGACGTGCCTGGTGATACTCGGCGATGTTGACCTTCGCGGCGCCGAGCACCGTGCCGACGTGCCCGATGACGCCGGGGACGTCGTTGTTCGTGAGGACGATCAACACCTCGCGCGGCGCGACGTCGACGTGGAATCCGCCGATGCGCGTCAGGCGCCATGCCGCGTCGCGCGGCGCGACGCCCGCCACCGCGAGCTCCTGCATGCCGGCGGCGAGCGAGACCTCGACGCCGGACGGGTGCGCGAGCTGCGCGCTCTCGGTCACCGCGATCTCGATCCCGCGCGACGCGGCGAGGGCGCGGGCGCTGATCATGTTGAGGCGCGCCGACTCGAGCACTCCCTCGAGCGCACCGACCGCGGCGGCGGCGGCGAGCACCTCGCCGGCGCCGGCGAGGTCGGGGCCGTGGCGCACCGTGAGGCGCTGGATCGCGCGCACCCCCTGGCCGGCGAGGATCGCGCGGGCGATGGTGGCCGCCCGCTGCGCGACGACGATCGCCGAGCGCAGCTCGCTCCAGTCGCGTCCCTCGGAGTTGGCGACGTTGATCGAGCGCGAGAGCTCGCCACTGAGCAGCGCGTCGCGCACGGCGCGGCACGCCTCGACGGCGACGTTGTGCTGCGCCTCGGCGGTGGATGCGCCGATGTGCGGGGTGAGGATCACGTTCTGCCGGCCGCGGAAGGGATGCTCGCCGGTGAGCGGCTCCTTCACGTAGACGTCGAGCACGGCGCCGGCGATGCGGCCGGAGTCGAGCGCGGCGACGAGCGCGTCGTCGGCGACGATGCCGCCGCGCGCGAGGTTGCAGACCACCGCGCCCACGGGGAGGCGCGAGAGCTCGCCGCGCCCGATCATCCCCGTCGTCTCGTCGGTGAGCGGCACGTGCACGGTGAGGATGTCCGATTCGCCGAGGAGCGACTCCAGCGACGGCGCGCGGCGCACGCGGAGCGACTGGAAGCGGGTGTCGGCGATGTACGGGTCGTACGCGACGACGTTCATCCCGAAGGCGTGCGCGCGCGCCGCGACCTCGCCGCCGATGCGTCCGAGCCCGACGATGCCGAGGGTGCGCCCCTTGAGCTCCGCGCCGAGCAGCTGCGCGCGGTCCCAGCGTCCGGCGTGCATGGACTCGTTCGCGCGCGGGATGTGGCGGAAGAGCGAGATCAACGACCCGAAGAAGAGCTCCGCGACCGCGATGGTGTTGCCGGCGGGCGCGTTGATGACCGCGACGCCGAGCTCCGTCGCGACGTCGAGCGCGATGTTGTCGACGCCGACGCCGGCGCGTCCGACGACCTTGAGCCTGGTCGCGCGCCGCAGCAGCTCCTCGGAGACGCGCGTCGCGGAGCGCCCGACGATCGCGTCGTAGTCGCCGATGCGCGCGTAGAGCTCCTCCTTGGGAAGCGTCGGCACCTCGTCGACCTGCAGGCGGGGCTCGCTGGCGAGCAATGCGACGCCATCGGCGTCGATGTCATCGGTGACGAGAACTCTATAGGCCATGCGGTAAAGCTGGATTCAGGGATGGGTCATGGCAACTGCGATGCGGACTCGATGCGGGAACTCGGGAACCAGCGATGCGGGGTGGCGGCGCGCCGCGCCGCGAGACCGCGATACGGGATACGCGATACGGGAACGACCTGATGCGGGATGGGGCCGAGCGCACCGCCGCAGGCGGCCCGCGCTCGGCCAGTCCCGCATCGTCGCGGTTTCTCGCATCTTCGCATCCCGTATCGCGGTCTCGCGGCCACGCGCTCCGTGCGTGCCGCCACCCCGCATCGCTGGTTCCCGAGTTCCCGCATCCTCGCGGGGAGTTACCGCCCGACTCTCCTCAACTCGACCAGCAGACACTTGTCCTGCACCACGTCGATCCCCGCCGCCGTGAGCTTCGACGCGAAGGTGTCGTCCCATATCCCGAGCTGCAGCCACACCGATGCCGGTCGTTTCGCGAGGATGTCGTCGAGGTGCGGCATCAGGTCCTTGGGGCGGCGGAAGACGTTGACCATGTCGATCGCGCCGGGGATCTCGACGAGCTTGCGATAGACCGGCGCGCCGAGGATCTGCCTCACGTCAGGGTAGTACACCGGCACCGGAACGATCTCGTAGCCCGCGCGCTGCGCGTACTCGGGGACGTAGAACGCGGGCTGCATCGTCTCGGGGGTCTTGATGCCGAGCACCGCGACGCGGTGCGTGCGCTCGAGCAGCGCGGCGATGTCCTCGTCGCGATCGAGAATCCGGCCGGAGGATGTGGTGGTCGTCATGACGTCGGGCTCCTGCGAGGATCGGGCCGGAACTACCGCGAGGATGACCGTCGGATGACAGGAGGGCGTGAGGCTGGTTAGCTTACCCTCCCACGCCGTCGCCGGAAGCGGGCGGTGGCCGAACTTCACGGAGAAGCACGACATGCGGATGCTTGTTCTCGGGGCCGGGCTGCAAGGCTCGGCCTGCGCATACGACCTGCTGCAGAATCCGGAGGTGACGGAGGTTCGCCTCGCCGACCTGAAGGTCGATCACCTGCCGCCCTTCCTCGCGCCGTACTCCGGCAAGCGGCTGCTGCCGACGCATCTCGACGTCCGCGACGTCGAAGCCGTCCGCGCCGTGATGCGCGAGAGCGACGCGGTGATGAGCGCGATCCCGTACTACTTCAACTACGACCTCGCGGCGATCGCGGCCGACGTCGGCGTGCACTTCTGC
Source organism: Gemmatimonadaceae bacterium (assembly GCA_036392515.1). GTDB lineage: Bacteria > Gemmatimonadota > Gemmatimonadetes > Gemmatimonadales > Gemmatimonadaceae > JABFXC01. The sequence goes on along the minus strand of DASVXU010000195.1, from coordinate 21,390 downwards.
GACCTCGGCGGCAACACCGAGATCGTCTTCAAGCAGAAGCAGCTCGACGCGCAGGCGAAGAAGAAGAACGTGACCATCGTGCCCGACTGCGGGCTCGCGCCGGGGATGGTGAACATCCTCGCCCAGTACGGCATCGATCAGCTCGACGAGACGAAGGCGGTGCGCATCTACGTCGGCGGTCTGCCGCAGAACCCCGAGCCGCCGCTCAACTACCAGATCGTCTACTCGATCGAGGGAGTGCTCGACTACTACACGACGCTGTCGTGGGTCGTGCGCGACGGGAAGCCGACCCAGGTGAAGGCGCTCTCGGAGCGCGTGCCGGTGAAGTTTCCGGCACCGGTCGGCGAGCTCGAGGCCTTCCACACCGCGGGCGGGCTCTCGACGATGGCGTGGCGCTACGAGGGGAAGATCCCGACGATGGAGTACAAGACGCTCCGCTACCCGGGGCACGCCGCGATCATGGAGTCGATCCGCGAGCTCGGCCTCCTCGAGCTCGAGCCGGTGGAGGTGAAGGGGACGAAGGTCGTCCCGCGCGACGCCTTCATCGCGGCGGTCGGTCCGCGGCTCACCAAGCCGAACGGCAAGGACCTCGTCGCGCTGCGCGTCACCGTCGAGGGGAAGAAGGGCGGCAAGGCGAAGACGATCGCCTTCGACCTGATCGACCGTTATGACGAGAAGCACGGGATCAGCGCCATGATGCGCACCACCGGCTATTCGCTCTCGATCACCGGCCAGATGCAGGCGCGGGGCGAGGTGAAGCCGACGGGCGTGCACACGCCGGACGAGTGCATGCCGGCGCGGAAGTACATCGACGAGCTGAAGAAGCGCGGGATCCGGATCGACGAGACGGAGTCGTAGGACCAGCCACGAGGACTCTCATGCGTGACATGCGCCGCGCCGCGGTGCGCCAATCGCTGCTCGCGGGGATCATCCTCGTCGCTGCCGGATGCGCCGCGAGCCATCGCGCGATCGGGCCCGACACGGGCCGCATTCCCGACATCAACGCCTATCCGGCGATGGCGAACGATGCGCCGCCGGGGGCGTCGGCGAGCGCCGCCGCGATGGCGAGCGCGATCGGGCGGGGAGTGAACTTCGGCAACATGCTCGAGGCGCCGACCGAGGGCGCGTGGGGCCTTCGCGTCACCGACGATTTCATCGACAAGGCGACGGCGGCGGGATTCACGGCGGTGCGCCTCCCGGTGCGATGGAGCAACCACGCGAGCGCCGATGCGCCGTACACGATCGATCCGCTCTTCCTCGCGCACGTCGACTCGATCGTCGACAAGCTCCTCGCGAAGGGCATCGTCGTCGTGCTGAACATGCATCACTACCGCCAGCTCGACGGCGACGCGCCGGACCCGCGCGACGTCGCGGTCGATCCGCGCGCGGTGGACGTGCGCTTCGTCATGATGTGGGAGCAGATCGCGACCCACTTCCAGGGGAAGGGCGCGCGGCTGCTCTTCGAGCCGTACAACGAGCCGCACGGACGGCTGACCGGGGAGCCGTGGAACGTGCTCGCGGCGCGCACGCTCGGGGTCATCCGGCGCACCAACCCGACGCGCGTCGTCGTGATCGGGCCGACGAACTGGAACGCGGCGAGCGACCTCGCGCTGCTGAAGCTTCCCAACGACGCGAACCTCATCGCGACGATCCACGACTACAATCCCTTCACCTTCACGCACCAGGGGGCGGGGTGGGTGACGCCGACGCCGCCGACCGGAGTCACCTGCTGCAGCGGCGCCCAGGTCGCCGAGATGACGCAGCCGCTCGACGTCGCGAAGTCATGGTCGGACGTGAAGCACTATCCGGTGTATGTCGGGGAGTTCGGCTCGTACAGCAAGGCCGACTCCGCGTCGCGCATCGTCTTCAACCGCGCGATGCGCTCGGCGATGGAGTCGCGCGGGATGAGCTGGACGTACTGGGAGTTCGCGGCCGGTTTCGGCGTGTACGATCCGGTCGCGCGCGCCTTCCGCCAGGCGCTGCTCGACTCGCTGCTCGGCGCGTAGCGGCGGGGGCCGCCGGTGTCCGCCTAACGTGACGCGGGGGCGGGCGGTGAGGTTCGTCAGGGAGCGATCTTCCACCTCCCTCACCCACGATCCCATGCCCCGCCACTTCCCACGGATGCGCTCCGGCCTGATCGGCCGCGCCGCCCTCCCGGTCGTCTTCGCGCTCGCTCTCGCCGGATGCGGTGGCGACGATCCGGTCGCGCCGCCGAACCCTGCCGGCACGTACGCAGCGACGAGCTTCACCGCCACCGACGGCGGCACGACCACGAACGTCCTCGCGGAGGGGGGCTCGATCTCGCTGATCCTCACTCCCCAGGGTACGACGACGGGGCATCTCTTCGTACCGGCCGCCGTCACCGGCGATGTCGAGGTGAACGAGGATCTGACGGGGACCTGGACGCAGAGCGGGGGCAAGGTTCAGCTGAGTCACTCCGCCGATACCTTCCTGCGCGACATGCCCCTGACCATTCACGGCTCCACGCTGGTCGGCGACCGGACCTTCGGCACGACGCGCATCCAGGTCACGTTCACTCGCGGTCCATTCACGCTGACGAGCGCGACGCCGTGACGCCGGCCCCTCCCCCCTCTCCCGCCTAACGGCGACCGTGCCGGACGAGTTGACCGATTCGCGCCGGACTCACGAGTCGTTCTGTCCACATGAACGCGCGATGAAGGCGGCGTGGACGCGGCGCGTGACCGCTCCTCGATGAGAGGCGTCCAATCGGCGGCGCGCGTGTGCCGCGGCAGGCGCCCCCTCGCGACGACGACGTCGCGACGCGAGGCCTTCACCGCGCGCGAGGACGATGAAAGCATGGACGCACGGACTGAGGAGCTGCGAGCGGTGCTCGCCGCCTACAAGACGGTGATGGACGCCTGTCGGCCCGACCTTCACCCGAACATGGCGCGCCGCTCGGCGCAGTGGAGCTCCGCCGACGAGGCGGCGCTGCGGAACGAGCTCGCGGATTACGTGCGCGAGGCCTCGCGCCCGAACTGCGGCGTGCGCGTCTTCTGGAAGACCGGCGATGACTTCAGGTATGCCGGGTGCAACGAGCACTTCGCGCGCGACGGCGGGATGCCGAACGCGGCGGCGATGGTCGGGCTCGACGACTTCGACAAGCGCTTTCCCTGGCGCAACCAGGCGGCGAAGTACCGCAAGGACGACAAGGCCGTCGTCGCGACGGGGAAGGCCGAGCCGATGATCATCGAGCGCCAGGCGACGCCGGACGGAAAGGTCATCTGGCTGCGCACCGGCAAGGCACCCATCCGCCTCGCCGGCGGAAAGGTCGTCGGGATCCTCGGCATGTACGAGGTCGTGGACGAGGCGACCGGACTGCGGCTCTTCTCGACGCAGCTGCGGAAGACGTCCTGAAACGACGGGGGCCAGGGGCCAGAAACCGCGGTTGACGCCGTTCCTGACTCCTGGCCCCTGGCTCCTGATTCCTACTCGCGAACGAAGTTCGCCAGCGTCGCCCCGACCTGGTCGATCGTGCTCCGCGCGCGCCAGCGGTCGTTCCCGTTGTAGATGAACGAGAAGGCGAGCACCTCGCCGTCGAGCGCGGTGACGTAGCCGGCGAGCGAGATCACGGTGTTCGTCGTGCCCGTCTTCGCGTGCAGGTTGCCCTGCGCCGGCGTCGCGCGCATGCGGTGACGCAGCAGCTCGCTCTCGCCGGCGACGGGGAGCGACGCGTGGAAGGTCGGGCCCCACGGCGCGTTGTGCGCGTAGGAAAGCAGCGCGACCATTGCCCGCGGGGAGACGCGATCGAGCACCGAGAGGCCGCTCCCGTCCGCGGCGTACACCTCGCTCGAGTCGACGCCGAGCTTGTCCTGCACGAAGCGACGCAGCAGGACGTTCCCGTTCTCCGCCGACCCGTTACCGGTCGCCGCGTGCGCGGCGTCGCGGAAGAGCAGCTCGGCGTAGTGGTTCACGCTCTCGCGGTTCATCACCGCGATCAGCCGCGCGAGCGGCGGTGACGGGTAGCCGGTGATGCGCGCCGCGTTCGAGGGCGTGTTCCCGAGTCGCACCGCGCCGTTCACCTCGATCCCCTGCGCGCGCAGCGCGTCGCGCAGCGCGCCGGCGGTGAAGAGCGCGGGCTCGTCGACGACGAGCTCGTAGCGACGCGCGCCCGAGCCCGACCCGATCCAGCCACGCGCGCTGACCTGTCCCTCGGCGGTGCGACGGATCGAGAGCGACGCGCCACGCGAGCCCCTCACGGTGCGCACGGCGCTCGACAGCGCGATCCCGCTGGACGAGGGCTCGAAGCGCACGGTGGCGGCGCCACCGCCCGGGTTCGGCTCGACGACGACCCACACGGTGTTCTCGTTGAGCGAGAGCGCCGAAACGGGCGCGGCGTAGCTGAGGCCGAGGTACCGCGACTGCCAGCCCTCGGGAATCTTCCGCGGCTCGAAGGCGCTCGCGTCGGCGACGATGTCGCCGCGCACACGCTTCACACCCGTCCCGGCGATGAAGCGGGCGAGCATCTCGACGGGTGCGTCGGGGTCGCCGCGGAGGAAGCGGTTCGAGAAGCCCGGATCTCCCCCGCCGCGCAGGTAGAGGTTGCCGCCGAGCGTTCCGTCGGCGGCGAGCGGCCCGTCACGGAAGACGTCGGTCGTGAACTGGTGGTCGGGACCGAAGCGCTCGAGGGAGAGCGCGGAGGTCATCAGCTTCATCGTCGACGCCGGCTGCATGCGGTCGTCGGCGTTGCGCGAGAAGAGCGTGTCGCCGCGCGTGAGCGAGACGATGAGGACTCCCCATTTCCCGCTGCGGGCGCCGTCGCCGAACATCACGCCGACGTCGCTCGCCAGCGCGGTGGCGCTCCGCGGCGCGCTGTAGCGCGGGATCGCCGGCTCGGCGGCGACTCGACGAGCGGAACGGCGGGAGCGCGGGGCGCGCTTGCGACGCGGGCTCGGCGTCCCGGCGCGCTTCTCCGCGCGCGCGGCGGGCGCGCGCGATTCGCTCCCGCCGTCGCCCTGGGCCGCGGCGGAGGAGGGGGCGGAGACGAGCGCGGCGCCGATGAGGGCGCCGAGCGCGACGACGAGCCGAAGGCCCGGGCGCTTGAGCCCGGGTCGAAGGGAAAACGGCATCATGGTACGGTGAAAAGGCAACTCACGGGCCAGATCCCGGTGCGCCGGAGCACACCGGTCCTGGCTCTACCCTCAGACGCGCACGTAGATCCGCTTCCGGTGCAGCACGAGCAGGATCGCGTACCAGAAGAGGACGAACGTGAGGGCGAAGCACAACGAGGCCACGCGGGGCGGGAGCCAGCTCGCGAAGACGGCCTCGTGGAACGCCTGCTGGACCGGGACGGAACGCCCGTTCCACGTCACCTTGAGCAGGGTGTAGATGAGCCGAGCCATCACGCCCGACCCGACGAACGCGACGATGGGATTCATCCCGAAGACGACGAACGGCTTCGTCCACCCCGTCGCACGATGGATGTCGATCAGCCACATGCAGGTCGCGAGCGTGAGGCAGGCGAGCCCCGCGGTGAACATCACGTAGCTCGAGGTCCAGAGCGACTTGTTGATCGGGAAGGACCAGTTCCACATCATCCCGACCATCGCCGCGAGGGATCCCGCGGCGAAGAGTCCGGCGATCCGCTCGAGCAGGGGACGCGGCGAGGCGATCCACCGTCCGGCGATCACGCCGAGGATCACCGTGCCGACCGCGGGGATCGTCGAGAGAGGTCCCTCGGGATCGAAGACGACGCCGCCGACCCAGATGTGGTTCATGCCGAGCACCGCGCGATCGACCCACGCCGCGAGATTGCCGCCGTGGGTGTCGAGCATCCAATCGCCGAGCAGCCCCGTCCCCGGCACCGGGAGGAGGGTCATCGCGACCCAGTAGCCGTAGAGGATCACGGCGAGCATGACGATCTGCTGCCTGAGCGTCGTGCGCAGGGTGAGCAGCGCGCCTAACGCGTAGGCGATGCCGATGCGCGGCAGCACGCCCATGATGCGCACGTGCTCCCACCGCCAGGCGATCCGGTCCCAGACCGTCGGATGCGCGATCCCGCCGAAGGTGCTCCCCCACTGGAAGAAGGGGAACAGCGACATCAGGAAGCCGAGCAGGAAGATGATCGCCCCGCGACGGAGGATCGCCTTCACCAGGTCGCCGTCGCTCACGCCGCGGGCGCGCCGCGCGCCCAGCGAGAGCTCGGTGGTGATCCCGACGATGAAGAGGAAGAAGGGGAAGATCAGGTCCGTCGGCGTCCACCCGTTCCACTCGGCGTGCTCGAGGGGCGGGAAGATGTGCGCCCACGAGCCCGGATCGTTGACGAGGAGCATCCCCGCGACGGTGATCCCGCGGAAGACGTCGAGGGAGAGCAGCCGCTCGCGCGTCGGTCGCTGCGCCGACGCCGCCGGCGGGGACGAGACGTCGGGCGTGAGCGGTCCGATGCCGTCGGTGGCGCGTGCAGCTGTCGTGGTCATGACTTCTTCTCGTCGGCGGCGCTGGCGAGCGTCCAGCGCCCATCGGTGCAGCGGAAGCGGAAGGTCTTCGGTGGCGCGACGGTGCCCTCGTACTTCCCGCCGACGTAGCGCCCGCTCAGCCGGACGACGACGGCGGTGTCCGCCTCCCGGCGCGTTCCGTGCCACGCGACGACGAGCGAGGTGTACGGCCCGACGTCCGCCATCTTGCCGCGGACCTTCGCGCGCCCCGCCGAGTCCGGCGGGAAGAAGTAGGTCGGCCCCTTCTCCTGGAGCGCGGCGACGCCGGCGTCGGGGAGCGCGCTGTCGGTGAGCGCGGGGCTGAGGAAGCGCTGCGGGTACGGGTTCGCGTCCTTCACGTAGGCGAGCACCGCCCGCGCTGTCGCGCTGTCGGGAGACTGACGGCAGCTGGCGCTCGAGCCTCCGGATCCGCCTGAGCACGCCGTGGCCGTGGCGAGCAACAGCGCGGACGCGGCCAGGAACATTCGGGGCTGGACGGGAGCTTTCATGGGGTACAAGCTGTTATGGGTGAACGACGCTGTCGAGGGCGAGCGCGATCCCGCGACTCGCGCGACACGCCTGTTCGACGCTTCCTTCGCTCCGCACGTCACGCACGTCGGCTCGCCCATCCGGAGGCTCGCATGACCACCAGCGCACGCGTCGAGACCGCGCCCACCCGCGTCATCCACCACAGCGCGCTTCGCGAAGGGGTGATCACGGGAATACTCGGCGCGAGCGTGGTGGCGATCTGGTTCCTCGGGATCGACGTCGTCGCGGGGCATCCACTGCGCACGCCGGAGATCCTCGGCCGCGCGCTGGTCAGCGTGCTCGGGCCGCGCGGGAGCGAGGGCGCGATGACCTTCGTCGCCGCGTACACGGTCTTCCACTATCTCGCGTTCGCGGTGGTCGGGGTGCTGGCGACGGTGATCGTGCACTTCGCGGCGCGCGAGCCGTCGATCCTCGCCGGCGTCGTGATCCTCTTCGTCGCCGTGGAGATCGGCTTCTACGGGCTCGTCGGGCTGCTGTCGGAGCCTAACGTCCTCGGCCAGGTCGCCTGGTACCAGGTGCTGATCGGCAACCTGCTCGCCGCGCTGGTGATGGGCTGGTACCTGTGGCGCATGCACCCGCAGCTGGGGCGGGAGCTGGACGACGCGTTGAGCGGGAGAGTCCGGTAACTGCTGACACCAACGAGCGACGAGCGATCGATCAGTACCGCGCCGCCTGCGCACCCTCGACGGTATCGGAGTTGGCGGCCGCCCACTTGAAGAAGATCACGGACATCACCGCGACGAAGAACAATCCGCCGGGGATCCACATGATCAGGCCGCCGAGGAGCTGGTCCTGCATCGGGGAGATCCCCCAGAGGCGCGGCGCGCTCGCGTAGGCGGGATAGAGTATCCCCTCGCTGTACGTGATGGAGACCGCGACGAGCGACATCGGGATCGTCATCAGGAAGCAGTAGAGCATCTGCAGCGGGTACGGGAGCCGCGGCAGCTCGGGGATGGGGCTGAGCAGGGGCCACCACATCAGCGTCGCCGCGACCATGAACATCAGGTGCTGGGCGATGTGCACCGGGTGGTAGGCGACGGCGAGGTTGTAGGCGACGGGGAAGTGCCACGCCGTGAGCACGACGTTGAAGATCGCGAAGCAGAGCGCCGGCTTCGTGACGACGCGCGCGACGCGGGCGACGGTGCGCGAGCGCAGCGCCTGCCGGAAGAGCGACGCCGGCGTCCCGACGATGAGCAGCGGGGGGACGACGAGGGTGAGCACGAGGTGCTGCACCATGTGCGCGCTGAAGAGGAAGGAGTCGCTCAGGTCGTGCAGCGGCCCGTTCAGCGAGAGGAAGATCGCGACGAGCCCCGCGATGAACGACGCCCGCTGTGCCGCGGTCGGGGGTGCGCCGAGCGACCGGTCCGCCGTCGCGGCGCGCGCGCGCCACTCGTAGAGTCCCGCCAGCGCGAGGAGTCCGATCACCGTGCTCCAGTGGACGGTGAAGCTCGTCCAGGAGAGCTGCGCGACGGGATGGAGGAGGGGATAGAGCGGTGCTGCCATTCCGACTACTCCTTGGGGTCGGGGGTCGGGAGTCAGGGGTCGGGGGTCGGCGCCGACGGATGACCGCCGACGGCTGACCCCCGACCCCTGCCCCCCCTCGCGTTCAGCCCAGCGCCCCGACCCGCGCCGCGAGCTTGCCGAAGAGGAACATCAGCGCGACGATCGTGACCATCGCGATGATCAGCGGGCCGGTGAAGAGGGCGCGGAAGAGACGGTGATCGTACTTCAGGTGCATGTAGAAGAGCACCACGATCGCGAACTTCACCGCCGACATGATCAGCAGCAGCGGCACGAACCAGCGCGACTGCACGATCGCCGGCACGTAGTAGACCCAGACCTCGACCGCGGTGATCAGCGTGAGGATCGTCGCGACCTTCCAGTACGTGGACCACGTCGGGTGCGCGTGCTCGATCCCGGCCCCGTGATGGTCGGCGACCGCCGCGTCCGCGGCCGGATGAGTGGAGTGCGTCATGGGGCTACTTGATGAGGTAGACGAGCGTGAAGATCGCGATCCAGACGACGTCGACGAAGTGCCAGTAGAGCGCGGCGATGTCGACGTTCACCTCGTCGCGCGGGCCGAGCCCGCGCTTGCGGTCGATCGCGAAGAGCGTGAGCAGCCAGATCACCCCGGCCGTCACGTGCGCGCCGTGGAAGCCGGTGAGGGTGAAGAAGCTCGAGCCGAAGAGGTTCGTGCGGATCGACAGCCCCTCATGGACGAACGAGGTGAACTCGTACGCCTGGAAGCCGAGGAAGGTGATCCCGAGCGCCGCGGTCGCGAGCAGCCAGAGCTGCGACGAGCCGAGGATCCGCTCGCCGGTGGTGCGCTTCGGCACGTTCTTGTTCTGCACCGCCGCCAGCGCGAGCACCATCGCCAGCGACGACATCAGCAGCACGAACGTCGACGCCGAGGTGACCGGGATGTTGAGGATCGCGTTCAGCGTCTTTCCGGTCGAGGGATCGGTCCAGGTCTCGTGCGGGAAGGGGCCGACCTTCGACCGGCCTTTGTAGATGAGATACGTCGAGATCAGCGACGCGAAGAGCATGCACTCCGAGCCGATGAAGGCCCAGATCGCGATCTTCTTGTTGTCGAGTCCCGTCGACGTGGCGTGAGGATCGTGCGCGTCGGGCACGTGTCCGGCCGTGAGAGGAACGGAGGTCATTGGCGGTCGGCGACTAGTGGTGTTCGGACTCGAGCGGGGTGAGCAGCCAGTTGTAGAGCATTCCGACCATCAGGGCGGCACCGCCGAGCGCGAAGATCCAGAAGAACGTCATCGCGGTGCGGTGGCCGGCGGCGTTGCCGGCGATCTCCCTGATCTGCGCCTCGTGCATGAACAGCGGCGCGCTGAGCATGATCACCATCCCGAGGGCGACGAAGAACGGCTTGATCGTCGGGTCGGGGAGCACGATGCCGACCTGCGCCGGCGTGTACGTCTCGGTCTCGATGTGCATCGGCGACTCGGCGACGCGCGTCGACTGCGCCGCGGGGGCGGGGTGCGGATGCCCGACCGTCCTGCCGCCGATCGCGACGTCCATCTCCTTGTCGCCGCGGTGCGAGTGCGGGACGTCGGAGGTGAGCGCCGGGTGCTTCATGTCCCACAGCGGGTAGCGCGAGGTCACCGTCGGGATGCGCGCGAAGTTGTACTCCGGCGGCGGCGACGGGATCGCCCACTCGAGGGTTGGGGAGCCCCACGGGTCGTTCCCCGCGCGGACGCCGCCCCTCAGGCTCTTGATGATGTTCCAGACGAGGAAGAGCGTGCCGACGCCGAGGATGTAGGCGCCGATCGAGCTGGCGAGGTTGAAGCCGTCCCAGCCCTGGCCCGCGTCATAACGGTAGATGCGGCGCGGCATGCCGAGCAGGCCGCTGAGGTGCATCGGGAAGAAGGTGAGGTTCATCCCGATCGCGGTCAGCCAGAAGTGCCACTTGCCGATCCGCTCGTCGAGCAACCGTCCGGTGATCTTCGGGAAGTAGTGATAGACGCCCGCGAAGAGCCCCATCATCGAGCCGCCGAAGAGCACGTAGTGGAAGTGCGCGACGATGAAGTAGGTGTCGGTCTGCTGCAGGTCGGCCGGGGGCGACGCGTGCATCACGCCCGAGAGCCCGCCGACGGTGAAGAAGGCGACGAGCGCGATGCAGAAGAGGCAGGCGGTCGTGAAGCGGATCGAGCCGCCGTACATCGTCGCGATCCAGTTGAAGATCTTCACGCCGGTCGGGATGGCGATGAGCATCGTCGTCAGCCCGAACACGGTGTCGGCGATCGGGCCCATGCCGACGGCGAACATGTGGTGCGCCCACACGCCGAAGCCGAGGAAGGCGATGAGGATCAGCGAGAACACCATCACCGGGTAGCCGAAGATCGGCTTCCGCGTGTGCGCCGGGAGGACGTCGCTCACCAGCCCGAACGCGGGGAGGATGAGGATGTAGACCTCGGGGTGGCCGAAGATCCAGAACAGGTGCTGCCAGAGCAGCGGGTCGGCGCCGGCGGCGGTCGTGTAGAAGTTCGTCCCGAAGAAGCGGTCGAACATGAGGAACACGAGCGCGATCGTGATCACCGGGAAGGCGAGGACGATCAGGAACTGGACGACGAACGCGGCCCACGTGAACATCGGCATGCGCATCAGGTTCATCCCCGGCGCGCGCATGTTGATGATCGTCGTGATGAAGTTGAACCCCGCGGCGAGCGAGGAGACGCCGAGGATCTGCAGGCCGAGCACCCAGAAGTCGATGTTCATCCCGGGCGAGTAGGCGCGCGTCGTCAGCGGCGCGTAGCCGAACCAGCCGCCGTCGGGCGCCGCGTGCAGCAGCCACGACAGGTTGATGAAGATCCCGCCGAGCACGTACACCCAGTAGCTGAACGCGTTGAGCCGCGGGAAGGCGACGTCGCGCGCGCCGATCTGGAGCGGGATCAGGTAGTTGAAGAACGCGGCACTGAGCGGCATGATCGCGAGGAAGATCATGGTCGTGCCGTGCATCGTGAACAGCTGGTTGTACGTCTCCGCGCTCACCAGCGTCCCGTTCGGACCCTGGAGCTGCATGCGGATGATCTCCGCCTCGAGCCCGCCGAGCAGGAAGAAGAAGAGCGCGGTGAAAAGGTAGAGGGTGCCGATCCGCTTGTGGTCGACGGTCGTCAGCCAGCTCATGATTCCCGTCGGGTGCGCGTGGGCTTCGTGCGCGTGGGCGGGAGTGGCGGCGATGGTTGCCATTATGCTTCGGTCTCCAGTGCCTGGCGGTTACTTCAGCGCGCGGAGATACGCGACGATGTCCGCGATCTCCTGGTCGGTGAGCCCCGACGTCACCGTCGTGGCGAGGATCGGATCGTACTCTCCCTTGCCGAGCGTCGGCATGATCGAGCCGGGCTTCATCGCGCGCGTGTTCTTGATCCAGAGCGCGAGGTGCTGGTCGTCGTTGGGGTAGAGTCCCGCGCCGATCGTGAGGCGCGAGCCGATGTGCGTCAGGTTGGGACCGATCTGTCCCATCGACATCGGGTTGCCGGCGATCGTGTGGCAGCCGATGCAGGCGCTGCGCGAGTAGATCTGCTGGCCGCGCGCCGGGTCGCCGGGCTGCGCGTTGAAGGCGAGCCCCGCCGGGATCTGCTTCGTGGGCTCGGTGTAGGCCGGCAGACGATCGGCGGGCCACCCGGTGAAGCTCGCCGCGGTCACCGTCGGCTGCGGCGCGTTCGCGTTCGCGGCGCTCGGCGTCGCGGCGCCGGGGTTCGCGCCGGCGGGCGTCTGCGCGGTCGCGGGCGGCGGGAGCTGGGGCCCTCCCGGCGTCGCGTTAGGCTTCCCCTGCTCCCCCGCGACGGCGGCTGCGGTCATCGCGTTCGTCGCGACGCCCGTCGCGCCCGCGGCGGCAGCGGGTGCCACCGCGCCGAACGCCGCCGGCGTCTTCTGGTGCGCCACCCACTGGTCGAACTGCGCCGGCGTCACCGTGAACGCGCGGAAGCGCATGTTCGCGTGGCTCGCCCCGCAGTACTCGTTGCAGCTGCCGTTCCACGCGTTCTCGTCCGCGCTGTCCGGCGTGAACCACAGGTAGTTGGTGTGGTTCGAGACGAGGTCGCGCTTGCCGCCGAGCCGCGGGATCCAGAACGAGTGGATGACGTCCGCGGTCTTCAGCTCGAAGTTGACCGTGCGGCCGATCGGCAGATAGAGCTCGTTCGCCGTGATCACCCCGTACTGCGGATAGCGGAACTCCCACCACCACTGGTGCCCGATCACCTGGACCTGCAGCGCGTTCGGCACCGCCTTCGCCTGCGTGCGGAAGATCGCGCGCACCGTGGGCACGGCGATGAAGATCAGCACGACCGCGGGGATGAGCGTCCAGACGATCTCCAGCGTCGTGTGCCCGTGCACGTGCTTCGGCTCGGGCGCTCCCTCGCGCCGGCGATAGCGCCAGAGCACCCAGAGCAGCGCCGCTTCGACGAGCACGAAGACGAGCGCCGACCAGAAGAACATCGAGTTGAAGATCGAGAGCACCTCGCGATTGAACTCGGTGTGCCGCTCGAAGATCGTGTTGGGATACTTGTCGCCCGAGCACGCCGTGAAAGCCAGTGCGAGGGCGGCCGTCAGCGCGGCATGCAGTCGCCGGCGCGGGCGGTGGGTCGCAGTCATGCCAAGTCCTTGGAGACTGGAGTGGCCGAGCGCCCATGGCCGGCGCTCGCGGAAGTGGTGTACAGTCGAGGGAAGCTACCAGCGCGCCAGAGGGAAAATCAAGGAAACGGCGTCGCTGATTCACGGAGATACGAGCCCTGCTGTCGGGCATCTCCTTACTGCGAAGGGGTCAGGGGTCGGCGGTCGGCAACTGCGTCACCGCAGCGGCTGGCCCCCGACCCCTGACCCCCGACCCCGCTCTCAGTCCGCGCTGCTCTCCGCGGGCTTCTTGTCCTCGAGCGAGTGCTTCTCGAGCACCTTCGCTTCGGCGATCTCGAGCTGCGTGCGGACGCTCGCGATTCCCTCGCGCATCCCGCGCACCTTCTGCGCGTCGCCGCCGCCGCGCGTCGCCGCGAGGAGCATCGCCGTCACGACGTCGGCGATCATCCCGAACTGGCCCTTCAGCTTGCCGATGAGCGGCGTCGCCTCACGCTTCAGCCGCTGCACGCCCGCGTTGATCGGGCGGCTGTTCTTCACGTCGAGCGCCATCCCCTCGACGACTCCATGGCAGCGCTGCAGGATCGCCTGTGCCTCGTGGATCGTCACGAGCTTCACGTTCCCAGCGCCGTCGAGCTTCGGTCCGGTAGCCATACGGAGTGGACGCGCGCCCAGACGCAGTTGCAACACGGCGGGCGGTGAGGTGTGAGGCTTCGTGAGGAGTGAGGTCCGACCTGCCGGTCCGACCTCACGCCCCACTCGCCCTCACACCTCACCCATCGCAGGGTAGTTACTTCACCCGCTCCAGCCTCGCATTCGCCCGCGCCTCCCGCCCCGCCTTCGACTGCGGCTCGCCGTTCACCATCACGATGTCGGCGGTGAACGGGAGGTGCACCGCGTAGAGCGAGCTGCCGACACCATAGGCGTCCACGGGGACGCCGTCCTCCTCGAAGGCGCGGATGCGCTCGATGCTGAAGCCGCCGGAGACCACGATCTTCACGTGCCCGAATCCCTCGTCGTCGAGCGCGTTGCGCACGTTCCAGACGAGCTGCGGGTTCACCCCCGTCGGCGGGAAGGTCCCCATCAGCGGGAGGATCGACCTGTCCACGAGATGCTGCGAGGTGTCGATGCGCACCCCCCAGAGCTTTCCCTCCGTCGCCCGCGCCACCGCGACGCTCGTCCCCACCGCGTCGTTCGCGTAGTCGACGAGCGCGATCAGCCGCTGCTCGTTAGGCGCGAATTCGGCGAACGCCTTCGTCGCGGCGACGGTGTCCCCGTCGAAGGCGGCGATGAGCGCGTGCGGTACCACACCGAGTCCCTCGCCCCCCCACCAGCTCCCCTGGCCCGCGGTCGAGATCCCCGTCGCGCCGCCGACGTACGCCGCCCAGCCGTCGCCGGGCTGCATCAGCCCGTGATCCGAGCGCGCCGAGAAGACGAAGACCGGCTTCGGGCGCGCCGCGTCCACGATCGCGCGCATCGTCGTCGCGATCGCGCTCCGCCGCGCGAGCACGCCGACGCAGTACGTCTCGAGGTGCGCGAAGCTCTCGTAGGGCCCCTCGACGGTGAGCACGGTGTCCCCCGCGTCGGCGCGGTCGCCCTCGAAGAGCGCGTGCACGCTGAGCGCGCTCCAGTCGTCGGCGCAGAGCTTGAGCACCGCGACGGCCTCGTCCACCCCGCAGACGACGGCGGGACGCTTCGTCGCGAACTGGAGCATCACCCGCGGCGAGCGGCCGGTCGCGCGCAGCAGCTCGCGCGTCCGCACGAGCGAGGTGTCGGTATAGACCCCGCTCCGCACCGCGTCGACGGGGATCTGGAAGACGGCCGGGTCGAGGCGCTTCTTTCGGCGGGGGGGCATGGCGCCTCAGACTAACCGGCGCGCGTCGGCAGGGGCAAGCGCGGCAATTCGCCCCGAACCGGAAGATGACGGATGCGTAACCTCGGTCGTCGTATGGGGTGACTCCCATCACCCGCCGGCGGCGGGGATGGGAGCTTTCATCGCCCCCTCTCGCGCCCGATCATGCCCCTCTCCGTCGACCTGACGCGCCCGTCGCGCCGCGCACGCGGCATCGTTCTGCTCGGGACCGTGCTGCTCGCCGCGGCCGCCTGCAGCAGGCGGGGCGCGACGGACCAGGTGGCGATCGGGCTCGGCGCGCAGGCGCAGTCCCCGACCAACCTCTCGACGAAGCAGGGCGCGGAGCTGGCCATCGCGCGCCTCAACGAGCAGCGCCCGCGCGGCGCGCCACCGTTCGTGCTGCGCACCGCGCCGGCGGGGCTCTCGACCGCGATCCCGATCGCAACCGCCCTCCGCGACGATCCGGACGTCGTCGGCGTCGTCGGCCACACCGACAGCCGCAGCTCGCTCGAGTCGATACCGGTCTACGAGGACGCCGAGCACGGGGGCGCCAATGCCGTCGTCGCCGTCTCGCCGGTGAGCACGAGCATCCTGCTCAGCGGACGCAGCCAGTGGGTGTTCCGCGTCTGCCCGAACGACACGGTGAACAGCCGCGCCGCGGCGCGCTTCGCGCTCGACTCGCTGCACTCGCGCACGGCGACGATGATGTACCGCAACGACATCTACGGCCTCGGCTGGTCGCGCGCCTTCGGGACGATCTACGAGGCGGGGGGCGGGAAGATCGTCAGCCGCGCGCCGCACCTCGCGCGCATGAGCGAGTGGCAGGCCTACGCGGGGCTCATCCGCAAGCAGGCCCCCGACCTGATCCTCTTTCCGGGCGGCCCCGACGACGCCGAGACGCTGATCCGCGACCTCCGCGCGTTAGGCATCCAGCCGCCGATGATCGGCGGCGACGGCTTCTCCACGATGGAGGAGCACGCGAAGGAGTTCGCCGGCGTCTACTACATCTCGTTCTTCCTGCCGACCCGCCCGCCCAACGACCAGGCGAAGGCGTTCGTCGCCGAGTTCACCCGCCGCTACCATCAGCCCCCCGACCAGCGCGCCGCGCTCGCCTACGACGCGACGATGCTGATCGGCCGCGCCGTGATCGCGGTCGGCCCCGACCGCGCCAGGGTCCGCGACTACATCGCCGAGGTCGGGAGCGCGCGTCCGGCGATGGTCGGCGTGACCGGACCGATCGCCTTCGACGCGAAGCACGACGTGGTGGGGAAGCCGGTCATCATCGCCCGCGTGGGAGGAGCATGATGCGCCTCCGGCTCCGCCTCACGACGATCCGCTCGATGCTGTGGGCGGGCTTCACCGCGACGATCGTCCTCCTCACCGCCGCCGGCGCGAGCGGCGTGCTCTCCCTCCGCCGCACCGCCGCGCGGAGCGAGCGCGAGGTGTCCGAGCTGTACCGCGAGCTCTCCGAGGTCCAGCAGGTGGTGGACGCGATCACCCGCGAGATGGTGATCGGGATGCAGTACCTCAAGACGGGAGCCGACGTCGACCGCGATCGCTACGATGTCGCGGTCGAGCGGGCGAACGCGCTGCGCAACGCCGCGATGTCGCTCCGCGCGCTCACCGACGACGAGCGCAAGCAGATGGAGTCGATCGGGCAGTACCAGGCCTCGCTCGAAGTCGCGATCTCCGTCGCGCGCGCCTACGACGAGACCGGACGCCCCGCCGAGGCGACGCGCGTGATCCGCACCGCGACCGCCGACATCGAGCGGATCGAGGAGGCGTTCGCGACGATCCGCACGACCGCCGCGGCGCGCACCAACGAGCGCGCGGCGCTCCTCGAGTCGACGGTGACGCGCAACCAGCTCTTCCTCGTCGGGGCCCTCGCGCTGGCGATCCTCCTCGCGATGATCTTCGTGCGCCGCACGCTGCACGCCGTCACCGGCCCGCTCGACGAGATCGGGCGGGACATGGACGCGATCGGCGACGGCGACCTGCGGCTCGCGACGCGCGCGCAGCAGAACGCCGCGCGCGACGCGCAGGAGTACACCCTGCTCTCCCAGTCGCTGGCGCGGGCGCGCGACCGGCTGCGCTCGCTGCTCGAGCGCGTGCAGGGCGAGGCCGAGATCGTGAACCGCGCCGCCGGCCTCCTCGCGACGACCGCGTCGAGCACCTCCGACGCGACGCAGCACGTGAGCGCCGCGGTGAGCGACATGGCGCGCAGCGCGGCGAGCCAGCTCGACGCGCTGACGAGCGCCACCGACGCGATCCGCCAGCTCGCCGAAGAGGGCGCCGCGATCGGCGAGGCGGCGGGGGAGAGCGAGACCGCGGGTCGCGACATCCGCACCACCGCCGACGCGACGCGGGCCGGCATCGCCGAAGCGGTGACGACGCTGCTCGGCGCGCGCGAGGTCGTGGACGTCTCGGCGCGCGAGATCGCCGGGCTGCGCGACGCGACCGCGCTCATCGACCGCTTCGTCGCCGTCATCTCCGACATCGCAGTGCAGACGAACCTGCTCGCGCTGAACGCGGCGATCGAGGCGGCGCGCGCCGGCGAGGCGGGCCACGGCTTCGCGGTGGTCGCGGAGGAAGTGCGCACCCTCGCCGACCAGAGCGCGAAGGCGGCGCGCGACGTCACCGACAACGTGCGCCGCATCCGCGACCGCGTCGCCAGCGCCTCGGCGGCGGTCGAAGCGGGGACGCAGCGCATGAAGAACGTCGAGGCCGTGGCGACGGGCGCCTCCGCCGCGCTCTCGAAGATCGAGACCGCGGTCGAGCGCGTGACCGTCGCCAGCGGTCGGGTGACGCGCGCCGTCGAGGCGAACCAGGCGGCGCTGATCGCGGTGCGGAGCGCGATCATGGGCGCGAAGGAGACCGCCGAAGGGAACGCCGCCGGCTCCCAGGAAGTCGCCGCCGCCGTCGAGCAGACCTCGTCGTCCGTTCAGGACGTCAGCGTCACCGCCGCCGAGCTCCAGACCGCGGCGGAGCGGGTGCGAGCCATGATTCTGGAGTTCCGAACCTGAGTTCGTCACGGCGAGGAGAGAGGAGCGACACCGCGATCGAGAGAGGAGAGAGGAGAGACGAAAGAACGATTGGGGTCACCCCATCGTCTTTTCGTCTCTCCACTCTCCACTCTTTTTCGGAGTCTCTCCATTCTCTCATCGCACTGACGAACCTCCACTCGCCCTCCGCGGCGGGACCGCTCTCGGCGCCGTCATCGCTTCCGGATTCAGGATCCGGTCGAGCTGCTCGCGCGTCAGCAGGCCGCGCTCCATCACGATGTCGTAGACGCCGCGCCCCGTCTCGAGCGCGGTCTTCGCGATGTCGGTCGCGCGCTCGTAGCCGATCGCCGGCACCAGCGCGGTGACGATCCCGATCGAGTGCTCGACGAAGCGGCGCATGCGATCCGGGTTCGCGGTGATCCCGACCACGCAGCGTTCGCGCAGCACGATGCAGGCGTTGCGCATCGCGCCGATCGAGTAGAGCAGCCGGAAGGCGATCACCGGCTCGAAGACGTTGAGCTGCAGCTGCCCCGCCTCCGCGGCCATCGTCACCGTGATGTCGGCGCCGATCACGTCGAAGCAGACCTGGTTCACCACCTCGGGGATCACCGGGTTCACCTTCCCCGGCATGATCGAGGAGCCGGGCTGCATCGGCGGGAGGTTGATCTCGCCGAGCCCGGCGCGCGGGCCGCTCGAGAGGAGCCGCAGGTCGTTGCAGATCTTCGAGAGCTTCACCGCGCAGCGCTTCAGGACTCCCGAGAGCTGCACGAAGACGCCCGTGTCCATCGTCGCCTCGACGAGATCGGGCGCGGTGATCAGCGGCAGCCCGGTCACGGCGCTGAGATGGCGGCGCACCGCGTCGGCGTAGCCGGGAGGCGCATTGATCCCGGTACCGATCGCCGTCGCGCCCATGTTGATCTCGCGGATGAGCGCCTGCACCTCGCCGAGCCGCTCGACGTCCTCGAGCAGGGTGTGGCCGAAGGCGGTGAACTCCTGGCCCAGCGTCATCGGCACCGCGTCCTGCAGCTGCGTGCGTCCCATCTTGATCAGCGGCGCGAACTCGTCGCCCTTCTCGAGGAACGCGGCGGCGAGATCCTTGATCGCGTCGCGCAGCAGGTCGAGGGTCGAGTGCAGCGCGAGCTTCACCGCCGTCGGGTAGACGTCGTTGGTGCTCTGGCTGAGGTTGACGTGGTTGTTCGGGTGGACCGCCTGATAGCTGCCGCGGCGCTTCCCCGCGAGCTCGAGGGCGCGGTTCGCGATCACCTCGTTCGCGTTCATGTTCGTCGACGTCCCGGCGCCGCCCTGGATCATGTCGACGAGAAAGTGCTCGTGATGGCGGCCGGCGCGGACCTCGCGCGCCGCGCGCACGATGAGATCCGCGACCTCCTTCGGCAGGAGGCCGAGCTCCTGGTTCGCCAGCGCGGCCGCCTCCTTCACCGCGGCGAGCGCCTCGATCAGCGCCGGGAACTCGCGCAGCGGGGTGCCGGTGATCGCGAAGTTCTCGAGGGCGCGCAGGGTCTGCACGCCGTACAGCGCCTCGTCGGGCACCTCGCGCTCGCCGAGCAGGTCGTGCTCGACGCGGTTCGCCGAGCCGGCGAATCCCATCGGCCGGCCGCGTCCGACGAGGGTGGCGTCGGCGCTGCGCAGCCGCTGCGAGATCGAGCGCGCGGCGCGCGAGACGAGCGACGCGTACAGCGTCGGGCGCTCGGCGATCATCGCCGTCACCTGCGAGCCCGTCATGACGAACAGCTCGGCGCGCTCGAGGACTCGCGCCGTGGTGCCGTGCGGGGACTCGTCGAGCAGGATCCCCTCGCCGAGCACTTCGCCCGCGCCGAGGGTGACGAGTCGCGCGATGCGTCCACTCCCGTCGTCCTTCTCGATCGCGACGCTCCCCGACGCGACGATCGCGAAGAGCTTGCGCGGCTCGCCCTCGCGGAAGACGACGGCGTCCACCGCTTTGGTCGCCGGCGTCATCCGCGCGACGAGATAGTCGATGTCGGCCGCGGGGAGGCCGCGGAGGAAGGCGGTGGTGTCGAGGAGATCGGCGAGGGCGTTCGCGGTGCTCATTCGAGCAAGCTACATGGCGGCTTCGACAGGAAGCAACGGCGCGCCTCGCGTCACGGCGACGAGAGACGAGGAAGGACCCGACGAAGCGACGAGAGACGAGGCACCGGGCGTCCTCGCTCGTCTCTCGTCCCTCGTCGGAGCCTCTCACGTCCCTCGTTGAAGCCAGACGCTCACACGTGGCCTTGCCGCGCGTTGACTCCCCGCGCAGACTCACGACACCTCTCGCCCTCGGAGCATCCGTGTCCATCTCCCGCCGCGACTTCCTCGGCGCCGGCGCCACCGTCGCCGCCGGGCTGACGCTCGGCCGGCCCGCCGCCGCGCAGCCGTTCATCACAGTCACCGAGCGCGCGGCACCGCTGGCGCCGCCGAATCGCCCGATCATCGTCTCCTCGGCGAACGGGCTGCGCGGAGTCGCGCGCGCGTACGAGATGATCGCGAAGGGCGCCGATCCACTCGACGCGGCGATCGCCGGCGTGAACATCCAGGAGCTCGACCCGAACGACCAGTCGGTCGGGCTCGGCGGGCTGCCTAACGAGGACGGCGTCGTCCAGCTCGACGCGAGCTGCATGCACGGACCGTCGAAGCGCGCCGGCGCCGTGGCGGCGATCGAGGGGATCGCGACCCCGTCGCTCGTCGCGAAGGCGGTGATGGACTACACCGACCACATCATGCTCGTCGGCGAGGGGGCGAAGCGCTTCGCGCTCGAGATGGGGTTCAAGGAGCAGAACCTGCTCACGGAGCAGAGCCGCCAGGACTGGATGCGCTGGAAGCGCAAGCTCAACCCCGACGACAACTGGATCGAGCCGCCGGCGCGGGACTCGAGCGCGACGCACGGCGCGAGCGCGGAGAAGCTGCGCTACGACGCGGACGGGGTGCCGCACACGTACGGGACGATCAACATGTGCGCGGTCGACGCGAAGGGCGACATCGGGTCGGTGACGACGACGAGCGGCCTCTCGTGGAAGATCCCCGGCCGCGTCGGCGACAGCCCGATCATCGGCGCCGGCCAGTACTGCGACAACGACGTCGGCGCCGCGGGATCGACCGGACGCGGCGAGGCGAACATCAAGGTCTGCGGCGCCTTCCTCGCGGTTGAGCTCATGCGCCAGGGAATGTCGCCCGCCGACGCGCTGATCCGCGTGATGCAGCGCGTGATCGCGATGACCGAGCCGCGCCTGCTCGACGAGAAGGGTCGCCCCTACTTCGACCTCAACTACTACGCGGTGACCAAGGACGGTCGCTACGCCGGCGCGGCCGCGTACGAGGGAAGCAGCTTCGCCGTCGCCGACGCGAAGGGCGCGCGCCTCGAGCCGTGCATCTACCTCTACAAGCGCGCGGAGCGGCCGACGAAGAGGCCGATCAGCGGGACGATGGTGAAGCCGTGACTCGTGAGTCGTGACTCGTG